>NZ_JAJFDG010000003.1:0-429891 GCF_020708615.1 Bacillus sp. LBG-1-113 | reverse complement strand
ATACCTAGCCAAGCAGAGTTAGGTATGTGGGAGCTCTTTTTCTGTTTCTGAAATCAGCTGAAAATCCAAAGAAACAGCACAAAACAAAAAAGCTTGTAGAAAAAACATCGTTTTCTCTACAAGCTGAAGAAAACCCGTTGGCGGGTTTTCTTTTTTATTTTGTTCCGAACATACGGTCCCCTGCATCTCCGAGACCCGGAACAATATAACCTTTTTCATTTAATTTTTCATCAAGCGCCGCTATGTAAATATCCACGTCAGAATGATGCTTCTGCAATTCTTCCACACCTTCAGGAGCAGCTACGAGACACATGAAACGGATGTTTTTCGCACCGCGTTTTTTGAGGCTGTTAATCGCTTCAACTGCGGAACCGCCTGTAGCCAGCATCGGGTCAACCACGATGAATTCACGCTCTTCCACATCAGAAGGAAGCTTCACATAGTATTCCACGGGTTTTAAGGTTTCAGGATCACGGTACAGACCGACATGTCCCACTTTTGCCGCAGGGATCAGTTTTAAGATGCCTTCAACCATTCCTAAACCTGCTCTGAGAATAGGAACTACCCCCAGTTTTTTCCCTGAGATGACTTTCGATTTTGCAGCCTGAACCGGTGTGTTGATATCCACTTCCTCTAGAGGGAGATCACGGGTAATTTCAAACGCCATAAGCGTGGCGACTTCGTCTACAAGCTCTCTAAAATCCTTCGTGCCTGTCTCTACATTCCGAATATATGTCAGCTTATGCTGAATTAAAGGATGATCAAATACATAAACCTTTCCCATACTGTGTTTCAGCTCCTTTTTTATTGTCCCATCGACAATTTCACACTTCTATTGATTCTACAAAAAAAGACATTGAGTTTCAAGAACATCGTCAAAAAACCCGCCGGGCATAAGCCCGAGCGGGTTTTTCAATCTTAGTAATCTAATTCTTTATATAGAGGGAACTTGCCAGTCAGAGCAGCTACGCGCTGTCTTGCTTCTTCAAGTTTTCCTTCATCTTCGTGGTTTTTCAATGCAAGCGCAATGATGGCACCGACTTCATCCAATGCCTCTCCGTCAAAACCGCGGCTTGTCACAGCAGCTGTTCCGAGACGGATACCGCTTGTTACGAACGGTTTTTCAGGATCGTATGGAATCGCGTTTTTGTTTGATGTAATCCCGATTTCATCAAGCACATGCTCTGCAACCTTACCTGTCAGTCCAAGAGAACGAAGATCAACTAGGATGAGGTGGTTGTCAGTTCCGCCTGAAACGAGCTGAATGCCCTCTTTTGTTAATGATTCTGCAAGACGCTTCGCATTTGAAATCACGTTTTGTGCGTACGTTTTGAAATCATCACGCAATACTTCGCCGAATGAAACAGCTTTTGCGGCAATTACATGCATCAGCGGGCCGCCTTGAATGCCAGGGAAGATGGACTTATCAATTTTCTTGCCGAACTCTTCACGGCAAAGGATCATACCGCCGCGAGGTCCGCGAAGTGTTTTATGTGTCGTTGTTGTAACGAAATCAGCGTAAGGAACCGGGTTTGGATGGAGGCCTGCCGCAACAAGTCCTGCGATATGCGCCATATCCACCATAAAGTAAGCGCCGACTTCATCAGCAATTTCACGGAATTTCTTAAAGTCGATTGTACGAGGATACGCACTTGCTCCTGCAACAATTAGCTTAGGCTTGTGAGCGAGGGCTTTTTCACGCACGTCATCGTAATCAATATATTGAGTTTCTTTATCTACGCCGTACTCAACAAAGTTATATTGAACACCGCTGAAGTTAACTGGACTTCCGTGTGTTAAATGACCGCCGTGGGAGAGGTTCATCCCAAGTACAGTATCGCCTTGTTCCAAAATCGTGAAATAGACAGCCATGTTTGCTTGTGCGCCTGAATGAGGCTGAACGTTTACGTGCTCCGCTCCAAAGATTTCCTTCGCGCGGTCACGAGCGATATCTTCAACGACATCGACGTGCTCACATCCGCCATAATAGCGTTTGCCAGGATATCCTTCAGCGTATTTGTTTGTTAAAACAGAACCTTGTGCTTCCATAACCGCTTCACTTACAAAGTTTTCAGAAGCAATCAATTCGATTTTCGTCTGTTGGCGTTCACGCTCATTTTTAATGGCGTTAAACACCTGTTCGTCTTGCGCAGGTAAATGTTTCATCAGCGAGATCCTCTCCTATCCGTATCCTGTTCTTTGTTTTTACCACCACTATTGTACATGGTTTTTTAGGCCCATGTAAAAGATTATTTTCAAAAAAACAAAAATTTTATTGGCAAAAACGAATATTTATTACTTAAATTTAATTTAAAGTTCGGAATTTATTTCAGCCGCGCAAATGAAAGAAAAGACTGGCCCATGCAGTCCTTTCTCATTCACACTCATAAACTGCCCGCATTCCGCCGATCAGCTTTGGCCGTGTCCGCGCCAATGTCACATGGGCTGCACCGAGACTGTTCTGAGAGATGCGTACAGGAACAGCTACCGGCTTTAAGTGCATGCCGATAAACGTGTCGCCTATATCTATTCCGGCATCTGCCTGAATGGTTTCTACCAGAACAGGAGACTTCATCTGCTTAAACGCGTAAGAAGCCATCGCCCCGCCGGCCTTTGGAACAGGCACTGCGGAAACGGCCGGAAGCCTAAACAGCTCGGCCGTTTCTTCCTCCACTACAAGCGCTCTGTTTAAATGCTCGCAGCATTGAAACGCCAGATGGATTCCCGTTTGTTCCTTCAGCTCTGCAAGTCCGCTGTAGATGCTTGCCGCGATGTCTGTACTGCCTGATGTGCCGATATGGCTGCCGGCCACTTCGCTTGTGCTGCACCCAAGGACAAATATCTGATTTTCTCTCAATTCCGCTTTGTCCTGAAACTCTGACAGCATCGTCTTCCATGTTTGTGTGATCTCACTCATAGAACAGCACCCCTACAGGTTTTTCTCTTCATAGTCCGAGATTTTTCCGATGCGGGTCTGATGTCTTCCGCCAGTAAATTCAGTGGTCAGCCAGATTTTCGCAATTTCCCGTGCCAAACCGGGTCCAATTACGCGTTCGCCCATCGCGAGGATATTTGTATCATTATGTTCTCTCGTCGCCTTTGCACTGAATGTATCATGTGCCAGCGCACAGCGGATGCCTTTGACTTTATTGGCGGAAATACTCATGCCAATGCCTGTCCCGCAAATTAAAATCCCTCTGTCCACTTCACCGCTTACTACTTTCTCGGCCACCGGAAAAGCGTAGTCCGGATAATCGACAGATCCGCTGCCGCAGTCACAGCCCATATCAATATACTCAATTTGCAATTCGTCCATTAGTTCTTTGATTTCGTTTCGAATATGGACGCCGCCATGATCCGATGCTATGGCTACTTTCATCAGCTTTTCCTCCCAGCGTATGTAATGCGGCCCGCCCGCTTTGTTGACCGCGCAGCCTGTCCGCTCTTTGATTCACACCATATCGATGTGCTTTTCACTATATTCTACTCCTTCACGCAGGATTTGCAAATGACCTGTTTGCAGATTCTCTGACAAGTTATTTACCGTCATTTTTCAATTGTTCTGCAAGCTGCTGAAGAAGCGCTTCAAGCTCATCTCTCGTTTTTTTATAGATCTCAATGGTGCCGCCAAACGGGTCTATAATATCGCCCCGGCTGCCTGTCACGTATTCTTTTAGCGTAAACACTTTATCACGATAACGTTCGAATTGGCTGACGATGACCTGTTTGTGCTGGTGGGTCATTGCCAGAACCAAATCTGCCGATTCCATATGTTCTTCAGTTAATGGCGAAGAAACATGATTAAGGGCAATGCGTTTTTCAAAAAGCGCTTCGACCGCGTGAGGCGACGCTTTTCCGTTAGGTGAGGCAAATACGCCTGCCGAGCGGACGCTGACATCCAGCCCTTCCGTTTCAGCGATTGATTTAAAAAGCGCCTCAGCCATTGGACTGCGGCACGTATTTCCAGTACAGACAAAAATGATGTTCATGTCAGTCACCCCTTGTTTTTTCTATTATATATGAAGAAAAAAGAAACGGCGACATCGTTTCTTTTATTGGTATATTAAATTGGCAAAAGCAGCTTAAGGCCAAATACGATTAATATGGTTCCCCCGAGCGCTTCACTGTATGAGCCGAGCCAGGACTGCACTTGTTTTCCGATCAGCAGGCCCAGCCAAGTCAACATCATGCTGAAAAGCCCAAACAGGGTAATGGTGAGAAGCGGGTGCGAGCCGTATATTCCCAGACTCAGACCGACGGAGAAACTATCGAGGCTGACGCCGACTGCAAATAACAATAAGCCAGGCCCAGCCGGCGACATCAAACGTTCTTCTGACTGTTTAAAAGATGCGATCACCATTTGAACACCGAGAACAAACAGCAGTGAACCCCCGATATATACAGCTACCATACCGAGGAGCCCTGACAGCATAGTTCCCGCCGCCATCCCTCCGAGAGGCATGATGACGTGAAAGAGACCGATAATGAATCCAATATAGAATATCTGCTTTTTTCTGAGTTTGACCATACCCATTCCCAGGCCCACAGAAAAAGCATCCATTCCTAAAGCAAACGCCATGATGCTTAAGGTAATCAGTTCGCCTATAAACATTTCCGACATCACATACATAACCCCCTTGGACACGCCCGCTTTTTTAGCCTATGCATGTCCAAAAAGGGTTAGAACTTCTGACTGTGTCAGCGAATCACTCTTCCTCCGGCTGCTTTCATCAGCCTGTTCATAATAGCAAGTCCGACGCCTGTGTCAGGAAACGATTCTGCAATAATAAAATCAACCTTTTCTTCATCAAAACTGCGCAGTGCATCATAAAGAGCTGCCGCGACTGTTTCAAGCTGATCTCTTCTGCCGCATCTCTTGACATAGTCAGCTGAATAAAAATCCGCGTTTTCTTCTGTCGTCAGGACGCCGACCCGTTTTCCGCCCCGCTGATATTCTTGAATGAGCGTTTGAATGCGCTCAGGGCTGCCTTCAGATACAACAAGCGGCGCTGACGGCGCGTAATGTGTATATTTCATTCCCGGAGAAATCGGCTTCTCATTTTGATCGGCAAGCCCTTTATCCACAAGAATCGGTCCGATTTCAGCTTCTATTTGTTCTTTTGTAATGCCGCCCGGACGAAGGAGCACAGGAATGTCTCCCGCACATGAAAGTACGGTTGATTCAACACCGATTCCAGTAGCTCCCCCATCCATTATTCCCGCTATGCGGCCCTCCAAGTCGTGAGCCACGTGTTCAGCCTTTGTCGGGCTTGGTTTGCCCGATAAATTAGCACTCGGCGCTGCAATCGGGAGACCCGCGGCACGGATGAGTGCCAGAGCCAGAGGATGATCAGGCATTCTGACGGCCACTGTATCCAGTCCTGCGGTTACACGGGGTGACAGCGCACCAGGTGTACAAGGTAAAATAAGTGTAAGCGCCCCTGGCCAAAAGCGCTTCATTAATATTTTCGCTTTTTCTGGCGCCGGACCGGTTAAGCCGTCAAGCTGGCTGATATCCGCAATGTGGACAATCAGGGGATTATCACTCGGCCGCCCTTTCGCTTCATATATTTTTTTGACAGCATCTGTGCTTTTCGCATTTGCGCCGAGACCATATACAGTTTCTGTCGGAAAGGCGACAACCTCATTTTCCCGGAGCAAAGCGGCTGCTTGTGTAATTTGTGGATCATTTGTGGATAACTCCCCAGTTACATCCACAAACCATCTTTTCGTTTTCATTTCTGACCAAACTCCTTATTCACAACAATAAAACGATCGTTTTACGCGTGTAATCCTTTTGAAAGTATAAAAGATGTCCTGTAATAAAACAAGCGTTATCCACAAATTGTGGACAACGCATATAAAGAAGTGGATAAGTTTGTGTATAAATCTCACTTATCCAGATGCTTTTTTCATTAAGACGGCCCCTTCCGCTTGCCTTGATTCACAGAAATGATCCGAGGCAAACAGCTCTTCCGGCACACTCTCCGCCCGTTCAAATCCCATCGCCCCCAGGAAATCAGCCGAAGAATGCTGATTGGCTACCAAGTATACCGTTTTGATCTCATGCTTTTCACAAAGCACCTCCATGCTTTGAAAGAGCGACACAATATGGCCTTGGTGAAGCTTGTCCGATATCACAAGTGAGCGAAGCAGGGCTTGATCGCAGCTGATTTTTTCGATACCTAGACAGCCGGCTATGTTCTTCTCGCTGTCCTCCAGCATCAGAAACTGCGTGAACCCTTCCCTTACGCCCTCATGATTCGTTTTGGCCTGTTTTAAAAATTCCTCAAGTATATCTCCGTCCTTTTCCCTTGCCACCCGCAGTTGATAAAACATTCGTTCACCCCGTTTTCAGCGTTCTTTCTTCCAATCTATGAGGCAAATCTATTTTTAGACCTGGTGATTAAGAAAAAAGATCGGAAAACCATTCTACGACGAAGAATTTCACTTCTGTATCGTCTTCTTTCTCATCTTCTTTTTCAGCTTTTTCCGCTTTGGCTGTTAAGTCCTCAAGAGCTTTTTCCGTTTGTTTTTTTGAGGCTTCTTTATCTTCTTGTTCTTTTACGGCTTCTCCGTTTGAAAAATCAAGAAAGCAGAGCGGCGGGAATAATACACACCACCAATTCGCGCCTTCACCGTTACCAAGCGTGATCAGGATGGCTTCGTATTCTCCAGCAGGATATACCATGCTGCCGTAAAGCTTTGTCGGAAATGAAATTTTGTCAAAATCAACAGATATCGATTGGCTGGCGCCTTCTTTTTCCATGGTTTCTTTTGCAATTTCCTTGATCTCAGGCAGCTTTGAGCGGATTAAACGCCGCGCTTCTTCAATAGAAGTAATATCCTTAACCCATGTTGTGATTTCTTTATTGACGGCGTCTCTGATACGACGCTTTAATTCTTGGTCCTCGTCACGATCGCTGTTTGCCAATATTCTCAAGCGAATCGCCTCGTCCGGAATGACAACCGGCTCATTTTCAGATTGCTGTGCCGTCTCTTCTTTCGCCAATCCTACGAGTGCCCCAGATAATAAAAGAAACATATATATACAAATGATAACTGTTTTTTTCATCGGTCCCCACCGTTCCTCTCCGTGCTTTGTATCTAGCCCTATTATGGACAAGGAACGTATGGAGTAAACCTGCAGCGGCAAAAAAATCTAGCAAGCTTTGAATCTAATTTATGGTACGATAGTGTTTTAGGAGGTTTAAAATGAAATATCATTACACAGTGCTGCTGTCAGCGTTCACGATGTCAGTTCTTTATTCGATTATTTACATTCATTCCTTTATTATAGCTGCTCTCGTAACGATGGCCTTTTATTTCTTATTTCCTTACCTACTATTCGCGCTGCCGCTTCAAATCATGATGAATAAAAAGCCGAAACGGTTCAGCCCTTTGTACTTGCTGTATTATCTTGCCGCGGCGTTTATCGCCAACGCGATCATCTTTGGCGTGCTGCAGCCTTCCGGGCAATCCCTGCTTCAAAATACAGCCTTTTACATCTTCGCTGTATTAACAGCTGTTGTCTACTGGATATGGGATTCTGTTTTGCTGCAAAAAAAGGAAGCCTCTTAAGGGCTTCCTTTTTCATTAGATCAAAACGGTCAATAGATAACATAGAATAGAAGGTATGGCAGCAACAAAGAAAGCAGCTGATATTTTCAAACGGGCTGTCCGGCCTTTTTTGGTTTCTGAATGATAATTTGCCCGCTGGTCGCTTCCGCTTACAGCCAAACCCGATGTCACAATGGCAAGCCCGATCAAAACAAGAGACGCAATGCCGAAAATGAATTCATAAGAAATCGCATGCGCAAAAATCGAACCCACCATACTTTCAATAGCAATAAGTAAAATTCCTGCTGTCAGGGCCTTTTTCATCTTTTACATCCCCTTTGCTGGTGTTAAAACAGCTTGATGGTCCCGTTCTTATCTCAACTCACCAGCAAGCTGCTTATTTATTCTTATGAATTACCGCGCATATGGTTCTGTCTTTTCCGTTAATATCCTTCAGGACTTCAACTTCCGCATCCTTAAACGCATGCAGAATCAGCTCTTTTACAGCTGCGCCCTGCTTCCACCCGATTTCAAAGACGACAAGCGCGGTATTCTTCATCACCAGCGGAATAGCTTCCATAAACCGCTTATAAAATTTCAGCCCGTTTCCGCCGTCGGTGAGAGCATGCAAAGGTTCATGGAAACGGACAATCTCAGATAAATCGGCCATTTCTTCTTCAGAAATATACGGAGGGTTTGAGACGATAATATCAGCTTTTTTTCCTGCCTTAATATAGGGTTCAAGCAGGTCGCCTTGAAGAAAATGCACCTCCGCTCCGAGCTTTTCAGCGTTGGCTGAAGCAACGTCCAGCGCTTCTTTGGAGATATCAATCGCTGAGACAGAAAAGTTTTTGTTTTCCAGAGCAAGCGTGACGGCTATTGCGCCGCTTCCGGTGCCGACATCTACCACATCGAGCTGTTCTCCTTCAGAAAAGACACTTCTATATTTCTCAAGAAGATGGTAGACAACCTCTTCCGTTTCCGGACGCGGGATCAGCACGTCATCATTTACTATAAATTCACGGCCGTAAAAAAACTCTCTTCCGATAATGTACTGAACCGGTACGCCCTCTTTGTGCATATCGACGTGGCGTTCAAAGCGATACAGTTCATCTTCGCCAATCGGTTCCTGTAAGCTGGCGAGCAGCTTGCTTCTATCCATTCCGGTATCATAAAGCAAAAGCAGCTCAGCTGCATTTTCTTCTCTTCCCGCTTCCGTTAAATAAGAAGAAGCCCATTTCAGGGCTTCAAATATCGTCTTCATCTTAACTATCCGCCTGCTGAAGCTTGCTTGCCTGATCTTCTACAATTAGCGCTTCAACCACTTCGTCAAGTTTTCCTTCAAGAATCTGATCAAGCTTTTGAATGGTCAGGCCGATTCTGTGATCCGTCACACGGTTTTGCGGGAAGTTGTATGTGCGGATACGCTCAGAGCGGTCACCTGATCCGACAGCCGATTTCCGTGTTTGATCATATTCAGCCTGTGCTTCCCGCTGAAATTTATCGTAGATTCTGGCACGGAGAACCTTCATCGCTTTTTCTTTGTTTTTGATTTGAGATTTTTCATCCTGACATGATACGACAACGCCTGTCGGCAAATGCGTCAGACGAACGGCAGACATTGTCGTGTTCACGCTTTGTCCGCCCGGTCCGCTTGAAGCAAACGTATCAACACGGATATCCTTCTCATGAATGTCAACCTCTACCTCTTCGGCCTCAGGAAGACATGCTACTGTTGCAGTAGACGTATGGATACGGCCGCCTGATTCTGTTTCCGGAACACGCTGAACACGGTGAGCGCCGTTTTCATATTTGAGTTTAGAATATGCGCCGCTGCCCGTAATCATAAAGATGATCTCTTTGTAGCCGCCCGTTCCGGTTACACTCGCTTCCATGACCTCGGTTTTCCAGCCTTGAAGCTCGGCATAGCGGGAATACATTCTGTACAGGTTGCCTGCAAATAAAGCGGCTTCCTCTCCGCCTGCCGCTCCGCGGATCTCCATGATAACGTTTTTATCATCATTAGGATCTTTCGGGATCAGGAGCACCTTTAGACGTTCTGACAGTGTTTCCGTTTCTTTCTGGAGTTCAGAAATCTCTTCCTTCACCATGTCGCGCATCTCAGCATCAAGCTTATCCTCAAGCATCGCTTTTGCATCAGCCAGCTGTTCTGACGCATCTCTGTATTGTCTATATACGTCAACTGTTTCTTGTATATCAGATTGCTCTTTCGAATATTCTCTAAGCTTTTTCGGATCGTTGACAACTTCTGGATCGCTTAAAAGCTCATTTAATTTTTCATATCGTTCTTCGATTGACTTTAAACGGTCTAACACGGTCTTCACCTCTGTTTTCCTGTGCGTAACATTCTCATTATAGTATAGGGACTATCGCCAGTCAAAAGCATTTCAATCCCAGTTAAAAAAGCCTCCTCTGCTATACTGAAAAAGAGGAGGGATCGTATTGCTTACATCCATACATCATATTGCAATCATATGCTCAGATTATGAAAAGTCGAAAGCCTTCTACGTACATAAGCTCGGTTTTCAGGTGATACAAGAAACATACCGAGAAGAGCGCGACTCCTACAAGCTTGATTTGTCGCTTAACGGCTCGTACGTCATTGAGCTGTTTTCGTTCCCTGATCCGCCCGCACGTCAAACCCGGCCTGAAGGTTCAGGGCTCCGTCATCTTGCCTTTACGGTCAGCAGCTTAGAACAGGCTGTTCAGGAGCTTCACGAAAAAGGAATCGAGACAGAGCCGATCAGGACAGATCCGCTGACAGGCAAGCGGTTCACCTTCTTTTTTGATCCCGATCAGCTTCCATTAGAGCTGTATGAGCAATAACAGTTTTTGAAGAAAAAAGGGAGATGCCCACTTTCTTTGCCGAATCTTTTCTTGTTTTGTCTAATAGGAAGGGAACCGCTCCCCATGGTCGAATACCTAGCTAAAAAGGAGGTATGGGATCATGAATACAAATATGGTAGCAAGTGAACTCGGCGTCTCCGCAAAAACAGTGCAACGGTGGGTGAAGCAACTGAACCTTCCGGCTGAACGGAACGAGCTCGGACACTATTCGTTTACGGCTGAAGATGTGCAAATCCTGAAATCTGTTCAAAAACAAATTTCTGAAGGCACGGCGCTTCAGGATATCAATGTGCCGCAAAGCAATAAGAAGCGCACAGGCTTCCTTGTCCAAAAAACAAACAGTGATACAGAGAAAAGACTCGAACAGCTCGAACAAAAGCTGGACACCTTGTTACAGCAAAAACAGGAAGAAAACGGGTTGCTGGCAAGAATTGAGGAAATGGAACGCCAGCTTAAACAAAAAGCCGATGAAGGCGTATCCTATCAGCTTCTGCAGCACAGAAGAGAAATTGATGACATTCTTGCCGATCTGCAATCACTGACCTCACAAATGAAAGAATTCACCGCTCAGCCGACCCCTGAGACTGCTGCTTCTTCCGAAAAAATAAAAACAAGAAAAAAACCGCTGCTGTCACTGTTTAAATTTCAAACGTAAAGTAAAAAAGCTCCCCTTAAAGGGAGCTTTTTTGATTACGCAGTAAGCGCAATAATAATTGGAAGTGAAATCAATGACAGAATCGCACTGATCACAAACGCAGACGCTGTTTCTTCCTCTTGTTTCTCAAAACGAGTCGCAATCATGGCTGCAACGGCAGAACCAGGGAATGCAACAAGAAGGATCGCTTTTGTTGTTTGGTCAGCTGGAAGTCCGACTGCAAGAGCAATCAGGAACATTAAAGCAGGCTGAACCGCAACTTTGAGTAACGCAATACCGAAAGCAGGAATGCTGAGTTTGATTTTACGAATACCAACGGTAACACCGACAGCAAAGAGAGCAACACCAGATGTTGTGCTTCCAAGCTGATCAAGCATTTTAACACCCAGCTCTGGAAGAGTGAAATTGAAAACCAGCACTAAGATCATACTGATTAACGGAGCAGCTGCAAGCGGCTCACAAAGACCATGCAGGATTGATTTTCCTGTCATCTTCCAGAAGCTGTCGCCGCTCTCTTCGTTTTTCTTAGAAGACTCACCCACTGTAGCTACAATGATCGCAAGCGGATCAAGAATAGCGTTAACAACGATACCTGTTACAGCGATCGGAATCGCAACCTCTTGCGCACCGAACAAGCTTCCCAATACAGGGATACCCATAAATGCGAATGTCGGCTGTGCAGAGTTCAAAGAAAATACAGATGAATTCGTTAAATCATATTTAAACACAAATCTGCAAACCAATAGAATAACAATATAAAATCCAACAATACCAATAATTAAAGAAACCATTAACGGAACTTGTGATAAAAATTCACTTCTGGAAGTTGTCAAAATACCAGCGATAAAGTGAGCTGGAAGTGCGTATTTCGTTACTAACGTACTTACCCCTTTTGCTGACTTGGCATCATAACTTCCGAAATGTCCTGCAAACCAACCCAGCACGATAACAAAGAAGATCGGTGCCAGGAGGATTAAGATATCTAAGATGCTCAAAATATTCTCCTCCAAATCCTATGTCCGTATACTTTAGCTTTATACAAAGCTTTCCCTCGGACAGAAAAATTACACGCTTATTATTTTGCGATGACTTTTTTGTATTCAGGTGTCCACATTGCATCAAGAACAGCTTGTTTTACATCTTCAGGCTGACGATTTGCTACGCCGTCTTTAATCGCTGCTTCAGCTACAGCAATGGCAACTTGAATAGATACTTCTTGAAGCTTGTCGATGCTTGGAAGCAATCCAGCTCCAGGTGTTTCAAAATCAACCATTTCAGCAATCGCATCAGCTGTTGCAGCAAACATAGCAGGTGTAATAACACGCGCTTCAGCTACGATTGAACCAAGGCCAAGACCAGGGAATGCGAATGCGTTGTTAGATTGTCCGATTTCATAAGAAACGCCATTGTACTCTACATTGTCAAATGGGCTTCCTGTTGCTACAAGCACTTTTCCGTCAGTCCATTTGAACAGATCTTCAGGAACAGCTTCTGCAAGGTGAGTCGGGTTAGACATCGGCATGATCACCGGACGGTCTACGTGAGATGCCATCTCTTTCACAATTTCCTCTGTGAACGCTCCTGAAACCCCTGAAGTTCCGATTAAGATCGTTGGTTTCGCTTGGCGAACCACTTCATCGAATGGAATTTGGCCTTTTTCATCGCGTTTCCAGTCTTTCACTTCTGCTGCACTGCGAAGGTAAGGTTTTTGGAAATCAAGGATGCCTTCCATATCGTCTGTTAACAGGCCTCTGTAATCAAGTGTGAAGAACGCTTTGTTCGCTTCTTCTTCAGATAATCCAGCAAGCACCATTGTGTCACGGATCTGGTCAGCAATACCGATACCAGCTGAACCTGCACCGAAGACAACTACACGCTGATCTTTAATAGATGCGCCTGTTTTCTTCATAGCAGCAAGCACACCAGCTAGTGTAATTGCGCCTGTACCTTGAATATCATCGTTGAATGTCAGGATTTCGTTGTTGTATTTTTTCATGATATTGCGCGCGTTTTTGTTACCAAAGTCTTCCCAGTGAAGAAGCGCTTTAGGGAAGAATTTAAGCGCAGCTTTTACATACGCATCAACGAATTCTTCGTAACGTTCATCAGAGATACGTTCATGATGGTTACCAATGTATAAAGGATCATTTAAAAGTTTTTCGTTGTTTGTACCGACATCAAGCACTACAGGAATAACACGGCTAGGGTCAATACCAGCTGCAGCAGTGTAAACAGCCAATTTACCGATAGCGATGTTAATACCGCCTACTCCCCAGTCACCGATACCAAGGATACTTTCAGAGTCAGTTGCAACGATAAGATCAATATCGCCTGCTGTCGCATGAAGGTTTTCAAAAGCCTTTTCAATACCGTCAATGTTGTCGATTGACAAGTAGATACCTTGAGGTCTTCTGTATTCATGGCTGTATTCTTGAATGGCTTCACCAACTGTTGGTGTATATACAACAGGAAGCATTTCACGCAGGTGATTTTGCAGCAATTTATAGAAAAGAACTTCATTGCGGTTAGCAAGATCATTTAAGTAAACATTTTGACGAAGGCGGTCTGGCTGAGCTTTAAATTGCTCGTATGCGCGTTTTGCTTGTTGATCAAGAGAAAGTACAGTTGGCGGAAGAAGTCCTTCTAAGCCAAGTTCTTGTCTTTCTTCTAACGTAAAAGCAACACCTTTGTTTAAAGTAGGAATAGACAAAACTTCTTTTCCTCTTAATGTTGTTTCTAAATGGCCTTCCTTAGTTTTTTTTATGTTATTCAAGCAAATCTCCTTCTTTCTTGAAATAGTTAACCAGGTTAAGTAATAACTCATCTAAAAATAACCGATCATGATCTTTATGCGACTTTGTGACAATTATTCGAACAATGTCTCAAAACTATTTACATTACGTTAGTTATTTTATGCCTGTCAAAATCAAAATTCAAGGGAAGAAAATTACTTAATTTTTTAATACACTTATTTAAATTTTTTAATTGATTGTTGTCAGAATATATAAAAAAACACCAGCTTTTCGGCCGGTGCTTTCTATCTTTTTACCCATGTTTTGCATTAGTTTTTAGATTTTCCCGGAACTTCGTGGTGGTGTCTGCATCTTGCTTCATAGGATTCAGACGCACCCACCAGAATGACCGGATCATCATAAGAAGCCGGCTTTCCGTCAATGAGCCGCTGTGTTCTGCTTGCCGGTGATCCGCAGACGGAACAGACGGCCTGCAGCTTCGTCACACTTTCAGCGATGGCCATAATATCCGGCACAACGCCGAACGGCTCTCCTCTGAAATCCATATCAAGACCTGCTGCGATCACACGATATCCTTTATCGGCAAGTGCTGATAAAACATCAATGATCGCCCGATCGAAGAATTGAACCTCGTCAACTGCGATCACATCCGTGCTCTCACTGATATGATCCCAAATGTCCGCAGCCGAAGTAATGGCATAGCTCGTCATAGATGTTCCATTATGGGAGACAACAGCATCTTCGCTGTATCGATTATCAATCACAGGTTTAAAGACCCTGACCTCCTGCTTGGCGTAAGTTGCTCTCTTCACTCTTCTGATCAGCTCTTCAGATTTCCCCGAGAACATACTGCCGCAAATCAGCTCAAGCCACCCGCTTTGCTTCATTATGTACATTGGCTCTGCTCCCCTCTCTCTGCCAGCTGTGTTTTTGACATACAAAAAACAGGCAAGAACTGCTTCTTGCCTGTTGAAAAATCTATTATTACTTAAGACCGTATTTTTTATTAAAGCGATCAACACGACCATCAGCAGAAGCGAATTTTTGACGGCCAGTGTAGAATGGGTGGCATTCAGAGCAAATCTCAACGCGTACCTCTTCTTTTACTGAGCCTGTTTCAAATTCATTTCCGCAAGCGCATTTAACTGTTGCTTTTTTGAAATTAGGATGAATTCCTGCTTTCATTGTATCCATCTCCTTCCGCCCTGAATCCCGTGTGGAAACAGAGTTATTATTTCGGATCATTGTCCGAAACGCATATGAGAAAATTATATCAGTGATTTACTTCTTTTGCAAATAGATTTTATCGTCTGGCTGATGATAGATTTGCCTGCTTCCATTCTTGATTGAGAATATCGAAAAATTCCTGGTTTGTTTTGGTTTTTTTCATTTTTCTCATGAATTTTTCCGCGAAATCAGGCGAATCTGACATCGTTTTGCGGATAGACCATAAACGATCAAGATGCTCTTTAGGCACAAGCAACTCTTCCTTACGCGTTCCAGAACGGCGAATATCGATTGCAGGGAAGATGCGGCGTTCTGCCAGTGAGCGGTCAAGATGAAGCTCCATGTTGCCCGTTCCCTTGAATTCTTCATAGATTACATCATCCATACGAGATCCTGTATCAACAAGTGCAGTGGCGAGGATCGTTAAGCTTCCGCCTTCTTCGATATTTCTCGCTGCCCCGAAGAAACGTTTCGGACGGTGGAACGCTGCCGGGTCAATTCCTCCGGAAAGTGTTCTTCCGCTCGGCGGAATCACTAGGTTGTAGGCACGGGCAAGGCGTGTGATACTGTCCATCAGGATAATAACGTCTTTCTTGTGCTCAACGAGGCGCATAGCGCGTTCAAGCACAAGCTCGGCTACTTTGATATGGTTTTCCGGCACTTCATCAAACGTTGAGCTGACGACATCCCCAGCAACAGAACGCTCAATGTCCGTAACCTCTTCCGGTCTTTCGTCGATCAATAGGACAATCAGCTCTGCTTCAGGCTGATTCGCTGTAATGCTGTTGGCGATTTCCTTCAGCAGCATCGTTTTCCCGGCTTTCGGAGGCGCTACAATCAAGCCGCGCTGGCCAAAGCCTACCGGCGCCATCATGTCCATAATTCTTGTAGACAAGAAATTCGGTTTTGTTTCGAGCACCATATGGCGGTCGGGATAAAGTGGAGTAAGGGCTGGGAAGTGAACACGCTCTTTTGCGGATTCCGGATCATCACCATTTACTGCTTCAACGTGCAAAAGTCCATAATAACGCTCATTTTCTTTTGGCGGGCGAACCTTGCCTGATACTTTGTCTCCATTCCGCAAATCGAAGCGGCGGATTTGTGAAGCAGAGATGTAAATGTCTTCAGAGCTTGGAGAATAGTTGATCGGTCTCAGGAAGCCAAATCCCTCTGATTGGATGATCTCAAGAACACCTTCCATAAACAAAAGATCTTCCTGTTCTGCATTCGCTTTCAGAATAGCGAAAATCAGTTCTTTTTTTGTCAGTTTGCTGTAGTAGGAGATTTTATAATGTCTTGCAAGTTCATATAGCTCTTTCAATTTCATATTTTCCAAAGAGGAAATAGATACGTCTTTCATAAAAACACCACGCTTTTCATAGTCAATATCTTACTTTACACATGTAATCTGCTGCTTTTGCACAACATCCGCCAAAGCACATTCTTTTTTTAACATAAAGGAACTTCTATCGGTAACACTTCCACCCATGATCGGCGCTTTTGTTAAAAGGATTGTCTTAATGAGTTTTGAAGGAAGCGAGGACAAAAACATGAGAAGATCAATACTTATATCGTCTGATGCGGTAGAAATTGAAACTTTCCTAGTGCTTAAAAGAAGGAATTACGCAGTTAAAAATCGCAGCACTCTTTATTTTTACCTTATTTCAAAAAATTATTCAACTGAAATAAGGTTTTGACACGCAATTGATAGGGTTGTCTCTTATTTGCAAAAGAAAAGCGGGTCAACACCCGCTTTTTCTCTTTGTTATGGACGGATTACGAGATTTGGTTTTTTCTTCAGGCTGTGTCTGCCGTCAACAAAACGGACAGTGCCTGATTTCGCACGGATGACCAAGCTTTCAGTCGTGCCGACAGACCCTTTGAATTGAACGCCTTTTAACAGCTCCCCGTCAGTTACGCCGGTAGCCGCAAAAATAGCGTCATCGCCTCTCACAAGGTCTTCCATACGCAGCACTTTGCTTAAATCAAGTCCCATTTTGTTGCAGCGTATGATTTCTTCCTCGCTTTGCGGAAGAAGTTTACCGATAATTTCTCCGCCTAGCGCTTTTAACGCGACAGCAGATAGGACGCCTTCAGGAGCTCCTCCTGATCCGAACAGGATGTCTACGCCTGTGTGGTCGAAAGCCGTATTGATGGCGCCTGCGACATCCCCATCATTGATCAGTTTGATTCTGGCGCCGGCCTCACGAAGCTCAGAAATGATTTTTTCGTGTCGATCGCGGTTTAAAATGGTGGCAACGACGTCCTCGACGTCTTTGTTTTTCGCTTTTGCTACCGCTCTAAGGTTATCAATGACTGGAGCTTCAATATCAATGCAGCCCACCGCTTCCGGACCGACTGCGATTTTCTGCATATACATATCTGGAGCATTTAAAAGCGTGCCGTGGTCAGCAACTGCAATAACAGTCAGCGCGTTCCAGCCGCCGCTTGCTAAGATGTTTGTGCCTTCGAGAGGATCAACAGCGACATCGACGCGCGGACCGTACCCGTTTCCGAGTTTTTCCCCGATATAAAGCATCGGCGCTTCGTCCATTTCTCCTTCTCCGATCACAACAGTTCCTTTCATCGGGACTGTATCAAAAACGTCTCTCATTGCGCTTGTTGCTGCTTCATCAGCCTCGTCTTTCTTTCCCCTGCCCATCCATCTTGCTGATGCTAATGCCGCAGCTTCAGTCACACGGACCAATTCCATTGATAAACTTCTTTCCATCTCAACACGATCTCCTCTCGCAAATAACCAATTAAGAATTTTGCAGCTGTTCTATCTCTTCATCAGTCATTCTCTCGCGCCAGATTGTGGCTCCCAAACCCTCTAGTTTCTTCTCTAGGCTGCTGTATCCGCGATCAATATGCTCCAGACCTGTAATTTCTGTCACACCGTCGGCCATCAGCCCGGCAACCACTAAACAGGCTCCGGCCCGCAGATCGCTTGCCTTCACCTTAGCGCCTTGAAGCTCGACAGGACCCGTGATGATTGCAGACCTGCCCTCTACTTTCATATTAGCGCCCATTCGTCTTAGTTCATCAATATGTTTGAATCTCGCCGAATAGATGGTGTCAGTCACGACGCTTGTCCCTTTTGCTCTCGTCAAAAGCGCCGTCATCGGCTGCTGCAAATCAGTCGGAAAGCCCGGGTATACTAGGGTTTTTACATCAACCGGCTTAAGATTTTTCTGCCCTCCGACAATGAGCAGCTGGTCGTCGCTTGTCTCAATGTGAAAGCCCATTTCTCTCAGCTTTGCTGTTAAGGACTCAAGGTGAGTCGGGATGACATTATCAATGATGATCTCTTTGCCCATCGCAGCTCCTGCAATCATAAATGTTCCGGCTTCAATTCTGTCCGGAATGATCGTATGTTTGCAGCCGTGCAGTTCCTTTACGCCATCGATTCGGATGACGTTGGTTCCAGCACCTTTGATTTTTGCGCCCATGCTGGTCAGCAATGTCGCGACATCAATAATCTCCGGCTCTTTCGCAGCGTTTTCGATGATGGTTTTTCCTTCTGCCAAAACAGCCGCAAGCATAATGTTAATCGTTGCCCCGACGCTTACGACATCTAAATAAATACGTGCGCCTCTCAGCCTTTCAGCGCGCAAATAAATCGCGCCCTGTTCATTGGTCACTTCAGCTCCGAGCGCTTCGAAACCCTTGATGTGCTGGTCAATCGGACGGGGGCCCAGGTGGCAGCCGCCAGGCAATCCGATGACGGCCTGTTTAAAGCGGCCTAGCATCGCCCCCATTAAATAATAAGACGCGCGCAGTTTTTTCACTTTTCCGTTAGGAAGCGGCATGCTGATCATTGATGTGGGGTCGACAATCATTTCCCCATTCTCAAAATGCACATTGCCGCCGATTTCCTGTAACAGGTCACGCAGCGTTTCAATATCTGAAATCTCAGGAAGCCCTTCTATTGTCACCTCGGAATTTGCCAAAATGGTTGCTGGTATTAATGCAACAGCACTGTTTTTAGCGCCGCTGATGTGTACTGTACCGTTTAACGAGTCACCGCCGGCAATATTCAACTTTTCCATGATAGTCTCCTTCCATAAGAAGATAGCTGCGGAGCTAAATAAAATGGCATTTTATTCTGTCTCTGCAAATAAAGCTCATGTCCAAAATCTAGCCAATTCGAAGAGAAAGAATACAACACATTGTAAAATATCAGGAAGAAAATAGCGAAGCTTTGCGGGGGGCATAGGTTTCAAAAAATCGACAGAGACCCGCCGGCTATAGAGACATCTTCGTCATCCGGCAAAAGCAGCACGCAACCCTCATTCCGATATCAGCTTCTGCAGCCCAATGATTCCTTCTCTGTAAGCGGCATGCATCTGAAGGTCCGCTGTATCAGGATGGTGAAAAACAAAGGCCGCGGCAAACAGGCATACACTCTGTTTGCCACCGCTTAAATTACTTGTTCCAGTCTGCCAGGAATTGTTCGATTCCTTTGTCTGTTAACGGGTGCTTTGTCAGCTGATAAATGACTTTAAGCGGCATTGTGCCGATATGAGCCCCTCTTAATGCAGCTTCAGTTACATGCTGAGGATGGCGTATTGACGCCGCAATGATTTGCGTATCAAGCCCGTGGATATCAAAAATCTGCTTAACTTCTGAAATCAGGTCAAGCCCGTTATGGCCGATGTCATCTAAGCGGCCCAAGAATGGAGATACATAGGTAGCGCCCGCTCTTGCAGCGAGAAGCGCTTGGTTTGCATTGAAGATCAATGTAACATTTGTTTTAATGTTTAAGTCAGTAAGTGCTTTTACGGCTTTTAAACCGTCAGCCGTCATCGGGATTTTCACTGTGATGTTCGGAGCGATTTTCGCCAGTTCTTTTCCTTCCTCAATCATTTCCTCAGCTTTCAGAGAAATAACCTCGGCACTTACAGAGCCCGGAACAACTTCTGTGATTTCACGAAGACGGTCATGGAACGATACGTTAGCTTCTTTTGCTACTAAACTAGGATTCGTTGTTACACCGGCAAGGATTCCTAATTCATACGCTTCTTTAATCTCATCGATATTGGCTGTATCAATAAAAAATAACATTTACAAAAGCCTCCCAGAGTAAGAATTTTCAGAACTGTGAATATGATTGCGCTTTCTAAAGATAGACGGAAAACCGCCTGTCAAGCTGTCAGGCGGCTATAAAAAGTTCCAATTGAATTAAGCTTGGTTTGAAGAACCAAATTCACGCATTTTACCGATAACAGTTTCTTTAATCGCTTCGCGAGCAGGTCCAAGGTATTTACGTGGATCGTACTCGTCAGGCTTAGCTGCCAATGTTTCGCGAACAGCTTTTGCAGAAGAAATTTGGTTTTCAGTATTTACGTTGATTTTAGCTGTACCAAGTGAGATTGATTTTTTGATGTCAGCAGTCGGAATTCCAGTACCGCCGTGAAGAACGAGCGGAAGACCAGTAGACTTTCCGATCTCTTCCATTTCTTTAAAACCAAGGTTTGGCTCACCTTTGTAAGGGCCGTGAACAGAACCTAATGCAGGTGCAAGGCAGTCGATGCCAGTGCGCTCAACAAGCTCTTGGCACTCTTTAGGATCAGCGTAGATTACGCCTTCAGCGATAACGTCGTCTTCTTGTCCGCCGACTGTTCCAAGCTCAGCTTCTACAGATACTCCGTGGAAATGAGCAAGCTCAACAACTTTAGAAGTTGTTGCTACGTTTTCTTCAAATGGATGGTGAGAAGCGTCGATCATTACAGATGTGAAACCTGCATGAATCGCTTTCGCACAAGATTCAAAGCTTGAACCGTGGTCTAAGTGGATCGCAACAGGAACTGTCACTTTGTACTCTTCCATTAGTGCTTTTACCATAGCTACGACTGTTTTGAAGCCGCCCATGTAGCGTCCCGCACCTTCGGAAACACCAAGGATCACTGGAGATTTTTCTTCTTCAGCTGCTTGTAAAATCGCTTGAGTAAACTCAAGGTTGTTTAAGTTAAATTGTCCTACAGCATAACCTTTTTCTTTAGCTGTATTCAACATTTCCGTCATTGAAACTAAAGGCATGTCGAATGTCCTCCTTATGTAGCCTGATTGTCTTCTAGCGAAAAAAGCTTTCCACCCTAGCATGACCCATAATTTGCTGTCATATGTAAATACACAGATCGCTTTTTCTCCATAACTAGAATACCAACTTTTCGACAAATCGGCAACACAATGACCTCATTCAATTGTTTCTTCTTTTTGTCAGTTAGACTTCAGGGGCAGATATTTTTTGACGGCGTCTCTGATTTCGTCGATGTCAAACGGCTTCGCAAAGTGCGTCAATGCGCCCAGTTCCTTTGATTCTTGGATCATATCGAGTTCTCCGTAAGCCGTCATGATGATCACGCGGATGTTTTCATCAATGACCTTCATCCGTTTTAAGATTTCGATTCCGTCCATACCCGGAATTTTCATATCCAGAAGGACAAGGTCCGGTCGTTCTTTTGTCACGATATCAAGCGCTTGAAGGCCGTTCGCAGCCTGAAATGTCTGATAGCCCTCTTTATTGAACACTTCGTTAAGCAAAATACGTATTCCGTATTGATCATCAACGATTAAAATTTTTTCATTCATCATTTTACACCCCAATATTATGATTTTCGTCAAAAGTAAGCAGTAGTTTATGTATTCTGTTTGATTTTCCTATTTCCTTTAATTATAATAGTCTACTTTACGACATTTTCTGAGCATTTTCTCTTTTGTTGTATACTGTTATTGTACGTTATAAAGGAGGATTCACTTATGTTGAAAATATTTACAACACAGTTAACAGGTATTTTTTCCCGCATTCAGGATAAGGAATCTGACGCGATTGAAGATGGGGCGCGATTGCTCGCTCAAGCGGTGATCAGCGGGCATTCCATCTATATATACGGGGCTAATGAGCTTCAGGGCATCTTACATGAGGCAACCGAAAGCAAAGAACCGCTTCCTTCCGTCAAAGCGTTTCCCGCTAACGCTGATGATGTGACAGAAAGCGACAGGGTGCTGATGTTTTGCACAGGGACAGGTACAGATGAAGAACAGGCGCTCGCGAAAGAGCTTTATGAAAAAGGCGCGGGGGTCGTCTGCGTATCACCGGCATCCAAAGCCGGAATCGAACAATATTGCGATGTGCATATTGATTCAAAGCTAAAAATGCCGCTTGTTCCCGATGAAGACGGCACCCGCTTTGGCTTCCCTTCATTAATGACAGCATTGTATGTCTACCATGCTCTATCATTTACATTAAAAGAAATTCTGCAAGAGTATGCATAATCACTTATTGTACATGCTGTATCTTGCCGGAAACAAATAAAAAAGACTTGTCCGCTTTTGACAAACGGCAAGTCTTTTTTTATTATTTCTGATTTGCAGCTTCAACAGACGCTCCGATAAAACCTTTGAATAATGGCTGAGGTCTTGTCGGTCTAGACTTGAACTCTGGGTGGAACTGAGAAGCCACGAACCAAGGATGGTCTTTCAGCTCGATAATTTCAACAAGGCGTCCGTCCGGGCTGGTGCCTGAGAATACAAAGCCTTGGTCTTCCATTTGCTGTCTGAATTCGTTGTTGAATTCATAACGGTGGCGGTGACGCTCGTACACCACTTCATCCTGATACACTTCAAATGCTTTCGTGCCCTCTTCAAGCTTACAAGGGTAAAGGCCGAGGCGAAGTGTTCCTCCAAGATCTTCAACATCCTTCTGTTCAGGAAGAAGGTCGATAATCGGGTATTGAGTTGACGGATCAATTTCAGCAGAGTGAGCGCCTTTTAAGCCTAATACATTTCGGGCATACTCAATAGATGCAACCTGCATACCTAAGCAAATGCCCAGGAACGGAATGTTGTTTTCGCGCGCATATTGTGTCGCAATGATTTTTCCTTCAACACCGCGGTCTCCGAAGCCGCCCGGTACGATAATACCGTCTGTGCCGCTAGTAAGCTCTCCGATGTTGCTTTCTGTTACTTCCTCAGCGTTAATCCATTTCACTTTTACATCTGTGTCAAACGCGTAGCCCGCGTGACGAAGTGATTCAACGACAGAGATATAAGCGTCAGGAAGCTCAACATATTTTCCGACAAGTCCGATTGTGATTGTTTGAGACAGGTTGCTGACCTTGTTCACAAGCTCTTTCCACTCGGACATTTCCGCCTCTTTGCATGCCAATTGCATGTGCTCGCAAACAAGCTTATCAAGTCCTTGTTTTTGAAGCTCAAGCGGAATGGCATAGAGGTTGTCCGCATCTTCACATTCAATAACCGCTTTTGTATCGATGTCGCAGAATAAAGCGATTTTGTCCTTCATATCTTGAGAAATCGGCATTTCTGTACGAACAACGATAATGTTTGGCTGAATGCCCAGGCTTCTTAATTCTTTTACGCTGTGCTGTGTCGGTTTCGTTTTCAGTTCGCCGGCAGCTTTAATGTAAGGCACAAGTGTACAGTGGATGTACATCACGTTTTCACGGCCAATGTCACTCTTCATTTGGCGGATGGCTTCAAGGAATGGCAGGGATTCGATGTCTCCTACAGTACCGCCGATTTCTGTAATCACGACATCCGCGTTTGTTTCTTTACCCGCACGGTATACGCGGTCTTTCAGTTCGTTTGTGATGTGCGGAATAACCTGCACTGTTCCGCCGAGGTAATCTCCGCGACGTTCTTTTTTAAGAACTGTTGAATAGATTTTTCCTGTTGTTACGTTGCTGAATTTATTCAGGTTGATGTCGATAAAACGCTCATAGTGCCCGAGGTCTAAGTCTGTTTCAGCGCCGTCATCTGTTACGAATACTTCACCGTGCTGGTACGGGCTCATCGTTCCCGGATCAACGTTGATGTATGGGTCGAATTTTTGAATTGTGACGTTCAGTCCGCGGTTTTTCAGCAAACGCCCTAATGAAGCTGCTACAATACCCTTTCCAAGTGAGGATACGACTCCCCCAGTTACAAAAATATATTTCGTCATTTCGTTTGCTCCTCTCTTCGCTCTAAGCTACATTTCTTAAAATGTACCGTTTTATAAAAAATCATTTAGCCTTTTAAATGATTTATAAGAAAAATGAGGGGTGAAAATAAGAAAGCTCCCTTTCAATTTCTTGAAAGGGAGCATAACGTTCTATGTTCTCTCTTCGTTTTTGAAGAGCCCAAAATACATACTACCTAGTTCGACTATGAAAGTCAAGATCGATTTGGGGATGAAATTCTTTTACGATTTTTTATCCTCATCGCCTTCATCATAGTCATCATCATCATCTTCTTCTTCATCGTCATCAATGAGATCCTCGTCAATTTCGAGCTCGTCATCGTCGTCTTCATCGATATCGTCAAACTCATCAGCATCGAGATCAAGTTCTTCCTCAACCTCAGCTAAATCGAGGTCGTCTTCGTCAACCACTTCAAATTCATCAAGATCAAGATCTTCTTCGACGCCTTTTTTGGCTTTTTTCTTTTTCGCCTTAACTGTCGGCTGTGTTTCTTCATCTAGCTGATCGTACGGATACCAGCTGCGAAGACCCCAATTCTGGTCAGAGAGCGCCAAGAAACGGCCGTCAATGTTTAAATCTGTATAAAATTGTGCGACGCGGTCTCCTAACTCTTCTTTTTTCACGCCGAGCAATGATGCAATTTCATTTAAAAGCTCCTGAAAAGGAACTGGTTTTTTATGATCTTCAAATAATTCGTGAGCGATTTCAACTAAAGCCATTTCCTTTAGCTGTTCCTGTGAATATTGTTTGATACCCAAGGTCGGACACTCCCTTTCTATTACTTATATGTATCTGTTTTATCAATAATGAAAGCGATATTGTATCGTTCTTATACAAACCATACCTCTCATTATAAACAAAATAAAACAGAATATGCTACCCTTAACAGCGTTAATTTAAATAATTTTACAAGAGTGATCCGACTGATAGATATTTTGCCTTATTCTGCGAGCATTCTGGAGATAACCAGCCTTTGAATTTCTTGGGTGCCTTCGTAGATTTGCGTAATCTTCGCGTCGCGCATATAGCGTTCTACCGGATAATCCTTCGTATAGCCATAGCCGCCGAAAATCTGTACAGCTTCGGTCGTCACCTTCATCGCCGTATCCCCTGCCAGCAGTTTGGACATGGCGGAGGCTTTTCCATACGGAAGGCCTGACGATTCCAGCCATGCCGCTTGGTAGGTCAATAGCCTTGAAGCTTCTATCATTGTCGCCATATCTGCAAGTTTAAAAGCTATGCCCTGCTGCTCGGCGATCGATTTGCCGAACTGTTTTCTTTCTTTTGCGTATTGAAGCGCCGCATCAAGCGCTCCCTGGGCGATGCCAACAGCCTGTGCCGCGATGCCGTTTCTTCCCCCGTCCAGGGTTTTCATCGCGATTTTGAAGCCTTCTCCTTCTTCACCGAGAAGATTTTCTGCGGGAACGACACAGTCTTCGAAGATGATTTCTGTTGTCGGAGAAGAACGGATGCCTAGTTTCTTTTCTTTCTTGCCTGTCAAAAATCCTTCAAAATCCTTTTCAACAATAAAAGCAGAAATGCCTTTTTTCTTTTTTTCAGCGTCAGTGACTGCAAATACAATATAAATATCAGCGGCGCCGCCGTTTGTGATAAACACTTTTGATCCGTTTAATACATAGTCATCACCGATTCGCTCAGCAGTTGTTTTCATCCCGCCGGCATCTGAACCGGAGCCTGCTTCAGTCAAAGCGAAAGCCCCGATTTTCTGCCCAAGCGCCAGCTGTGTTAAGTATTCTGACTTTTGTTCTTCTGTGCCAAATGCAAACAGCGGCCAGCCGCAAAGCGAAATATGGGCGGAAAGCGTCACGCCGGTGGAGGCGCAGACTTTTGACAGTTCTTCCACCGCTATAACATAAGCCAGGTAGTCACTTCCGATTCCGCCGTAAGCTTCAGGCCACGGAATCCCTGTTAATCCTAAATCCGCCATTTCCCGAAACAGGTCACGATCGAAGCGTTCTTGTTCGTCACGTTCTGCCGCTGTCGGTGCAACCTCATGCTTCGCAAAATCTCGAACCAATTTCCGAATCATTTCGTGTTCTTCTGTTAATGAAAAATTCATCGCTTTTCCCCCATTGTCATATCAGCGCCCAAGACAGATTGAGCCAGAAGCTCCGCGACATCATACGTTTTGACACGATCTTCCGCTTCTTTTGCCTTTGTGCCGTCCCCAAGCATCGTGAGGCAGTACGGACAGCCGGAGCTGATTACCGACGGATTGACTGCCAGCGCTTGCTCTGTTCTGGCGACATTAATCCTGTTTCCTGACTCTTCCTCCATCCACATTAAGCCACCGCCAGCTCCGCAGCACATGCCGGTTTCACGGTTTCTCTCCATTTCAATAAGCTGCACGCCCGGAATGGCTTTTAGAATCTCTCTCGGCGGATCATAGACTTCGTTGTACCGTCCCAAATAGCAGGAGTCGTGGAAGGTGATCGTTTCATGAACTGGGTGCTGCGGTTTTAATTTCCCTCTCTTTACCAGATCAGCCAGCACTTCCGTATGATGATATACTTCGCCTTCAAAGCCGAAATCTGGATATTCGTTTTTAAATAAATTGTATGCGTGCGGGTCAATCGTAACGATTTTTTTCACATTATTTTTTTCGAATTCCGAGATATTCTTTTCGGCCAGTTCCTGAAATAAAAATTCATTTCCGAGGCGGCGCGGGGTGTCCCCTGAATTTTTTTCTTTGTTGCCGAGGATCGCAAAGGTCACACCTGCTTGGTTCAGCAGTCTAGCAAAGGAGATGGCGATCTTTTGGCTTCTGTTGTCGTACGAACCCATGGAACCGACCCAGAAAAGGTATTCGAATTCTTTTTCCTCTTTTTTCAATTCTTTTACTGTCGGGATCTCGGCATCTGGAGCTGCGTCGCGCCAATTTTCACGTTCCTTGCGGTTGAGGCCCCACGGATTGCCCTGTCGCTCAATACTCGTCATTGCCCGCTGTGCGTCACTGTCCATTTTTCCTTCAGTCAGCACGAGATAGCGGCGGAGATCAATAATTTTATCAACATGCTCGTTCATGACGGGGCACTGATCCTCACAGTTTCGGCAAGTGGTGCAGGCCCAAATTTCTTCTTCGGTAATGACGTCGCCGATCAAGCTCGGATTGTAATCAAGCGCGGCGGCGGCTTCCCGCGATCCGCTCCCTGAGGCTGCCGCTGCCAGCTGGTTCCCTCTCGTATGGCTGAATGCTGCAGCCGGCACCCATGGCGAGCGCGAAGTGACGGCAGCACCTTTTTCTGTGAGGTGGTCCCTGAGGCGTAAAATTAAATCCATCGGCGACAGCATTTTTCCGGTGCCTGTCGCAGGGCACATATTGGTACAGCGGCCGCACTCGACACACGCATACAGATCAATCAGCTGGGACTGCCTGAAATCCTCAATTTTTCCTGCTCCGTAGCTTTCTTTTGTTTCGTCAGTGAAATCAATTTTTTCGAGCTTTCCGGACGCTTCAAGTCTGCTGAAAAAGACGTTGGCAGGACCGGCAATTAAATGAGCGTGCTTTGACTGCGGCACATACACTAAAAAGCTCAGTAAAAACAGGAGGTGCATCCACCATGCGATATAGAAAATCACCGCAGCACCCGTCTCCCCGATGCCGCCAAGCAGAAACGCGATTCCTGAGGCGATTGGCTCGCTCCAAGAAAGCCCGTGATCATGCCAGATCAGATTCATTCCGTTCCCTAGTAAAACCGTCAGCATTAAACCGCCGATAAAAATGAGAACAAGTCCAGCTTTAAAGCCTCGTTTCAGCCTGACGAGCTTTTCGATATACCGTCTGTAAAATGCCCAGCCAACCGCAACTAAGATCAGAAACGTAACGATTTCCTGAAAAAAAGTGAAGGCGGGATAGATTGGGCCAAGCGGCAGATTTTGATCCGGGACCAGACCTTTGATGATAAAATCAATCGCTCCGAACTGAACCAATATAAAGCCGTAGAAAAACATGACGTGAATGATTCCGCTTTTCTTATCCTTGAGCAGTTTTTCCTGTCCGAATACATTCACCCATATGGCCTGAAGCCGTTCCTTGATCCGCTTATCGAATTGTTCCTTTTGGCCAAGCCTGATGTAAGCAACCCTTGTTTTGACCAAATAAACAAACAAATAAACAGCGTAAGCGGTTACAATCAGAAATAATAACGCATTGACAATAAGAAAGCCGCTCATTCCAATTCCCCCTTTTTACTGATGAAAACCGTGATCCCCTGCCCCAGAATCTGTATAAGGTTATCTTTATGATAAATAATGAATGAGTGTTCAGTCAATAATTAAATTCCCGCTGTTCGGGCACAATATCTACTACTACGGAAAGGAGTGCCGGGATGAAGGTATTTTTCGTGATTCTCATTATTGTCATCATACTATTAGCTATAATCCTGCTGGATATCTTTATAGGCCGCGCCGCTTACAGAAAGAAAGCGTACGAGCCTGTTTTTTCAAAAAAGAAAAGTGATATCGAATTAATTCACTGCGGCGCTGACCTTGTTGAACGGATGATGGAAGATATACGCGATGCCGTCTCTTCTGTTCACGTGATGTTTTTCATTATGAAAAACGATGAGGTCAGCCACAATATGTTTACACTGCTGAAAACAAAAGCCCAGGCCGGTGTATCGGTTTATTTGCTTCTGGATTGGTCGGGCAGCCAAAAAATTAAAAAACCGGCGCTGAAGACGATGAAAAACGCCGGCGTCCACGTTCATTTTCTGAACCGGCCTCGTTTCCCTTATTTCTTTTTTCATATACAAAAAAGAAATCACCGGAAAATTGCTGTGATAGACGGAAAAGTCGGCTATGTCGGCGGGTTTAACATTGGTGAGGAATACCTTGGCAAGAAGGCGAAGTTCGGCAATTGGGAGGATTATCATCTGCGTATGACGGGCGAAGGTGTCCGCGATCTGCAAACGCTTTTTACAGCCGACCTGAAACGAAATACCGGCTCAGCCGAACTCGGTCCGGATGTTTGGCCCGAACTTCCGCAAGGGAATATCCCTCATAAGATTTATGCGACTGACGGCTATGCTCTTGAAAAAACGTATTTGGCAAATATCGGCAGGGCGAAAAAGCGCATTACGATTTGCACGCCTTATTATATTCCGACTAAACCGCTTCAGCAGGCTTTGGTCAAAGCAAGAAAAAACGGTGTGGACGTTACGCTGATTGTGCCCATGAAATCTGATCACCCTCTGGTCAGAGAAGCTGCTTTTACATATTATTCGGAGCTGCTTGATGCCGGCTGTCTCATCTACCGTTTTTACCAAGGGTTTTATCATGTGAAAGCCTTGATCATTGACGATCACTTCAGCATGATCGGCACAGCCAATTTTGATCAGCGAAGCCTGTTTTTAAATGAAGAGGTAAACGTTGAAATCGATGATGCTGCATTTACAAAAGAAGTCTATGCCACGATTGAAGAGGATATTAAAAAGTCGGACCTGCTGACAACAGAAAATTTCAAAAAGCGCACGTTCAGGCAGCGCCCGGCGGAATGGCTCGGTAAAGCATTATCTTATTTTTTATAAAGGAGAGTTCCTATGATTTTCAGATTCGGGTTCGTCTCAAATGCGATGAGCCTTTGGGATGCGTCTCCCGCCAAAACACTGACATTCGCCCGTTACTCAAAGCTGCCCGAGGATGAGAGAAAAGAAGCCCTTTTGGCTGCGACAAAAGCTAACTTGCGCAATACAATGAGAACCCTTCACTACATCATCGGCCACGATATTCCATTGTACCGTTTTTCCAGCTCAATTGTGCCGCTGGCCACTCATCCTGACGTAATGTGGGACTTTGTGACGCCATTTCGCAAGGAGTTCCGTGAGATTGGGGAGCTTGTGAAAAAATACAATCTGCGCACAAGCTTTCATCCTAACCAATTTACCCTGTTTACGAGCCCTAAGGAATCTATTACAAAAAATGCTGTAACCGATATGGCTTATCACTACCGCATGCTTGAAGCAATGGGGATTGCAGACCGCTCGATTATCAACATCCATATCGGCGGCGCTTACGGAAACAAAGAAAACGCTCTGAAACAATTTCATCAAAACATAAAACTGCTGCCGGAAGATATCAAGCAGCGGATGACGCTGGAAAATGACGATAAAACGTATACCACGGAAGAGACGCTTCAGGTCTGTGAACTAGAGAATGTTCCGTTTGTCTTTGATTTTCATCATTTTTACGCCAACTCGGATGATCATGCGGACCTGAACGAAGCACTTCCGCGGATGATCAACACATGGCAGCGGATCGGATTGCAGCCGAAGGTCCATCTATCCTCCCCTAAGTCGGAGCAAGCGGTGCGCAGCCATGCAGATTATGTAGATGCCAACTTTTTGCTGCCGCTTTTGGAGCGCTTCAGGCAATGGGGAACCAATATTGATTTTATGATTGAGGCGAAACAGAAGGACAAGGCGCTTCTCCGGCTGATGGATGAATTGAGCTCAATCCGCGGCGTGAAACGGATTGGCGGCGGTGCTCTGCAATGGAAAACATAAGTATAAAAAAAACAGGTTTACAGTTTGTACACATTGGGAACATACGCTATATAAGACAAGAATCGATGGAGGAGAAAGAACATGAAAAACATCAAGTCTCTAAAGGTAGCCGCACAGGCATTCACTTTAAGAAATTTGATTCATCTTTATAAAATGTGCCATTCCGGAAGCCACGAGGTTTATATTTACTCAAAGAAAACGATGTGCAAAATCAAAAGCTTAATCGAGCTGGAGACATTCCGCATGGCTCATAATGAAAAGGAATATCTGATTGTGGTTGAAGGGACAAAAGCATCTCAGCTGGTTGAAAAGTTTCAGAATATGATTGAGCCCGCTGAGAGAGAAGCGCTCTAACTTACATAAAAAAGGATAGACAGTGATGTCTATCCTCTTCCTTATGCTCGTTTATGATGGAGCTGCGCCGCCTGTCCAAATCGTTTCATATCGGTTTAACCCAGCTTTGTTTCGGTATTTTGTTCATGAAACAGCGGGATGCCGGTCCCTATTACAACGGGAATAACAGTGATGATGGAATCGTCGATGGCGTCCTCTTTCATAAAGGTATTCACCAGCTATGCACCGCCCGCGATCCAGATGTTAAGCGGCCGGTGAATGCCTGACGTCTTCGCTGATAAGCGTCGCGTGTTCATCATGATAGTGTCGGACGTTCCCGTAAAACGCAGCATGTTTTATCCCCGTACGGAATATTGGGTGTAAGGATTTTAATATGTTCATACGTGCTCCGTCCTAATATGACAGTATCAACGGTAATAAAATTCACTGTACCCGTTATCACCCTTGCCTCCTATTGCTGCACCATCTCTCCAAACTGTGCTTGATGCAGTCTGCTGTAAATACCGCCGGCTTCGATCAGTTCCTGGTGCCGCCCCTGTTCCTCGATACCGTTTTTTGTCACGACGACAATTCTGTCCGCGTGTTTGATCGTCGCCAGTCTGTGGGCGATCACCAGCGTCGTGCGCCCCGCCGACAATTCTTGAAGCGCCTTTTGGATCGCCGCTTCTGTTTCTGTATCAAGAGCAGAAGTTGCTTCATCGAGAATCAGGATAGATGGATTTTTCAAGAACATCCTCGCAATTGAAAGGCGCTGCTTTTGCCCGCCAGAAAGCTTTACGCCGCGCTCTCCGATGACGGTGTCCAATCCATCCGGCATGTTATTGACGAGTTCTTCTAAGTGAGCCTGCTTTACAGCTTGCCAGATTTCCTCTTCTGTTGAGCCCAAACGGCCATATGCAATATTCTCTCTCAGTGTGCCCGAGAATAAGAAAACGTCCTGCTGCACAACGCCAATCTGCCCGCGCAAGGAAGACAGCGTCATGTCTTGAATGCTGACGCCATCAATGGTAATGTCACCCTCCGATGCTTCATAAAAGCGCGGAAGCAGACTGCAAAGCGTTGATTTCCCCGCTCCGGACGGTCCGACAAACGCTACCGTTTCCCCCGCCCGAATGGTCAGGTTAATGTCATGAAGGACATGTTGATTCTCATCATAGCCAAACGAAACATGCTGATAGCAGATATCGCCTTTCAGCCCGGAAACGTCTCTCGCCTCAGGAGAATCCTGAATATCCGGCTCTGTCTCCATCAGCTCCATGTAGCTTTTAAAGCCGGCAATTCCCCTCGGATACATTTCAATAATGGCGTTAATTTTGTCAATCGGCCGAAACAGGACATTTGTTAACAGAACAAACGCTACAAATTCTCCGTATGACAAGGAGCCGCGAATCACAAACCATGTTCCGCATAAGAGGACAAACAGCGTGACAAACCGTGTCAGCATATAGCTGATGGAACCGTTTTTCGCCATGATTTTATAGGATGACAGCTTAGTGATCCGGAACCGCTGATTGTTGACAGCGAAGCGCTCTTTTTCAAACGATTCATTGCCGAACGCCTGAACGAGCCGGATGCCGCCGATATTATTTTCTACCCGCGCGCTGAAGTCTCCGATATCCTTGTTCAGCGTCGTAAACGCTTTGGTCATTTTTTTGTTGAAGTAAAGCGCCAGCCAAATGACAATCGGCATGATAATAAACGTCAGCAATGCCAGCTGCCAGTTAATAAACAGCATAACCCCGAACGCCCCGAGAATCGTCATAATGGCGATGAACAAATCTTCTGGACCGTGATGGGCGACTTCGCCGATGTACATTAAATCGTTCGTCAGCCTCGACATTAACGTTCCCGTCTTGTTGTTGTCATAAAATTTGAAGGACAGCTTTTGCAGATGGTCAAATAGCGATTTTCTCATATCGGTTTCGATATTGATTCCGAGCATATGCCCCCAATACGTGACGACATATTGGAGAGCCGAGCTGAGCGCGTAAACGACAAACAATCCGATTGAGGTCGCGATGATCAGGCCCCAGTCTCTCCCCGGAAGCAAGGTATCAATGAAATAGTTGACGATCAAAGGAAAACTCAGCTCCATTAAGCCTCCTGCGATCGCCGAAAAAAAGTCGAGAAAGAACAATGTTTTATATGGTTTATAATACGCAAAAAATTGCCGCAGCACTCTATCTTCCCCCAATGCATCAATAACTGATAAGATTTCTCAATTATACTATACACGGGCTGTATGAAAAGACAGTATTACTTTTTTCTTACAGAACGCTTGAAAAGAGTCGGGCAACTGACTCCTTTGTCCGATCAGCCATTCCTCTTTTATAAAAACCGACAGGACTAAGTTTCTCACTTTCCATCATATCCTCTTCGAAATGGTCTTCCAGGGTGCGGATTGCTTCGGCATCCGTGAAGAAAACATTCACCTCAAAATTGAGCTGAAAGCTGCGCATATCCATGTTTGCGGTTCCGACTGAGGCGATATCGCCGTCAATGATTATCACTTTTTGATGCATGAAGCCTTTTTGATATGAATATACCTCAATCCCCTCCAGAAGCAGCTCAGGGAAATACGATCTCGACGCGTATTGCGTTAAAAAGCTGTCATTCGTCTCCGGCACCATAATCCGCACCTGGACCCCTTTTGTCGCCGCGGCTTTCAAAGCCGTGCGGATGGATTCATTCGGGACAAAATAAGGTGTGGCAATCCACACAGATTTCTGCGCTGTAGAGATCATTTCATAGTAGAGGTCACTCATGCTCTCCTTCATGTCAGGCCCTGTCGCGACGATTTGATAAATGCCTCCTCCCTCCACGGGAACTGGCGTATTGTATTCTTTTTGATCAATTAATACTTCATTAGAGACATATTCCCAATCCAGCATAAAGATGGCGTGAAGCGTTTGCACAATTTCTCCTTCCAGCCGCAGATGAGTGTCTCTCCAAAAACCGATGCCCGGGTCTCTGCTGATATATTCCTTCCCGACATTCAATCCGCCGACAAAGCCGATTTTCCCATCTATGATCACGATTTTACGGTGATTTCGAAAATTTAATTTTTGATTGAAGAACCCGTATTTCAGCGGAGAAAAAGGAATGATGTCCACGCCCGCTTTTCTCATTTTCATAATATCTCTACTTGCCAATTTGATGCTGCCCGCAGCGTCATACAAAAAACGCACCTCGACACCCTGACGCGCCTTCTCCATCATAATCTCCATCATGCCGCGGCCAAGCATGTCCGATTTGAACATATAGTATTCGATATGCAGATAAGATTTTGCTTTCCGCATTGCTTTGAAAATATCAGGAAAGGTTTCTTCCCCGTTTTTCAAAACCTTTACCTTGCTTTTCGTGTTGATATTCATATGTGAAGCCCTGATGGAATAGGTAAAAAACCTTTCTTGATTGTCCTTCAATCCGGTCACTTCAGGCGTTTCCTCCATGTCAAACTGCTTCCGAAGCTTCTCCCTGTTGTACATTCGTTTTGTTTTAAACAGCTTTCCTTTTACATACAGCTGTCCGGAAAACAGATAAAACATGTAGCCCGCGATCGGAAAAAAGACAAGAATATGTATCCATAACAGCGTGTGCTGTGATGTTCGGTTTTCAAGGATTAATGAATAAATGCTGAACAAAATAATGCCGGCATAGCAAAGCAATCCTCCGTAAAACTCAAGTCTGGAAACCGGAAAAACCCAGATGATGTATGCCCCAATGAGCATGATATATAAAAAGAAAAACTCCAGTCTCCTTTTCAGCATTTGTCCCCTCTCCAATCCGATCCGATTACCTTCGTATTTCCTCTTATTTCTAACCTTTAAACCTTTCTATGAAAAAAGCCTCTCCGCACACGGGGCGGAAAGGCTTATGATGATGCTTCCTGTGTTTGGCCGGGTGTGATGTTCTGGAGCAAAGCCGGATTGAGGGAGTAGCTGCTTTTGATTTTATTTTTGAAGAAGCTGACGATCAGGCCCGTGACCGCAATCGACACTAAAGAGAAGAGCCCTTTCAGCAATCCGACGGAGAAAATGCCGACCAGCACTACGCCAAAATCGAAGAGGAAATTAACCGTACCCGGATTCCAGCCATAGCGCTTTTGCAGAAATAAAGCGAGAATATTAGCGCCGCCAAGGGATGCCTGATGATAAAACATGAGCGACAGGCCGAACCCGATTAATGCTCCGCCGCAAATCGCGCCGGCAAACGGCGAAAAAGAGACAGACGGCAGCCAGTGATCAACGCTTGTAAACAGAGTCAGCGCTGCGACTGCAAATACAGTGGATAGGGTGAATTTGACGCCCATTCTGATGAGAGAAAATACATAAAACGGGATATTGATCAGAAAGAAGATTATGGCAAACGAGGAGTGAAACAAGTATGTCAGGCTTAGTGACAGTCCGGCTGTCCCGCCGGTTAATACGTGAGAATGTCTGAGTGTCAGGACCCCGGCGCCTGTCATAAGACAAGCAGTGAAAATGAGTAACATCCGCTTCATTCTTCACTCTCCTTTTTCACATGTTATGTCCAAATATAAACATAACAGGATTCCTGGCTGCCCAGCCATTACCTTGGCAGAAAATATCTTATGTTTTTATTTTTTCATCAAACGATTTATCATAAAAAATCCCCCTCTTTGAGGGGGGGGTTTTTACAAGCGTTTCCGATACACGACATAGCTTCGTGTCAAATACTTGAGCGGCAGACTGAACACGTGAACCAATCTCGTAAACGGCCACAGGATAAAAACGATGTATCCTATCATGATATGAAGCTTAAACCATAGGGGGACACTCTCCATCAAGGAGGCGTCAGGCCTGAACAAAAAGATCTCCCTGAACCACGGCCCGATTGTTGTCCGATAATCAAATCCTCTCGAATCAATGTTGAGAAACGTGGCGGCAACGCCTGTCAACATCATGAACAGCAGCAGGATGAGAATAAGGATATCCGATGGCGAACTGGTTTTGCGGATTCTTTTGTCAAACAGCCTTCTGTACGTCAGAATGAAAAGTCCGGTACATGCCGCAACCCCAGCCGGCAGGCCTGCGCCAATCGCCATTTTGTGATAAGCATGCTCTGAAATGCCAATGGAGGTGTACAAGGCTTCCGGGATCAGAATTCCCATGAGATGCCCGCCGATAACGCAAAGCATGCCCCAGTGAAAAAGTATGCTGCCCGCCGCGAGTTTTTTCTTTTCTAACAGCTCGCTTGATTTCGCCGTCCAGCCAAATTGGTCATGCTGGTAGCGGTAAATATGGCCGCCGATAAAGATCGTTAAAACAATGTATGGCATTACGCCCCACAGGATCTGCCCGCTCATGCCTGAACAGCCCCTTCAACGCTTTCACGCACGCCGATGTTTTCCAGCGCGGCCAGCAGCACGTGCAGCAGTTCAGCATATATGCTCTTATTTTTTTCGAGGCGGGATGCCAGTTCCCTCACATTGGACCTATATTTCTCAAACACGCTTCTCGCTGCTTCCATCTCCGCAACCGCTGCAAATTCCAGCATAAGCGGCAGGTAATCAGGCAGCTCTTTGTCAGTCTGCAGGAAGCCTGATTGCTGGTATATGTTTTTTAAATGCAGCAATTCAACGCCGCGTTCTCTTTGCTCACCTGAATGAAAGTAAGTGACGTACATATTCGTTTTTTTTCCGAAGTCAAACGTATAGACATAGTGGTCAATCAGCGCTTCTGGTGAAAAACAGGCTAACGCCTCTAAAAAGCGCAGCAGCTTCTCACGGATTTGCCGATTGCCAATTTCATGAATCAGAGCCTTCCAATCGGGAAGCTCAGCTCTCCACTCTTCATCCGGATACGAAAGAAGACAGGAAAGAGCAGAGAATGCGATTTGCCGATCTGTGGTGTTCATCTGTTTACACCTCATTTATCAAAAGTTAGAAACAAGAGCCCGGGCCGCCGGAAAATGATAAGCCGCAGCTCCCTTGTTCAGTGTATAAATCAGAAATGTCTTCACGGTGGCTGCTCGGAATCACAAAGCGGTCATCATATTTGGCGATCGCAAGCAGCCGATACATGTCTTCAATTTGCTGTGCTGTTAAGCCGACGCTGGAGATCAGTGCCGGGTCGATGGATTTATTCGTCTGGACCGATCTCATATACTGGCGCATGACAGACATTTTCTTTAATGTCGACCGAATATGATCTGTATCACCTGCCGTTAATAGCTGCGCCAAATAGTCAATCGGAATTCTCATTTGGTCAATAGCCGGAAAAATGTCTTCCGCTGTTTGCCGGCTTCCCTCTCCTTCAAAGACATTCATGATCGGGCTCAAAGGTGGAATGTACCAAACCATCGGCAGCGTACGGTACTCAGGATGAAGCGGCAGCGCAATCTTCCATTCGATGATCATCTTATAAATGGGCGATTGCTGTGCAGCCTCTATCCATTCTGTCGGGATGCCCTGTTCTTTTGCTTGTTTAGCAACCTCGGGATCATTCGGATCAAGAAACACTTCTAATTGAGAATGATAGAGATCCTTTTCATTTTCAGCAGATGCCGCTTCCTCCACCTTATCCGCGTCATACAGCATGACGCCCAAATAACGGATTCTCCCCACGCATGTCTCAGAGCAGATGGTCGGCAGTCCCGCCTCCAAACGCGGAAAGCAGAGGGTGCATTTTTCGGCTTTGTTCGTTTGCCAGTTAAAATACACTTTTTTATAAGGGCAGGATGAAACACAGTATCTCCATGAACGGCATGCGTTTTGATCCACGAGTACAATACCGTCTTCCTCGCGTTTGTACATGGCACCGGACGGACAAGAGGACACGCACGCCGGGTTGATGCAATGCTCGCAGATACGCGGAAGATACATCATAAAAACTTCATCGAATTCCGTTTTAATAGACTCCTCCATCTTTTGAACGTTTGGATCTTCAAGCCCCGTAATGTGGCCGCCCGCCAGATCATCCTCCCAGTTCGGCCCCCATTCAATATTCATAAAATCTCCCGTCAGCGACGATTTTGGCCGCGCTACAGGCTGGTGTTTTTTCTGCGGACTGTTAGTCAGCGTTTCATAATCATAGTTCCAAGGCTCGTAGTAATCATCAATGGTTGGCTGATTCGGATTATAGAAAAGATTTGCAAGGCGGTTGGTTTTCGGGCCTGATTTCAGCTCGAGCTTTCCTTTTTTTAAGGTCCAGCCGCCTTTATATTTGTCCTGATCCTCCCATTGCTTCGGGTAGCCGATACCCGGCTTTGTTTCTACATTATTGAAATACATATATTCGGCACCGGAACGGTTTGTCCATGTGTTTTTGCAGGTTACGCTGCACGTGTGGCAGCCGATGCATTTATCTAAGTTCATGACCATTCCGATTTGCGCTTTAATCTTCAAGCCAATCGACCTCCTTCAGCTTGCGGATGACCACATTCAGATCACGTTGATTCCCCGTAGGTCCGTAGTAGTTAAAGCCGTAGCTGAGCTGGGCATAACCGCCGATCATCTGTGTCGGCTTGACGTGAATTCTTGTCGGACTGTTATGGGTGCCTCCGCGGTTATTGGTCAGTTTTGTGCCGGGCACGTTGATATGGCGGTCTTGGGCATGATGCATAAACGCCATTCCTTTTGGTATCCGGTGAGACAGCACCGCTCTCGCTACGACAACCCCATTTCGGTTAAAGCATTCAATCCAATCGTTGTCTTTGATATCCGCATCCCCCGCATCATCTTTATTCATCCATACCGTAGGCCCGCCGCGAAATAGCGTAAGCATCGGCAAGGAATCAAAATACATGCTATGGACAGACCATTTATTATGCGGCGTCAAATAATTGAGAACGATTTCTTTGCCCTCTTGATCAGGCCGCTTGCTTAGAAACGGACGATGCTGGAGGATCGGTTTAAAGGTCGCCATCGTTTCCCCGAATTCCATCATCAGTTCATGATCGACATAATAAGATTGCCTTCCGGTCAGTGTTCGCCACGGAATTAATTTTTCTACGTTCGTCGTAAACGGCGAGTACCTGCGGCCCCCTTTTTCTGAGCCGGTAAATGCCGGAGAGGTAATGACCGTTTTCGGCTGGGCTGTAATTTGTTCAAACGTAAAGCATTCTTCCTCCCGTTCTTCCGCCAGGTCTTTCAGCTCCAGGTTTGTGATGTTTTCAAGCGATTCCCATGCTTTTACGGCAACTTTCCCATTAGAAGTGGACGATAGGGTTAAAATCGCTTCTGCCGCCTGCTTTGCTTCACTTATATTCGGACACCCCTTTGCAACGCTGTCCGAAATGATTTCTCCCAATCTCTTTTTGAGTGATTCATATTCATCGGCAATCGACCAGCTCATGCCTTTTGTTCCGCTCGGTTTTAAGGCGGCGTTTGGGCCGAGCGCAGTCATTTTATGAAAGATTTGCTTGTAGTCCCTTTCAACGACTTGAATGTTCGGCATCGTTTTCCCCGGGACGGCTTCACATTCGCCTTTGCTCCAGTCATTGATTTTGCCGAACGGCTGGGCCAATTCCTGCATGGTATCGTGAAGGAGCGGCGTCGCGACTACTTCTTTCACCGGGTCCATATCGACTTCTTCTGCCAGCTCAGAAACGGCTTTAGACAGCGCCTTGAAAATATCCCAGTCTGACTTCGATTCCCACGGAGCTGAGATCGCCGGAGCAAAAGGATGAATGAACGGATGCATATCGGTGCTGCTGAGATCGTGTTTTTCATACCATGTCGCCGCTGGAAGCACGATATCGGAATACAGCGCGGTACCGGCCATTCGGAAATCAAGATTGATTAACAAATCGAGCTTTCCTTCCGGAGCCTGCTCCCTCCATTTGATTTCTTCAGGACGGATGCTGTCGCTGTCGTCATTCATCAAGCCGTTCGTCGTTCCCAAGAGATGCTTGAGGAAATATTCATGCCCTTTTCCCGAACTGGAAATCAGATTCGCCCGCCATACAAAGAGATTTCTTGGGAAATTCACTTCATTGTCAGGATCTTCAATGGCGAATTTCAGATTTTTCTCTTGAAGCTGTGAGGCCACGTACGCACCAACGTCTTCAGGTGTTGTTGCCCCCGCTTTTTCAGCTTCTTTGTACAGGTCAATTCCGTTTTTATCAAATGTCGGATAAGACGGAAGCCATCCGAGTCTTGCCGCCAGCACATTGTAGTCAGCGTGATGCTTGTAGCGGGAGGATGCCGCGATCGGTGATGCCAAGTCACTGACCGGCTGATCCTCGTAGCGCCACTGATCTGTCGCAAAGTAGAAAAATGAAGTGCCGTTTTGCAGCTTTGGCGCCCCCTCCCAATCCTTAGCGTTGGCGATCGTCTGCCAGCCTTCAGCAGGGCGAAGTTTTTCCTGACCCACATAATGAGCCCAGCCTCCGCCGTTAACACCTTGGGCGCCTACTAATAACACAAGATTTAACACAGCGCGGTATATCGTATCGGAATTGAACCAGTGATTAATACCCGCTCCTACAATAATCATGGAACGGCCCTCTGTATCGATCGCATTTTGGGCAAACTCTCTGGCAATTTTAACGACCATCTCCCTTTTGATCCCTGTTACCTGTTCTTGCCAGGCGGGTGTAAACGGCTCAGCATCATCAAACGAGGCGGCTGATTTCTGCCCGATTCCCCGATTGACGCCATAGTTTGCCAGAATTAAATCAAAAACGGTTGTGACATATACGTCTTCATTATTCAGGTTTAGTTTCTTAATGGGAAGATCGCGCTCAAGCACTCTGTTTCCCTCATTTGAGAAATAAGGGATTCGAACCGTGCCGATTTCGTCCTCTATGCCGAGCACTGAGAGCCGGGGTTCAATCAGTTCGCCTGTTTCTTCATCTATCATGTGCAGGTTCCATTTCTTTTGGCCGTCCCAGCGGGAGCCCATTGTTCCTTGCGGGATCGCGAATGCGCTTGTACGTTCATTCCACACCGCAGGCTTCCACTGATCATGCCCCGTCTGCCGCCCGATGTCCTTTGCATGAAGAAAACGCCCGGCTGTATACACGCCATCCTCTTTAGTTAGAGTGACAAAGAACGGGAAATCCGTGTATTGCTTTGCGTACTCTATGAAACGCTCTGTCTTCTGATTAACGTAAAACTCCTGCAAGATCACATGCCCCATCGCCATCGCAAGCGCGCCGTCTGTTCCTTGGCGAATGCTCAGCCAGTCATCCGCAAATGTTGAGGATTCCGCGAAATCCGGGCTGATTGAGATGACTTTTGCCCCTTTATAGCGCGCTTCTGCCAAAAAGTGCGCATCAGGCGTCCTTGTGAGCGGGACATTGGAGCCCCATGTGATGATATAGCCTGAGTTGTACCAATCACTGCTTTCCGGGACGTCTGTCTGGTCGCCCCAGATTTGCGGGGATGCCGGCGGAAGATCCGCATACCAATCATAGAAACTGAGCATAGGGCCGCCAATCAAAGACATAAACCGCGAGCCTGACGCGTGGCTGATCATGGACATGGCCGGAATCGGGGAAAAGCCAACATTCCGGTCAGGCCCGTATTTCATGACTGTATAGAGCAGAGAGGCCGAAATCAGCTTCAGCACCTCCGGCCATTCAGCGCGCACAAAACCGCCTTTTCCCCGCGCCTGTTTATAGGACTTCGCTTTATCCGGATTTTCAACAATCGATTTCCATGCTTCCAAAGGGTTTTGATGAGCCTGCAATGCTTCACGCCACAAATTGATCAGCACACCGCGCACGTATGGATATTTCACACGGAGCGGGCTGTAGATATACCATGAAAAACTGGCCCCTCGCGGACAGCCTCTCGGTTCGAAATCAGGCATATCCGGGCCGGTTGACGGATAATTCAGGTTTTGCCCTTCCCACGTGACGATGCCGTTTTTCACGTATATATTCCAGCTGCAGGACCCTGTGCAGTTAACGCCGTGGGTGGAGCGGACGACCTTATCGTACTGCCATCTGTTTCTGTATACATTCTCCCAATCACGATCTTCATAGGTTGTTTGACTATGTTTATTTGATTGATGCTCAATAGGAGAGAAATAGTTTAATCTCCTAACCAGCGGACTCATTTTCTTTTTTTTCATGAGTATTTCACTCCTTCCGAGTCAGGTATTCTAAGTTCACTATATACAGAGGCAGGATATTTCCTTGTGAACTATGTCACACACTCCCCTTTTTTCACAGAAAGTTCACATGAAGAAGAAGGAATGGAAAGACTGATCAAAAAACCCGACTCCTTTTAGGAATCGGGTTCAGCGTTTTCATCCTGAGATCTATGCAGATAACGCAAAAACAGCTCATAAGAGAAAAAGACATTTTGCTGGAGCATCACCAGAAAATTCATCTGCAGCTTCGGGTAATAGGACATGATTTTTTTTAATATGTAAAAAGGGATATTGAGCATAAGAATGTCTTCGGATGTGCGGACTGAAATGAATGGAGATAAGAACAGCCCGCCTTTTTGATCGACGGGAAACACATCGCCTTTTTCCCACAGCGCAACGGTTTGCGACCCTTCAGGCAGCCTGCTGTCAATAAAACGAATACTGCCTTTTAATACAATATAAATGGATTGAGAATGGAGAAAAGATGGATCCTGATCACATGACCCGCGGATAAACGTCCCGTTATTCAGCAATGTTTCGACAATGGGTAGAGGCACTTCATTAAACATAGGAAGTTGTTTCAAAAAAAATAAGTAGTCACACTGATTCATAGGGAAGCCTCCTGTGCTAAGGATAGCTTTAGTGTAGCCCGGCCGATCCATGACAGCAGTGATGTATTTCACAGATGATATGATGAATGTCACTTATTGGCGGTATTGTCGCTTTTATAATGAAGCAAGAAAGGAGTGTTTCGATGAAGGCGCTTATTCCGAAGCAGCACGGCGCTTGGGCCATGCTGCTCATTCCATTTTGCCTCGGTATGGTGAAGGGAGGAGCGGTTCTTTGGCATATTCCCCTATTTTTAGGCTGGCTGTTTCTTTATTTGGCTGTTTATCCTGTTACGCTGGCATTAAAAAAGAAACAAATCAACGCCTATCAAAAGTGGATATTTTATTACAGTGTTCCAGCCTGCAGCTTTTTGCTTGCCGCTGTCATCCATAAGCCGTCTTTTATCTGGCTTGCCTTTTCTTTGCTTCCGCTGTTTCTCATTCATGTGTATTATGCCCGGCGAAAAAATGAACGAGCGCTGCTGAATGATTTTGCGGGCGTCTTTTTCTTTTGTGCAGGAGGATTCGCCAGCTGTTGGCTGGGGACGGAAACCCTTAACGGCTGGGCATGGTTTATTTTTGCACAATCTGCTTTGTTTTTTATCGGAAGTTCATTTTATGTGAAGTCGGTGATCCGGGAGAAGAATAATCGAGGATTTGCCTACTGGTCGTGGGTCTATCACCTGATCCTCCCCTTGCTTTCCGCAGCTTTCGGCGCGGGCTGGGCCGTTCTCGCCTTTATCCCCAGCAGTTTGCGTGCTTGGTTTTTTCACGGAAAGAAGTGGCCTGTTCAAACGATCGGCATTCTTGAAATCGTCAATGCGTGCTTCTTTTTCGCCATCATGTGCATTTAGCTAACAAGATAAAAACAAGGACATATTGCTGTCCTTGTTTCCACTTAATCAATATTGCAAATCTCTAACGGGCAATGTTCGCACTCAATCTCACACCGTAAATAGTCCCGCTGATGCAGTACAATCTTTCCGGATTCCTCTATTGAAATAACCCCTTGTTTGCGGAGATCACCCAGCATGCGGTTGACGCTCTCTCTTGCCGCCGCGCAAAATTTCGCCAAATCCTGGTTTGTCAGGGCAATGTTAATGAGAATGCCGTCACTCCGGTTCACTCCATAGCTGTTTGACAAGCGGATAAGGGTGGAATAGAGTGCCCCTTTTTTGCCATGAAGAAGAAGGTCTCTGATTTTGGATTGAATTTTGCGCAAATGGGTGCTCATCCATTTCATAAATTCAAATGTCAAAGCACCATTGTGGATTAGTTCCTTTTCAAGTCTGCCTTTATTGATGACAAGCACTTCGCCATCCTCCAGCACTTTTGCACTGAGCATATATCTCGGTTCTTCTGTGAAAAGTGTTAATTCACCGACAATATCATTTTTTTGGCAGATTCTAAGCGTCAGGTCTTTGCCGTCAGACGTTAGCTTCCCGATTTCAACGAGTCCTGACTGAATCAGATAAAGCTCTTCTGCATCCATTCCTTCTCGAAACAGGTATGTGTGTTTTTCGATTTTTCTTTTTGTGCTGATGGATTCCAGCAATTGATGAAGATCACTGGAAATATGATCCTTATCAGATGTTCGAACAGAGAGAAAGTTCATGAGCTCACCTCGAAGAAAAGTCACGTTGTGTATTTATTGTAACGTGAAATCATTTGTGCTTTTCAGAAAAAACTTACAATCTCGTGAATTCCCAGTCGCTGGCGGCCCTTCAGTTTACGCTGTGCCCGCTTCTCTCTGTATGTGTTTTCATTCTTTCCTGCCAATACATCCATATGACAATGACAAAGCTTGCTAACGCGACTTCCGAAAGCGCCATAAATCCGATGGCGTATTGTCCCGTCGCCTGAAATACACTCGCTAGGATCAGCGGAGGGAAAAAACCGCCTAATCCGCCCATGGCAGACACAACTCCGTTGGCAATTCCCGCTTGTTTAGAAAAATAGAAAGGAACCAGTTTAAAAACCGTCCCGTTTCCAATCCCTGAGCACACCGCAACCGTTAGCGCCCCAAAGGCATAAATGCCGATCGTCGGCGAAAACGACAGAATCACGCCCGATAATGTTAGGCCGGCAAAGACAAACATCAGGATGCGGAGCGGACTCACTTTATCAGCCAGCCACCCGCCCGCGGGCCTGAGCAGCGTGGATACAGCAATAAAACCTGCCGTCCTCAGCCCGGCATCCGCAGGACTCAGATCAAACTGTTCAACAAGAAAGTTTGGCAGATAGATTGTAAACGCGACAAAGGCGCCAAACGTAATAAAATAAAAGAGACTCAGAAACCACAGCACATGATTTCGGTAAACAGCTTTGATTTGAGTCTTTACGGACACCTTCACTTTCTTCTCATGCCGGTCACCGAAGAAAAAGTGCAGCAAAGCAAATAAAGCCAACAGGACCATATACATTTGCACCGTACTTTTCCACCCCGCCGCTTGTGCAATCACGGGAGCTGCAAATGTAGTGATCGCGGTTCCGATATTCCCGGCGCCGTATATACCGTTTACAACGCCATGTTTTTCTTTAGGATAGTACTTCGGAAGAGATGTAACCCCAATGGAAAAAACGGCTCCCCCAATCCCTAAGAAAAAACCGCCCGCGATTAAATCAAACAGAGAATCTGCAATACTGATCCAAAATACAGGGAATAAAAGCAATATAAAGCTGATCATAAAAATGATCCGCGCGCCAAATCTGTTGGTCAAATATCCCAACGGAATACGGAGAAGCGATCCTAATATAACGGGTATGGCCGTTACCAAGGAGATTTCGCCTTTGCTCAAATGAATATCTAATGTGATCTGGGAGATAAGTGACGAAATCAGCACCCAAACCATAAACCCTGCCACCAAGCTCAATGACTGCAGCGATAATTGAAAGTGTTGACGGTTAATCATTCGGCTTGCCCCTTTCACTGATTCAATAATCAGCCTTATCATACAAAAACTCGGTGAAGAAGTTTGTGAACTATATCACACGATTCTGTAACAAAAAAAAGGACAAAGCCCTCTGGCTTTGTCCTTTCAGCATGATTACATTTTTTCAGGAGCCGATACGCCGATCAATTGAAGCGCGTTGTTCAGCGTGATTTGCGTTGCTTTCATTAAAGCTAGGCGCGCACGGCTTTTCTCTTCGTTTTCAGGGTCGATGACTTTCTCCGCATTATAGAAGCTGTGCAGAGCTGAAGCCAAGTCATAAATATAATTCGTCACACGGTGCGGAATTCGTTTTTCCGCCGCTTCCGCCACTGCCTCTGGGAAGCCGCCGATTGTTTTCAGCAGATCATATTCTTTTTCTGATTGAATAGGGCTGAAATCTAGATCCGCCGCCGGTGTGAGTCCTTGTTCTTCCCCTTGGCGAAGCATGCTGCAAATGCGGGCATGTGCGTATTGCGCATAATACACAGGGTTTTCGTTAGATGTTGATACAGCAAGATCCAAGTCAAAATCCATATGCGTGTCAGCGCTGCGCATCGCGAAGAAATAACGCACGGCATCCAAGCCGACTTCGTCAATCAGGTCGCGCATCGTTACCGCTTTCCCCGTCCGTTTGCTCATTTTCATTTTCTCGCCGTTTTTGTAAAGGTGCACGAGCTGAATGATTTCTACTTCCAACGTTCCTTTTTCATAGCCAAGCGCTTCGATTGCCGCTTTCATACGCGGGATGTAGCCGTGATGGTCGGCGCCCCATACGTTGACCAGCTTATCAAAGCCGCGGTCAAGCTTATCCTTATGGTACGCGATATCAGGAAGCAGGTATGTGTATGTGCCGTCCTTCTTGATCAATACGCGGTCTTTGTCATCGCCGAACGTTGTGGAACGGAACCAAGTCGCGCCGTCTTCCTCATAGACATGGCCTTTTTCACGGAGCGCTTCAAGCGCCTTGTCGATTTTTCCGTTTTGGTACAGTGAAGTTTCTGAATACCACACATCAAACGGTACACGGAAATTTTCCAAGTCCTTGCGAAGCTTTTCCAGCTCGTATTTCAGGCCGTATTCACGGAAAAACGCAAGGCGTTCACTTTCCTCTTCGTTAACGAAACGATCACCGTATTCCTCAGCGAGACGCTTTCCGATCGCAATGATATCCTCGCCGCGGTAGCCATCCTCCGGCATCGGTTTTTCCAATCCGAGTGCTTCAAAGTAACGGACTTCAACAGAGAGCGCCAGATTGTTGATTTGGTTTCCGGCATCGTTAATGTAGTATTCGCGGCTCACATCATAACCCGCTTTTGCAAGAACATTGCACAAGGAATCGCCGACAGCCGCACCGCGCGCGTGGCCGAGGTGAAGGTCTCCCGTCGGATTCGCTGATACGAATTCTACCTGAACTCGTTCACCGTTTCCGATGTTCGTTTCCCCGTATGCTTCCCCTGCTTCCAGTACAGATGGAATCAGCTTCGTTAAATATTGATTGTCCATATAGAAATTAATAAATCCAGGACCGGCGATATCAAGCTTTTCAATAGAAGCCTTTCCTTTATCAAAAGAAGTGACAATCTCCTCAGCGATTTGGCGCGGCGCTTTTTTTGCGATTCTCGCCAGCTGCATCGCCATATTTGTTGAATAATCGCCGTGTGTTTTATCCTTCGGTGTTTCTAAAACGACGTTAGGAATCTGGCTTTCTTCAGCCAGTCCCGCTTTCAGAACGGCTGCTTTAATTTCCTCTTTCAGCACGTCCTTCATTTGTTCCGCAATGTTCATGCGTGAGTTCCTCCCTCATACGTAATCGTCATATTATGTAAATGCTGCTGCTCGTCTCCGACATGCATATCATATGCGATACTGATACGGCCTTTTTCTTCGCCGAGATCAGATTGAATCGATTTTGTGCTCGTTTTCAGCTCAAGCTCACCAAATGACATTTTATATTTGGCGATTGTGGAAGCTCCAGTTACAAAACGCTGGTTCATTTTGACAGCGCCTGATCTCATGACAAGCACTTCGCCTTCGCTTACTTTCACAATCGTTTTCACTTTGCCTAAGTCGTGTTCTTCATAATAAGATAGATACACTTTATTCTGTTTCACATAGTAAAATCCGGTGGTGCGGAATTCGATCACTTCTTCGTTTCCGTCATCCTCGACTACAGATTTCACATGGATTGTTATCGGTGTCTCTTGCTTCATTCTGACACGTCCTTTTCATCTTTCCACTTTGACTTGAATAGTATAATCATTCGGTTTGTAAACTTCAACTGCTTCTATCTTACCATCATTGCTCATCAGATTTGAAGATAAACCTCAGAAAAAGCAATTCCTTTATAGAAGAGAAAATCATACCACTAATTACCTTGAGGAAATATTACATTTTTCCGAATTCTACCGTTTACAATTCACATTTTCTTCAAAATATATGTATTGAATTGGTAATTTGATAGTTTTAATATAAAAGTACATCAAAGATCTGCTAGAAAAACAAAAAAAGGGAGGATTCAATTATGAAAAAAGCTGTCATTGTAGAAAACAAAGGTTGTGCAACATGCTCAATCGGAGCCGCTTGCTTAGTGGACGGCCCTATCCCTGATTTTGAAATTGCCGGTGCAACAGGTCTATTCGGTCTCTGGGGATAAGGTTCTCCGGAAAAGGGCATAGTAAATTACTATGCCCTTTTTAACTAAAATACAAAATTTAACTAAAATCTACATCTTGGTTATACATACACAATGATTTTTACATTTGAATCATATGTATAGGGGATGGTATTTTGTTTATAGAGCAGATGTTTCCATTTATTAATGAAAGTGTAAGAGTCCACCAGTTGCCTGAGGGCGGTGTGCTGGAAATTGACTACTTGCGTGATAACGTCTCGATCTCTGATTTTGAATACTTAGATCTCAACAAAACGGCTTACGAGCTTTGTATGCTGATGGACGGTCAAAAAACGGCTGAACAGATTTTAGAAGAGCAATGCGCAAAATATGATGAGTCGCCGGAAGACCATAAGGACTGGTATTATGACATGCTCAGCATGCTTTTGAATAAGCAGGTCATTCAGCTTGAAAACCGGGCACGCTTTCACAAAATCGTCACCAGCGGAAGCAATGAATTTCCAATGCCGCTGCATGCCACATTTGAGCTGACACACCGCTGCAATTTAAAGTGCGCTCACTGCTATTTAGAAAGCTCGCCGGAAGCGCTCGGCACCGTATCCATTGATCAATTTAAGAAAACAGCTGATATGCTGTATGACAACGGCGTTTTAACGTGTGAAATCACAGGCGGCGAAATTTTCGTTCATCCGAACGCCAATGAGATTCTTGAATATGTGTTAAAGAAATTCAAAAAGGTCGCCGTCTTAACCAACGGAACGCTGATGCGAAAAGAAAGCCTGGAGATGTTAAAAGCCTATAAGCAAAAAATTATCGTTGGCATATCACTGGATAGCGTACAGTCCGACGTGCATGATTCATTTAGAGGGAGAAAAGGCTCTTTTGCCCAAACCTGTAAAACGATAAAATTGTTGAGTGATCATGGTATTTTTGTCAGAGTCGCCATGTCGGTTTTCGAAAAAAACATGTGGGAAATCCACGACATGGCCCAAAAGGTGCGCGATCTCGGTGCGAAAGCGTTCTCTTACAATTGGGTTGATGATTTCGGAAGAGGCAGAGATATTGTCCATCCGACGAAAGATGCCGAACAGCACCGCAAATTTATGGAGTATGAGCAAAATGTCATTGATGAATTTAAAGATTTGATCCCGATCATTCCGTATGAAAGAAAACGCGCGGCGAACTGCGGCGCCGGCTGGAAATCGATTGTGATCAGCCCGTTCGGAGAAGTACGCCCGTGCGCACTCTTCCCGAAGGAATTTTCATTGGGAAATATATTTCATGATTCATATGAAAGCATCTTTGACTCCCCTCTTGTCCATAAACTGTGGAAAGCGCAGGCGCCGCGGTTCAGCGAGCATTGCATGAAAGACAAATGCCCGTTCAGCGGCTATTGCGGAGGCTGTTACTTAAAAGGGCTGAACTCCAACAAATACCACAGAAAAAACATCTGCTCCTGGGCCAAAAATGAACAATTAGAAGATGTGGTCCAGCTTATTTAGGAGGGAAACAATTTGTCACCAGCACAAAGAAAAATTCTACTGTATATCCTTTCAATTATTTTTGTCATCGGCGCGGTCGTCTACTTCGTAAAAAGCGATTATGTGTTTACGCTGATTTCTATCGCTATCGCCATTATTTTCGGTATGCGCGCGCGGAAGGCTGACTCGCGATGAGCATTTTGGATATACACGATGTATCCGTGTGGTACGAGCAAGACAACGTTATCTTAGAAAACGTAGATTTACATTTAGAAAAAGGCGCCGTTTACGGACTGCTCGGGGTAAACGGCGCCGGAAAAACAACGCTGATCAATACGCTGACTGGGGTTAACCGTAATTTCAGCGGACACTTTACGCTGTGCGGCATTGAAGCGAATGCCGGCATGCCGCAGAAAACATCAGATGAGCTGAAGATCCGCCGCTACTTCGCTGCCGATTATCCGCTTCTTTTTACAGAAATTACGGCGAAGGACTATGTTTCTTTCGTTCATTCTCTGTATCAGAAAGATTTCTCAGAGCAGCAGTTTAACAGTTTGGCAGAGGAATTTCACTTTTCCCAATACACAAACCGGAGAATTTCCGAGCTGTCCCTCGGCAACAGGCAAAAGGTTGTGTTGATGACTGGGCTATTGCTCGGGGCTCCCCTGTTTATTTTGGATGAGCCGCTTGTCGGCTTGGATGTGGAGTCAATAGAGGTCTTCTATCAGAAAATGAAAGAGTATTGCAAGGCAGGCGGAACGATTTTGTTTTCTTCCCATCTGCTCGATGTGGTGCAGAGATTTTGTGATTATGCGGCCATCCTTCATCACAAACAGATCCGGAAGGTCATTCCGATTGGAGAGGAGACCGATCTTCGGCGTGAATTTTTTGAGGTGATCGGCCATGAATAACCTGTTTCCGATTCTGTCATTGCTGTTCAAGCAGCTTTACGGCCGCCAAGGAAAAAAAGACGCCATTCGTATCACCGCAGGGCTTGCCGTTCTGGCCTTGTTTGAAATCGGGCTGATCCGCCAGGCAGGCATTGATGAATCAACTTTAGGAAAAACATACATCACACTCGCGCTTCTGTTTATGAATGCGTACATGGTATTTCTCTCTGTTACATCCCAATGGAAGGAATCCTACATGAAGCTGAGCTGTCTGTTGCCGATCTCTTCCCGGAGCTTCTGGCTCGCTCAGAGTGTGGTTTTGTTCGTTGATACTTGCTTGAGAAGGACGCTCTTCTTTTTCATCTTACCGCTGTTCTTATTCGGAAACGGAACGCTGTCAGGAGCACAAACCCTGTATTGGCTCGGCAGATTTTCGTTTTTTACTGTCTATTCAATTATTTTCGGCGTTCTGTTAAGCAATCTTTTTGTCAAAAAAAGGAGAACGGCACTCCTGTTGCATGCGGCGGTATTCACCTGCGTGTGCTTCAGTGCGGCTTGGATGCCTGCCGTGACGATCCCGCTATGTACGATTCACATGCTCTGGGCTATTGTGATTGACTTCCCTTCATTTTTGCAGGCGCCTCAGCAGCAGAGCAAGATGCATTCTTTTATGCGGACATCAGAATTTTCGTTTTATAAAAGAGAATGGAACCGGTTTATTTCCTCTAAAGCGATGCTGTTAAATTATATTGTGATGGGGGCATTCAGCGGCTTCTTTTCGTTTCAGATGATGAACACCGGCATTGCCGATCAGCATGTCGTCTATATCGTGATTAGCGCTCTCCTGCTGATCTGCTCACCGATTGCTTTATTGTATTCTCTTGAAAAAAATGACCGGATGCTGCTGATCACGCTTCCGATTAAACGCAGAACGATGCTTTGGGCGAAATATCGCTTTTATTCCGGTTTATTGGCCGGCGGGTTTATTTTGATTGCCATGATAATGGGCTTGATCAGCGGCCGGCCGATTTCACTTTTGACTTTTTTGCAGTGTATGGAATTGCTGCTGGCGGGGGCTTATATTCGGTTAATTTCAGATGAAAAAAAGCCGTCCTTCAGCTGGCAGACGGAGCAGCAGCTCTGGAGCGGCTTCTCTAAATACCGTTCCTATGTATTTTGTATTCCTCTTTTTTTAGCAACTTTAACAGGCACTGTTATTTCCTTGGCAGTCATTCCGATTGCCGGGCTGATCATTGTCTATTTACTGCAAAAACAGGATGGTGGTTTCTTTGATACAAGCGGAAAAAGAGAACGGCTTGGAAGTTAACCTGCTGACGACTGATCAATTTTCAACCATCTCGATCGCCGCGAGCTTTCTGAAGCCGATCGAAAGCGCGGCGGAACCTGAGGAGGAAGCAATTTATTTTTACGGCGCGGCTGCACACCAGAAGCAAAATATCATCGCCACCTTCGGCTATGCCGCCGGCCGCCGCTTCATGTATTCAGCAAATCTCTTTTTTGACCAGCAGCTGAAAACGTACGGGACCCGCATGATTCACCCGTTATATGATGAGGGGTTTCAAACAGATACTCTTCTGAACACTTTTGTTGACATGTCCTCTTTTCCGGTTTCTCTTTCTGCCAGCGCAGCGGAAAAGGCAAAAGCCGAACTGCTGCTGAAAATGGAAAAGAAATTCGCTGACCCGTTCTCCTATTCAGCAGCCCGTCTGGCGGAGGAAGCCTTTGGAAACCCGATGTACGGCACTGCTATGTTTGGCCGAAAAGAAAAGCTAATGGCTGTGCATCCTAAACGTTTTCTGGATGCGTCGGAATTTATCGCTGATTTATTTTCTCAGCAGAAACAGCTGAACATATTAGGAAATATACAGTCATGTGATGTTCAGGGACATGCCTCAAAGGCGTCCGCCGTGTCTGCTGTAAGAAAACCTGTGAATCAGCATATTTTTGAAACAGAGACACGCAGCATAGCGGGACCGTCCGTTATGACACTTGGCTTTGACTGCGGAGACATGAAAGATGTCCGCGATTATTTAGCCATCCAGCTGATAGACGGATTGCTCGGCAAGTACGGCCATTCCGCTTTATTTCGGCATTTTCGCGAAAAAGATTTGGCTGTTTACCATGTGATCACCCGCTATGACATCATGAGCAATATGCTGCTTGTTTCCGTATGCACCGACCAGATTTATGAAAACGAGATTCCTCCAAGAATATTGGAAGCTGTATCAGGTTTTCACACGGATGAACCCGAATTAAACAAGGCAAAGCAATTTTTAATCAATGAAATCCTGCTGCAATTTGATTCTCCTGAAGGGCTCTTAGCCTATATGGGAATCCTGCGCCGTTTCTCTTGCAAAAAAGAAGACTTGCTGTACAGCATCTCAGCGGTCACTTGCCTTGATTTGCTGCAATTCATAAAGAAACTTACATATATCGGAGCTCATGTAGTAAGGGGATGAGAGATATGGAAAAGGAAGCCTTTTTTCAACAGCTGGATGAACGAACCGATATCAGATACGCAGACAACGGAATGAAAATATTTAGGTTACAATTCCCCCGCGCCCATTTAAGACTGTGCAATGTCAAAACCGGCTTTGGAAGCCGGGATGTCCGCTTACAGTCAGAAACCGGCGGCAGGCTGCTGCCATATGGCACAGCGCATTTTTTAGAACACCTCCTCTTTTGGCATAACGGCCGGAATCTGTATAGTGATTTTTTTGAACAAGGAGCGCTGTTGAATGCATTCACCACTTACACTGATACAAATTTCATGTTTACCTCATTGCCGGATCGGCTTAGACAAACCATTCCAATCCTGCTTGACGCTTTATGGAACCACTCGTTTGATGAGCAGATCATTGCTCAGGAAAAAGCCGTGATTACAAGTGAAATAGAAACGGCGCTTCTTAACCACCAGCTTCATTACCATTATCAGCTAATCCAGATGCTGTCTCCTGCCTCACCAGCCGCAGTCTTCCCCGCGGGCAGAAAAAAAGACATTGAGGCTCTAACGGTCTGTGATCTGCAGGAAGCCTATGCGGCCGCCTACCAGCCCCATCAGATGACGCTATTTCTGATCGGCGGCACAGAAGACGCGGAAACTCTTTTGCCTTCTCAGCTCAGGCTGGAAAATCGCTCTGGCAGCCGCTCTGACAGAAAAATCATTCCTGCATGCCCTCCCCTCTCACAAAAAGTCGTAAAGGGTGATGAGGAGCAGCCGGAAGACACTTGGACCGGAAGACAAATTGGGGCGCTCCCAGGAGAAAACGGACTTTTGACATTGAAGCTGTACTGGGACATTGCCTCTCGCATCCTGTTCAACATAGATTCGCCGTTTTTTCAAGAGATCCGGCAAACGTACCGTTTGAATATCCAAAGCCTATCAGCGGATGTTCACTTATCAGAGGATGGCGGCTTTTTGATCCTTCACAGTAAAGGGGCACATTCTTCCGCATACATTGATGTAGCATCTTACTATATCACGCAGCAGAAAAACCGTACCGAAGCCTGGCTTGAATACGGCAAGGATTCTTTCGTCAACGCGATCATCTATGACAGTGATTACGTGCGTAAATGCTTTGAATGGGCGGCAGAGTGTGAACAGTATGATTGCTCGTTTCTCGGCCTTTACCGCACCATTCAGCAGATGAATTCTCATGATTTCTTGGCTCTCATTGAAGCAATGGTTTCTTCTAACAAAGCAGTCATTCATGTGCCTCAGAAAGAAGTGATGACACAATGAAAAAAAGCACTGTCTTTACTGTGTTATTGCTGTTTGTGGCTATGGCGGCTTATTCCTTCGGCTGGTTTCACTCAGGCGCCGAAGCTGCGGGCCGATATGTACAGCTGATCAAAAATGACGCCGCCCGCCTTGGGCTGTTGGCTTGTGCCGCATCAGTACTGATGCTGCCCGCCTATCTGTATCTTCACTACGTGACGCAATCTGTCAAAAACATGACAGCAGCTTTTCAGAAACTCACACAGTCTCATCAAAGCTGCTGTGACTTTCAGCATCGCAAGCTGTGCAGCCGTTATGCCGGCGATATAAAATTGCTGCGCGACAGCTATAGGGGCATCCGACAATCATATGTGATGGCTGCTGTATTGTATCAAGTCAGCGTTTTCGGCTGCATGTTCGAAATCGTTAAAGCCGTTCCCTTCAGCTTTCACACGCCCGCTGCCGTTACAATGGGGCTAGCGGTGTTACTAATTCTGTATTTATTGTTTTATATGCGAACGTATTTGCTTCAGCTATTCCAGCATGGCAGCCTGTTCAGAAAAGTGCTAGTGGTCGTGCTGACAGGAGCCGGGATATGGTGGATGTTCAGTTTTACTATAAGTGAACTGCTGTTTCTGATCATCTTAGCTGCCATCCAGCAGATCGGATCTTTTATTTATAAACGATTCTCTTATCGCAGTTCCGCTTCTCTCGATCTGTGAAATAAGCTACATCGCAATCGCAGACGGACCGTCGCCAACCGGAATGACCGTTACGGCTGTATAATCACTTGTGCGATACACGGTCACTGTGTTGTCGCCGGGCTGTGCCGCGTAAATGTATTGATTGTCGGGTGTGACTGTTAAATCAAAGGCATTAGGAAATGATACGTTTGCAATGATGTTTTGTGTAGCGGTATCAACGACATGTAAATTGTCAATGAGAAACGGTTCACTATAAGTCTCTAAAAAGTAAGCTCTAGTGCTATCCGCAGAAAATACAATCGTCCTCAGGGTGTCAAATAGGCGGTCAAAGTCGCCTCCCCTGCTTAATGGTGACAAACTGATTTCTGTTACATTTTTCGGCCACAGTTCATTATTCATCACGTAAGCAAAATTACCAGCGTAAGGGGTTTGAATTAAGCTTGGATATTCAAATGTATTAATGATACTTGCTACCAACTGGCCTGTATTCACATCATATTGATCAACCGACCATCCACTCGTATTGGCGATATAGACAAACTGTCCATTTGGATCTAGGGCAAAATCTGAGGCACCAGGTACTGGGAAGACATTAATCACCGTTTGGAAAGCCATGTTAATTATATAAATAGAGCCAGCGGCCATCACATACGCGAACTCGTCTGTTGCATCAAATTCAATCTTTCTAGGCCCTCCTCCAACAGTAATGGTATTTATAATCGTTAGTGTGTTGTTATCAATTACTGAGACAAGGTTTGTATTCCCATGAAGGACGTACGTGTATGCTTTATCAAAAGTAACGCCTAAATTAGTCGGGACAGCAGAAAATGGAATCGTTTTTACAACAGTGTTTAATTCTGCATCAATAACTGAAACCGTGCTGTCTCCAGTATTGGCAGTAAACACGTAAGAACGTTTCTCCTGCTCCGGCACTAGAATGATTGTTCCCGTTACGGTCAGTGGATTTCCGTAAAAAGGTGGAACAATCACTATATTTTCTACTGTGACTTGGCTCAGATCCGGACAGTCCTCTGCCTGTCCGGAATAATAAACAATTTGATCAATTTCCGCTGTATGAACCTCTGAGATTGCTGCCTCTCCCTGTCCATATTCATTTCGTACGGGTTCAACACTAACCAATAATTCAATCGTACCTTGAAGGCGAATGCCATAAACAACCCCTGCCTCGGTTATACAAGGTTCACTGATACATGCAAGATTATCAGTATTCCACGTCACGTTCCCAACTGCCTCAGCCGGATCAACAGTAAAACCTAGCGGCACTTCAATAGGAACTTGAAATGATGCTTCACGGCTATCTTCTTCATCACAAAAACAGAAACAATTTTCCTGTAAAGCAGAAAGGTCATTCTTTTTCATGATTTCACATCCCTTTTAGAAAGGCACAATATACAATTGGTTAAATCGCAATGTCACTCGGTGAAACGCCAAGCGATATGACAGTTTCCACAGAATAGTCATCCGTGTTGTAAACAATGATGCTTTGCTCTATAAAACGAGTTGCATACAGAAATTCGCCATTCGGGGTAAACGCAAAATCTCTTGCCGATTGCGGAAGATTTCCTATTACGCCTGCACCACTTGGACTGACGGAATATAGATTGTGAGTGAAACCATCAAACAAATACAATCCTGAACCGCTCTTAAACATTTGATACTCACCCTCATACTCCAGCTCTTGGGTGCTACTGATCGTAAACGTATCTAAATCAATAATCGTCAAATAATTTAAGAAGTGATCTTGTTCTAATACATAGGCATACCGCTCCGGCGGCTTTGTTTCTATAGAATTGACAATAAGCTCTCGTTCAATCGTTCCTGTAACGTCACCGGTAGATAAATCCACTTTTTGCACTAAACCAAAATCAAGAACATAGGCGAACAACCCATTAGGATCAATTGCAATATCATACCCTTCAACAGGAATAGACCTTTCTACAGTTGAAGTTTCTATTCTGATCACATAAATGGCATTACCGGCGAGAACATAAGCGAAATCGTGCTCAGGCCCAAATTTAATTGTTTCAGGCGGCTGATTTAGCAGTATGGATGCAGTAACAGTCAATGTGTCATAATCGATGACAGAAATCATATTATTGTTAAAATGCAAGACAAACACAGAGCTTTTATCCGGGGTCATCTCAATACCTGTCGGCTCGTACGGAAGAGCAATCGTTGTCACCACGGTATGAGTATTGGTATCAATCACAGAAACCGACTGATCATCTGGATTCGCTGTAAACGCATAAACAGGCTCCGGTCCCGGTACAAGCACAATCGTTCCCGTCACCGATAAAGGACTGCCGTAAAACGGCGGGACGACAACAAGGTTCTCGATCGTGATGTCACTGATATCCGGGCAATCATCCGGTTCATCAGAATAATAGACAACTTGATCGATCTCTGCATTGTGAATGACAGAAATAGCCCCCTCCCCTTGTCCATATTGATTTCGCACAGGTGAGACACTGACAAGAAGCGTGACGGTTCCCTGCAGGCGGACTGCAAATTGAACACCGACCTCATCAGGCTCAGGCCCCGTTTGAATTAAACAGCGTTCACTGACACAAGAAAGGCTGTCTGCATTCCATGTGACGTTTGCAACAGCCTCAGCCGGATCAACAACAAACCCCTCGGGCACTTCTATCGGCGCTTGAAACATGGCTTCACGGCTGACTTCTTCCTCACAAAAACACAAACAATCTTGTGTAGCTTCTGCTTTTTCTTTAAAGGAAAGCTGGTTTTTCCTCATTTCATCACTTCCTTTTCAACATACACTGCTCACGCAGATACAACAGAATATGGAAGGTGAATGTGTTTGCTTGTACAAACAGCCGAGGGTAAAAGCTGTTTTTGAAGAAATTCCGGCTACCATGCGGTGTAACGAAAAAAAAATTGCGGTTTTTTTGCGCTTTTGATCTGAATGAAAATGATAAAATATGACATATATAGAATGGTGAAGGGAGGGATTTTCAAAGGTGACAAGTGTCATATCTTCTTCTTCCGTGGGAGAAAAGATTAATGAATGGTACATGTACATACGCCGATTCAGCATACCGGATGCGGAATACTTACGAAGAGAAATCAAACAAGAGCTGGCCCAAATAGAAGAAGACCAGGATCTTCATTTGTATTATTCACTGATGGAATTCCGGCACAATCTGATGCTTGAGTATCTTGAACCGTTAGAAAAAATGCGGATAGAGGAACAGCCGCGACTGTCCGATTTGCTGCTTGAAATTGATAAAAAACAGGCTCGTTTAACCGGACTGCTTGAATACTACTTTAATTTCTTCAGAGGTATGTACGAACTGGACCGCCGGGAATATATATTAGCCATTCAATTTTTTAAAAAAGCAGAGAGCAAACTGAATTTTGTTAAAGATAAAATTGATAAAGCTGAATTCTTTTTCAAAATGTCAGAAGTGTATTACTATATGAAGCAAACTTATGTGTCCATGGACTATGCACGTCAAGCCTTTGAAATATACAATGAACAAACTACATATGATATCAGAATGATTCAATGCCAGTCCCTGTTTGGAGCTAACTTTTTGGACCTGAAACAGTATGATAAAGCAATTGCTCATTTCCAAAAAGCTTATACACTTGCTGAAGCAGAACAGCAGCCGCAGCTAATGGGAAGAACGCTTTATAATATTGCACTTTGCAAGCAAAACCAACACAGCCTTGAATCAGCGATAGAGTATGTAAAAAAATCTATTCATGTTTTTGAAGAATCGAAAATGCTACCTTCACTGCCACAAGCCTTTTTCCTAATTACACAAATTTATTTTAAATTAGGTAAGATTGATAACGCTTGTGAATATCATAAAAAAGGAAGAGAATATTCAATAGCTGCCGAAGACACTGTGTACTTAATGGAGTTTGAATTTTTGGAATCTTTATACTTGTCTGGACCTGATGAAGAAGCAATAGAAAAATGTTTTGTTTTCCTTGAAAGTAAAATGATGTATGCTGATATTGAAGACTTTGCACTCGATGTTGCTAAGTATTATCATCAGAAGGAAAATTACAAAAAAGCATCTACTTATTTTTTAAAGGTTGAAGAAGCAAGACAGCACATTCAAGGGGGGGTGAATTTATATGAAATGGAAGTATAAATTATTACTCGCTTGTTTAGCTGTGAGTGCTGTATTTGTCACAGTAGAAGTATCAAATTCATCTACAGAACATTTTGAAGTTGCACAACGTGCTATGATCTAAGACCGCCTTCATCGGCGGTTTTTTTCGTTCCCTCTTTCCACCTTGAATAAGATGTTTGCAAAGCATGGGAACAAAAAACATCCAGACAAGAGTCTGGATGTTTCTCTTATTTTACAAACCCAAGCAGCATTTCACGGATGATTTTGCTGGCAGTGTTTGCTGTTTGTTCTGAGTGATCGTACACTGGTGCGACTTCCACTAAGTCAGCGCCCTTCACATGTACCTCTGAGCGCGCGATTTCATGCACGGATGCAAGCAGTTCTTTAGACGTGATGCCGCCGGCGTCAACAGTTCCTGTTCCCGGTGCGTGTGCAGGGTCTAATACATCAATGTCGATTGTGACATATACCGGACGGCCTGCCAGCTTCGGAAGTACCTCTTTCAGCGGTTCAAGCACTTCAAACTTAGAGATGTGCATGCCGTTTTCCTTTGCCCATTCGAACTCTTCTTTCATGCCGGAACGAATTCCGAATGAATACACATTTTGCGGTCCGATCAATTCTGCCGCTTTGCGGATCGGCGTGGAGTGAGAAAGCGGTTCTCCCTCATAATCAACGCGAAGATCTGTATGTGCGTCAAAATGGATAATCGCCAGGTCTGGGTATTTCTTGTACATCGCTTTAATGACAGGCCATGACACGAGGTGCTCCCCACCCATGCCCATTGGGAATTTCCCTTTTTCTAAAATGCTGTCCACATATTCTTCAATCATATCAAGACTTTTTTGCGGGTTGCCGAATGGCAGCGGAATGTCGCCGGCGTCAAAGAAGTTCAGGTCCGCCAGATCACGGTCCAGATACGGGCTGTATTCTTCAAGGCCGATTGACACTTCGCGGATTCTTCCCGGGCCGAAGCGTGATCCCGGACGATAGCTCACTGTCCAGTCCATCGGCATGCCATAAAGGATGGCGTCCGCCTCTTCCCACTCTGGACGGCTCGCGATAAATACTTTTCCTGAATAAGCTTCATCAAATCTCATCTATAAAACCCTCGCTTTCCTGTAAAAAAGCGCAAGATTCGCTCCTGCGCCATACATTCATTATTTAATCAGGTCACTCACAAATTTCGGCAGAACAAACGCCGCTTTATGAAGATCTTTTGTGTAATATTTCGTGTCAATGTCAAAGAAACGGCTGTCTTCCACTTCAAGCGGATCATATTTTTTCGAACCGATTGTAAATGTCCACAAACCGCTTGGGTATGTCGGAATGTTCGCCGTATACAGCTTTGTAATCGGGAAGATTTCCTTCACGTCACGCTGTACATTTGTGATTAATTCCGGTGTGAACCATGGGTTGTCCGTCTGAGCGACGAAAATGCCGTCTTCTTTCAGCGCCTTCGCGATTCCGGCATAGAACCCTTTTGTAAACAGGTTAACAGCAGGTCCGACTGGTTCAGTTGAATCTACCATAATGACGTCATATTGATTTTCAGATTTCGCAATGTGCATAAATCCGTCATCCACTTGCACGTCAACACGCGGATCGTCAAGTTTTCCTGCAATAGAAGGAAGAAACTTTTTAGAGTATTCGATGACCTTGCCGTCAATATCAACAAGTGTCGCTTTTTTCACGCTCGGATGCTTCAGAATCTCTCTGATGACGCCGCCGTCACCGCCGCCGACAACCAGCACATGCTCAGGATTCGGGTGCGTAAACAATGGCACATGCGCCACCATTTCGTGATAAACGAATTCGTCTTTTTCTGACGTCATGACCATACCGTCCAAAAACAGCATGTTGCCGAACTCTTCTGTTTCCACCATTTCTAAATGCTGAAACTCAGTTTGTTCTGTATGTAATGTTTGATTAACCTTCAATGTAATGCCAAAGTTTTTCGTCTGCTTCTCTGTGTACCAAAGTTCGCTCAATTGTCATCTCCCTTTCAAGGCTGTATTTCATTTATTGTAAGCGTCTTTTCAGCTTTTATTCCCGGTTGAAATCGCATTTTCACCTAAGGAAAAAGTATAGAGGATGGCGGGGAAAAAGTAAAGATGCGTCCTGTATGCGATGTTTAAAAACAATCTTTTTTTCTCATAATAGTAGAAACATAAAAAAAGGGGGAACCATTGTGGATGCAATGACAAATAAACGGCTGAGACTGACGCTCAAAACCGTTCGCGCCTTTATCTTTCTTGGGGCTTTCGCGTGCTTAGCGGCAGCTGCTGTGTTTATGACTGTCATTTTGATAGCTAAATACCAGGGCGCTCCCTCGGTTCAAGTGCCGCAATCCACGATTTTATTTGCAAGTGACGGCTCTAAACTCGGGGAGACGAACTATGGCGAAAAACGCTATTGGGTCCCCTTAAAGGACATGAATCCGACGATTGTAAAAGCGACGGTGGCAATTGAAGACCAGAACTTCTATGATCACCATGGCTTTGATTATAAACGCATGGCCGGTGCGGCGCTTGCTGACCTGAAAGCATTTGCCAAGGTTCAGGGCGCAAGCACCATCACCCAGCAATATGCGAGAAACTTATACCTTGAACACGATAAAACGTGGAAACGCAAATGGAATGAAGCGTTCTATACAATCCGCCTGGAACAAAACTATTCTAAGGACGAGATATTAGAAGGCTATTTAAATACGATTTACTACGGACACGGCGCCTATGGCATTGAAGCCGCATCCCGCCTCTATTTCGGCAAGCATGCCAAAAACCTGACAGATGCGGAGGCGGCGCTTTTGGCCGGTATTCCGAAAGGCCCTTCCGGCTATTCGCCTTATGTCAATGAAACAAAGGCTAAGGATCGCCAAAAAACAATTGTGCGGATGATGGAAAAGCAGCGGATGATCAGCCGCAAAAAAGCGGACGAGCTGATCAAAGAGCCTCTTTCCTATCAGCCGTTGAATAAACACGCCATCAGCAGAAAAGCGCCTTATTTCTATGATAATGCGATGAGAGATTTGGAAAAAAAACTCGGCATGACGCGGGAGCAAATTGAAACGAGCGGGTTAAATGTGTATACAACCGTAAATAAACGGCTTCAGCGCATTGCCGAGGAAACCATTACCGAAACGGTTAACGCCGGTTCTGACATTCAAGTCGGATTTTCAGCCATTGATCCACGCACAGGACATGTTCTCGCTCAAGTCGGCGGCAGAGATTATCAAAAAAGCCCATTTGACAGGACGACACAGGCGAAACGCCAGCCCGCTTCGACAATCAAACCGTTACTGTATTATAAAGCGATCCAGAGCGGGTTTACGCCAGTGACACTGATGAAAAGCGAAGAAACCGAGTTTCAAATAGACGCAAAGGGAGAAACCTATTCTCCAAGCAACTATAACGGTTATTACGCAAACAAACCGATTACGCTTCTTCAGGCGCTGGCGCTGTCTGACAACATTTACGCTGTGAAGACCCATCTCTTTCTCGGGATGAACAAGCTCGTTCAGGCGGCAAAGGAATTTGGCATCACCGCGCAGCTCCAAGCGCTGCCATCCTTGGCCCTCGGCACAGAACCGGTGCGCCCGATTGAGATGGTCAATGCTTACGCTATGCTTGCAAATGGCGGGAAGCAAATTGAACCGACCTTTATCACGAGGGTAACTGATGCGGCCGGCCATGTACTGTACGAAAGCCCGAATCAGCATAAACAAGTGCTGGATGAAAAAGCTGCCTTTGTGACCGCTAATATGATGACAGGCATGTTTGATACAGATTTAAACGGCTATACATCCGTGACAGGACGGACAATCACGGACCGCCTGACTAGAACCTATGCGGGAAAATCAGGCACAACAAGCGCGGACAGCTGGATGATCGGCTTCAATCCGAAGCTGGCTGCGGGTGTTTGGACGGGCTATGACAAAAACAGCACCATCGACTCAGTCGAAGAAAAAAACTATGCCAAAACCATTTGGGCGGAGTTTATGGAGGATGCGCTCAAAGGAGAACCCGAAACAGCCTTTAAACCGCCAAAAGGCGTGACCGGCGTCTACATCGATCCGGCAACAGGCTACTCCTCCGGCCCCGGCTGCGCAGCCAAGCATTACACGTATTTTGTGAAAGGCACAGAGCCAGCGAATGTGTGCTACGGTTCAGAGCCTGTCAAACAAACAAAAGACCAGCATCCAGTCAAGGAAAAGCCCGCCTCCCCGAAAAAGTGGTGGGACAAATGGCTGGGACGGAATCAGTAAAAAATAACCCGGCTGCTTAAATGCCGGGTTATTTAATATGGTTCTTCCATTATCCATGGGAGCAGCGTCACGCAGTCAAGCTGGAGAACCGGTTTCGGGAATCCTTCGGGGATAAAGTGGTCATCTCTCGGCACTTCAAATGATATATACCAGTTACGGTCCGGATCCCATTCTTTTTTCCCTTCTATAATACGTCCGACAATAAAATAGCTGGCCACATAAAGATGACTGTCACAGCTCCTGTCCAAATTCATTAATATCGGTACAAACAGACGGCTGAAGACCAAAATCCTCAAACATTTGCGCCTTCTCACGCGGCAGTGTTTTCATTACTTCCCGGTCATTTTCACAAAGAAGACATTCGCACATATCCTCAATATCTTTTGCATACTGCCTTCTCGTTTCCTCCACGTCCGCTTCAATGACCCAATCACCAATCCTCATGGTTTGAAACATGATATCTCTCCTATCTGCCAAAAAAAAAATGAAAAACCCCGAGTCTTGGTTCGGCTCGGGATTTTCCATGTCCTATTTCTGTATCACCAGTTTACTCAATGTTCACAGAAAATAATTCAAATTTTCTAAAAGTTCACAGAAAGTTCACAAACTAATTTTCTTCTGGAAGCAGTCCTTTTTTCAATTCATCAGAAGAGCGTTCCCACAGGCCTTGGTCATGGTTTTTCAGAAATTCGCCAAGCACTCGCTTCGAGCTGTCATCCATTTGATCAATGATAATGTTCCGTTTCATCGATTTATCCATCAGATTCACATGCTCCGGCAGCGATTTGTAGCCTCTTCTGATGCTTCTGTCGACCGTCATTTCACAGGCTGTTACCCCTGCGTAATAAGGGCCCTCTTCTCTTCTGTCAATCGTCACCCATACCAGCCAGTATGGTTTGCCGTTTGGAACTTCTTCTTTATTAGGCAGAAATTTAATTCCTTTTTCAACGACGCTGCGGGCGTGCATCGCGCCGATGTCAACGAACGCTTCTTTTTCCTCTACATCGACGAATACAGGGGAAATGTTATCAAGGCTGAGTGCCCCTACGCCAAATCCGCCGTGTCCGTCTGTCGGATCACTTTTGATAATATTAAACCCGATTGATTTTTTCTTTTTTTCTTCCATGAGTTCTACCTCCTACAAAAGCGGTTGAAATATCGCTGAAAACAGCTGTAAAATCCGATCTCTTCCGGCATTTAGCAGCGGCCAAAGCACGTAGGATCCGAGCGGTGTCACAAACAGTACCAAAAAGACGATAAAGCCGTAGCTTTCCGCTTGCGTCATCTTGGCACGCGCCCCCGGCGGGACGAGATCTTCAATAATACGATAGCCATCGAGCGGCGGCAGCGGCAGCAGATTAAATAAAAACAGAACGAGGTTCAGCTGTATCCAGATTGAAAAGAACTGATCCAGTCCTGTACTGAATGCCGCAAGCAGTTCCATTCCGTAAGCATGCATCAACACTAACAAAGAGAAACCGATAAACGCAAGAATCAGGTTACTGATCGGCCCGGCAATGGATACGAGTACGCCGGCCAAACGAGGTTTCTTAAAGAAACGGCGATTGACGGGAACAGGGCGAGCCCATCCAAAGCCGGCCACCAGGATCAAAATGGTTCCGAACGGATCAAGGTGTTTGATAGGATTCAGCGTCAGTCTTCCTTCTCTTTTCGCCGTATTGTCACCAAATTTATATGCGACATAGGCGTGAGCGAGCTCATGCATTGTAAACGAAACAATTAAAGTAATGACCAGATATGGCATTAGAGACAACGGATAATATAAAAAACGGTCCAAGTGAAATGATCCCTCTTTCTAAAAATGCAAGAATTTACTTTATTCAGTATACTATAAGAAGCCTCTTTTCCTAAAGAGAGGAAAACGATATAAGGAGGATTCACACCTATGCCATACGTAACCGTCAAAATGCTTGAAGGCCGTACAGACGAACAGAAACGCAATCTAGTTGAGAAAGTAACAGAAGCCGTGAAAGAAACGACCGGTGCCTCTGAAGAAAAAATTGTTGTCTTTATAGAAGAAATGAGAAAAGACCATTACGCGGTCGCAGGCAAACGCCTCAGCGATATGGAATAATCTTTTATAAAGCCGGCGCTTCGCAAGCCGGCTTTTTCATCTCTATTTCGTCATTTTTTCAATAATGGCTAAAAACGATGCTTTCTCTTCGGCAGTTAAACGTTCAAACATGCCGTCAATCAGCTGCTGGCGGTTTTGGATCATTTGAAGAGCCGCTGCCTGCCCCGATTCAGAAAGCGTAATCCATACGGTGCGGCGGTCATTGTTATTTCTGGATCTCTCAATAAACCCTTCCTGCTCTAAGTGATTCAGAGCGGTTGTGGTGGCAGAGGGAGACAGTGTGACCTCCTTCAGAATATCCTTTATGGTGCAGCTCCCATGTCTGTATATGATCCGCAGAATAAATCCTCTTACATTATTCACGTGTTTTGGAACGGTGGCTTCATCTAATTGCTTCGTGCTTTTCAAATATTTTGTAAGTGCGTGATCCAGCAAATTAGCTTCCAGTTTGTCATGGTCCATGTAGATTTCCCCATTTCGAGATGCATTCATAACATACGAACGATATGATTTACTTATTATTTTACTGATACCAGATAGGGAAAGTCAAAAAAGCAAACAGCGAATTCGCAACTTTTCTCCTACATGCTTCGATTTTTCACCTGTTTGACAATATTCTCTTTAAATACCTGAAAAGGAACTTGTTCACTCTTCTGATGTCCGAACTGACGGACGTTTACCGCCCTTTCATTCACTTCCTGATCCCCAAGCACCAGCATATACGGGATTTTCTGCATCTTTGATTCTCTGATTTTGTAGCCAAGCTTTTCATTGCGTTCATCAATATTGGCCCTTATCCCGAGCCGCTTTAGCTCACTCTGCACTTTTTCGCAGTAGTCCATATGAACGTGAGAAACCGGTATAATGTGGACCTGCGTCGGCGCAAGCCAGACTGGGAAAGCTCCGCCAAAATGCTCGATCAAAATGCCGAAGAAACGGTCAATTGAGCCGAATACTGCCCTGTGAATGACGACGGGACGAACCTTTTCATTGTGCTCATTTATATATGTTAAATCGAATTTTTCAGGCATTTGAAAATCAAGCTGGATTGTGGCGCATTGGTGGCTCCGTTTCAGAGCGTCTTTAATATGAAAATCGATTTTCGCTCCGTAAAACGCTCCATCCCCTGCGTTTACTTCATAAGGAAGATCCAGGTCCTCAAGGACGTGTTTCAAGGCGTTTTCAGACATTTCCCACACGCTGTCTTCACCTGATGAATCCTCAGGGCGAGTGGAAAGTTCAACTGTATACTCGAAACCGAATGTGCGGTATACCTCGTCAATCAGCCGAATGGCTTCTTTGATTTCACTCTCGATTTGATCTTCCCGAACAAAGATATGTGCGTCATCCTGGCAGAACGTCCGGACGCGGAGCATTCCGTTTAGAGCACCGCTGTATTCATGGCGGTGCACCTGGCCGAACTCCGCCATACGAATCGGCAGATCCCGATAAGAGTACAGGCTGTTTTTAAAGATGAGCATATGGCCAGGGCAATTCATCGGCTTCATTGCAAATGCAGTATCATCTACTTCTGAAAAATACATATTGTCGCGATAGTGGTCCCAGTGCCCCGACTGCTCCCATAACCGCTGATTCATCATAAACGGCGTACGCACCTCGGCGTAGCCGGCATTTGTTTGCAGCTCACGCGAAAAGCGTTCCAGCTCATTGCGGACAATCTGCCCTTTTGGCAAATAAAACGGCATTCCCGGCGCTTCTTCCGAGAACATAAACAGCTCTAATTGTTTTCCCAGCTTGCGGTGATCCCGTTTCGCTGCTTCTTCCAGCATATGCAGATGCGCCTCAAGATCTTTTTTCTTTTGAAACGCAATACCGTACACCCGCTGAAGGACTTCATTTTGGCTGTCTCCTCGCCAATAAGCACCTGACACCCGTGTTAATTTGAACGCCTTGATCATTCCTGTTGAAGGAAGATGCGGCCCGCGGCACAGGTCAACAAATTCTCCCTGCTGATACAGCGTAATGTTCTCCCCGCGCGGAATGTCTTTCAAAATTTCCAGCTTAAACGGCTCGCCTTTTTCTGCAAAAAGCGCTTCAGCCTCCTCGTAAGAAACCTCTACTCGCTTGATATTCATATTTTCGTTTATAATATGCTTCATCTCTTTTTCGATGGCCTCTACATCTCCGGAAGTCAGACTCCGATCAAGCTTCATATCATAATAAAATCCGTCTTCAATGACAGGCCCTATTCCCAAGGACACTTCGCCGTACAGCCGTTTCACTGCCTGAGCCAGCACATGCGCTGATGTATGGCGAAGCACCTGTAAGCCTTCTGGAGAATCCAGTGTGATAATTGAAAGCTCAGCATCTTCCTCCAGCTTAAAGCTGACATCAACGAGCCGTCCATTAACCTGTCCCGCTGCTGCTTTCTTTTCCAGACTGGAGCTGATGGACGCAGCCGCCTCTTTGACTGTAGTGCCTTTCGGATATTCCTTTACCTGTCCGTCCGGAAGCTGAATCCTCACATGTTTACTCATTTCAAACACTCCTTATTAATTGTTGTATATAAAAAAACACACCCGTCCCTCTGTAAGGGACGAGTGTGTGATTAAACCCGTGGTTCCACCCAAGTTCCCAACGAACGTTCATGTTCATCGGCTCGGTGCTGTAACGCAGCATAAACGGCATTGGATACTGATTGTTCCCCAATGCTGCTCCAAGGCGGTAAATGATATCCCTAAGCTGGGAAGCTCGCACCTTTCCTTCCCTCTCTGAAAACCGTAAATATCATTCATGTCCTTTTCATCGCATTTCTATATTTATACAAAAAAACACACCCGTCCCTCTGTAAGGGACGAGTGTGTGATTAAACCCGTGGTTCCACCCAAGTTCCCAACGAACGTTCATGTTCATCGGCTCGGTGCTGTAACGCAGCATAAACGGCATTGGATACTGACTGTTCCCCAACGCTGCTCCAAGGCGGTAAATGATATTCCTAAGCTGGGAAGCTCGCACCTTTTCTTCCCTCTCTGAAAACCGTAAATATCATTCATGTCCTTTTCATCGCATTTATTGACTCATATAAAAAAACACATCCATCCCTCGCAAGGGACGAATGTGTTAATATTCGTGGTTCCACCCAAATTCCCAACAAACATACATGTTCGTCGGCTCGGTGCTGTAACGCAGCATGACGGTATCAGATACTTGATTTCCCCGATACGGCTCAAAGGCGGTAAGCTGCTTTCTCTGCGTTAGGAAGATTTCAGCTGGTCCTTCCCTCTCTGGAAACCGTAAAAAGCATCTCATGTCCTTATCAGTGCCTGTTTCAATAATTTCATATATCTTACTATAAATTCCTTGAAAAGACAATGGATGATTTTAAGATGATGCAGAAGCGGATGTTTCTTTATGAAAAGTCAGAAACCTCCACACAAGGAATGCGGCAAGACTGTATGCCGCGCCCATCATCAAAAACGTAAACCCAGCTCCGGCGTACCAAGTGGCGGACAGATGAATGACCATTCCGGAAACCGCTACGCCAACCAATGCCCCGATTTGCCGGTTGGCATTTAAAGCTGCTCCTGCGATATTTGCATGCTCCTGTCCCGCTGTCTTCATAATCACAGCCGTCATGGCAGGAACCGTAATGCCAACACCAAGATTCATGGCAGATGTCAGAACCGCAAGCTGCCAGTAAGGCAAATCCGGAGAAACCATGACAAATAACAGCAAAGCCATGATGCAGCTGACAGCCATTGAAACAAACATAAGAAGCCCCGCTTCAAAACGGTTCGCCAGCCGGGCAAACAGCAGATTTCCGACCACAAAGACAGCCATCATCGGCAATAGTTCGACTCCCGCTAAAAAGGAACTTGCGCCTCTCGCTTCCTGCAAAAATAGACTGAGCATAAACATGCCGCCGAAAAGAGCAAAATTCAGCAAAAACCCAACGAACTGCGCTGCCGAGAAACGTCCGTTTTTATATAATGACGCAGGCAGAATAGATGTTGCCGAAAAAATTTCTCTCAGAATAAAAAGCACAAACGCCAAAACGGCCGCTGCGAAAGCACCGAGAATGGAGGGCGAACTCCAGCCTATTGAAGCGCCCTGTATCAGCGCATATGAAAGAAATCCGAGAGCCGCCATTCCAAGCAGATGCCCTGTGATATTCACCCGGCTGCCTTTTCCCGGGAAACTGCTGAGCGTTCGATAGGCGCAAATAAGCGCCGCAACCCCTAACGGCACATTGATCAGAAAAATACTCTGCCAGCCTGCCGCATTCACCAGAACACCGCCGATAAAAGGCCCCAGTCCGGAGGCGGCGGAGACGAGAGCGGCCCACAAGCCAAACATTTTGGCCCGTACCCGTTCATCGGGGTAAGAGGCAGCCAAAAGGCTGAGTGAACTCGGCATAAACAAAGCTGCGCCAAGTCCCTGCAATAGACGGCCTGCGATCAGCATTTGGCCATTTGCTGCTACAGCGCATAGACAAGAGGCAAGAACAAAAACGGCCAAACCCAGCATATAAATCGTCTTTGAGCCGTAACGATCAGCCAGCGCGCCGCCGGCAAGCAGAAGCGAAGCAAATGTAAGCATGTACCCGTCTACAACCCACGTCACACCTGAAAGTGTAAGGGAAAGAGCGTTTTTCATATCAGCAATAGCAACATTCACCACGGTCACATCAAGCGTAGCCATGAGAAAACCGAGAGCGAGCACGATTAACACTGAGATGCCTGTTGATCCTGATTGATGTAAAGGCCCGCTGTTTTTCATTGCCATTGCCCTTTCAGCTGATGATGTACCCAATCATCGATTTTTTTGAGGTCATAAAGCTCCCCGATTCTGTTCATGACACCCTGTAAGGTTTCTTCCTTCATGAGCGAAGCCCATTTATGCTCAATCTCCCCCATTACCGTTTCCAGCACACAGGGATCTCCGCTCTCAAATACAGATGGCAAAAGACCTTTCCCTTGATACATGGAACCTCTTCCTTCAACAGCTTGATAGACATCATAGAGGGTAATCTCCGTCAAAGGCTTCGTTATCGTAAAGCCACCCTTCGTTCCTGGTATAGATTCTGCCAAACCAGCCTGCACCAAAGTTCTCATCAGCTTTTTCAGATAAGACGGAGACATGTGCAAGCGCTGGCTGATCGCCTCTGATGTTAAAGAGGCCTGCACGGGCAGCCGTGACAGTAACAGCAGTACAGAAACTCCCTGCTCCATTCCCGATTTCATTTTCATTATGCTCACTCCCACCTTATTATAGATAACTATTATCCACAATAGATCTCTTAGCAGGATTTGTCAATAAAAAAAGCAAAAGAAACGTCTCGTTTCTTTTGCTTGGTATGGTTAACACATCTGTTTCAGCTCTTCTATGTATTGAAGCGCTTCGTCATATTCTTCATTGGTATACTTTTGCTTGCTTTTGATTGTAAATACTTTTTCTTTCTTTTCCTCAGCCTTAAGCCCGTCAAAGTATAGAATCGTGGAGACCAGCTCTAAAAACCGTGATGAACGGCTGTTTACACTGTCAATATAGCGCTTGATATCAGGCATATCAAGATCGGCGTGGTCTAAAAACGCGGAGCCCGTCTCTGTCAGCGAATAACGGTATTGAAAGTAGCCGCCCTTTTTTTCCTTTACCTCATGCAGGAATCCAAGGTTGCACAGCTCTTCAATTTGGAGCGTCAGTTCCTCCGAATACGGCCCGTAAAAATGAAAATCATATTTCTCATAGAAAGGAAACTGCATTTTCTTCGCAATATAAATCATTTTTTGCAGCTTCTTTCGCCCGATGATTTCTCCAGAATCCGAGAACACCTTCATCAGTTTTGCATGTTCTTTCAACAAATTCCCGACATCTCCTTTTTCCTTCTTTACCAATTTCTATGTCAGTCCCAGCAGCTGCCGGATTTTCATTTTCGCTTCCGGGTGTTCAGAGCCGTCACAAATCAGGTCCTTCGGATAGTACAGCTTATGGTCCGTCCGCCGCTTTCCGGAGATAGATTCCACAATAGCCGACTGTCTGGACAGCTCTTTAATTTGACCGTTTTGCGTCAAGAGATGGATCGGCAAACGCTCCTCTTCCTCTCCTGGACGGTAAAAGTCGTATGGCAGATCTGAAGAAGAATCCACGACCAAATAATAGCTCGGATCGATTCCAGCCTCTTTGAATAATGAGGTCAGCTCAAAATAGGCCGACATCTCTTCATTCGGATTAAATTCAACGTATTGGAACAGCTGGCGGTTAATGAATCTGCGGCACAAATCGGATAAAATCGGGTCTTCTTCATCCTCCCAGGCCTGGAAGTAATACAAAATAATAGATTCATCCAGCTTCAAATAATCCTCCAGCGTCAGTTTCCCTTCAAAAATAGAATAAAAATGAACCGGAGCATGAGTGAACACATAACCTTCATCATGGAGCTGCTTCGCTCTGTGGAGAATCTTCGTTAAAATAACCTCCGCGCTTCTCGTCACTGGGTGGAAATAGACCTGCCAGTACATTTGGTAGCGGCTCATGATATAGTCTTCTACAGCGTGCATTCCGCTTTGTTTAATGACGATCTGATCCTCACGCGGGCGCATTACCCGGAGAATCCGCTCCATGTCAAAATGGCCGTAGCTGACGCCTGTATAGTAAGCGTCGCGCTGCAGATAATCCATGCGGTCCGCGTCAATCTGACTCGAAATCAGGCTGACCACTTGTTTGTTTTTATATGTTTTGGCAATGACTTCAGCAACATCCTGCGGGAAACGCGGGCTCACCTTTCTGAGCACCTGGTTAACCTCTGTGTCTCCCAAAATGATATCTCTTGTAAAATCTTCGTGGTCAAGATGAAAGACTTTCTCAAATGAATGCGAGAACGGCCCGTGCCCGAGATCATGAAGCAGCGCCGCGGACAAACAGAGTTCGCGCTCACTGTCATCCCATTCAGGACGGCCTTTAAAGACATCATCAACCATTCTCCTGACAATTTCGTAGACACCGAGAGAATGGTTGAACCGGCTGTGCTCAGCGCCATGGAAGGTCAAATACGTCGTGCCGAGCTGCTTAATTCTGCGGAGACGCTGAAATTCGCGGGTTCCGATCAGATCCCATATCAGCTTGTCCCGTACATGAACATAGCGGTGCACCGGGTCTTTAAACACTTTTTCTTCTGATAATTTTCCATTTGGATACGCCATCGTCATTCCCTCTTTTTTTTAGCCGTGTTTCTATTATATCGACTCTATTCTTTGAAAACATCCTTGAATTTGTCCGGCGATTTGTTCCATCTTTCCGAAAAACACATCATGTGAAGCAAAAAAGCCTGACCAGAGGGCCGAGGCTATGAAAAAATATGTTTTACTTTTTTAATTTCTTTTTTACTTTGTCAATCAGCTCATCCTCTGTCGGAGCTGACAGCGGGCGATTGTTCACAAAAGCAAACGATTTTTTCCGTCCGGGCCCGCAATAAGATTGACACCCTATCTCAACCTTTGCATCCGGGTCTACTTCTTTTAACCGCGGCAGCAATGTTTTGATATTAGTGGCTTGGCAATCATCACACACTCGAAATTCATTAGCCATGACGTACGCTTCCCTTCATTTCTATGTTCATCTATGTTTTAAACCTAAAATCGCTTTATCAAAAAAATCACATCGCTCTTCATTGTACAAGGATTCGACTGTTCCTGCAAGCCGCTCCAGCCTCCGTATCTCCTATTCTTTCAGCCAACTTGTATAAATATTTTCCATTCTGGACATTCTAATATCATGAAAAGAAAAATGGGAGTTGAGATAAATGACAAAACAGCGACAGGACGCTTGGTCAGAAGAAAATGATTTGCTTTTAGCCGAAACTGTGCTTCGGCATGTAAGAGAAGGCAGCACTCAGCTGAATGCCTTTGAAGAGGTCGGCGATAAATTAAATCGGACGTCCGCAGCCTGCGGATTCAGATGGAACGCGGTAGTGCGCCACCAATATGAAAAAGCGCTTCAGCTTGCAAAAAAACAGCGAAAACAGCGCATGAGAGCCCTCGGAAACGGGCAGCCTGCGAAGAAAAGACTGTTATATCAGCCTCCTGCTGTTGATCCTGAAACAATTCAAGAAACTGCAGTGCAGGAGGAGCAGGTGAAGCCTGAAACCCCGACTGCCGAAAATGAGAAGCAGGTTTTGATGTCAGGCGAGCACATGCCTTTTGTGGATGAAAGCTTTAAGGAAGAGTTAGCTAGTCTATCACACTTATTGTCTCCTCAAACGTCTGCGCCTGATATGACGATGGGTGATGTCATCAGATTCCTGCAGAATTACGAAGGCAATCATGAGCAATCCTCAGCTTTAAAAATGGAAAATGAGCGTTTAAAGAAAGAAAATCAAGAATTACAAAGCAAAATAGAACAGCTGGAAGCAGACGTTCAAAAACTTGAAAAAGATCAAAAAACGATCCAGGAAGATTATGAAACCTTGGTAAAAATCATGAATAGAGCAAGAAAACTAGTTTTATTTGAAGAAGACGAACATGCCTCTCCGTCCTTCAAAATGGACCGGAACGGAAATTTAGAAAAAATGGCGGAATAGCTTAAAAAAATCCCCTTTTCCTTTTGGAAAAGAGGATTTTCTGTTTTTGCGGCGGCTCCGTTAGTCTTGTAAAATGAGCACAAGCTTATGCTAATCTATTAAGACACATGAGCCGCATCAGCTGTCTTTTGCTTGCGAGGCGCTCCTGAAATGACCAGAAGCCCTAACATCATCAGCACGATGCCGAGCCATGAGGAAAGAGAAAGCATTTCACCTATGAAAAACACGCCCAGCAATGAGGCGGTCAGCGGCTCAGCCAAGGACAGTGTAACTGCTGCCGAAGCCGGCACTCCGGTGAGCCCTTTTGCAAACAAAAAGTAGGCCGCGCATGTCGCAATTAACCCGATGTAAAGGCTCGTTCCCCATCCTTTTGGGGTCAGCATCCAAGAGAGATCCGACTGCCACAGTAGCGGCGTAAGCAATATGGCGCTGAGCATGAAGACAACAGCTGAGGTCGCTCTCGGCGGCTGTGTTTTCATCATTGATTTACTGATCAAGGTATAACCCGCAAAAGAAGCACCCGCTCCAATCGCCATGAGAACCCCTGACACATCAACCCGAACATTGGAGCCGTCTGAAAACAGGAGCCAGCATCCCGCCAAAGCAAATACAGTTGCAATCCACCAGGAATTTCGCGGCCTTTTTTTTAAAACGGCCCACTCTAAGCTCCCGGCAATAATAGGCGCACTGCCGATGGCAATCACTGTCCCGACCGCAATCCCTGTTTCTTTTACGGCGGTGAAAAAAAGCGGCTGATAACAGGCCATACAAATCGCTGCTAAAAACACGGGCGGCCATGACCAATTTTTTACGTGAAGCTCACGGCTAATCCAGACCACAAGAAGCATGGCGCTGCCTCCTATCAATAATCTGACCGCTCCAAATGCCAGCGGAGTGGCGCTTTCTGGAGCCAGCGCCTGAACGGTGCCGGTTGTTCCCCAGAAAAAAGCCGCGACCAGCACAAACAAGCTGTAAACATTACCTTTCATTTGCCTCTCCCCTTTGTATGCAGATGCTGCTGTTATTTTATCGCTTTTTTTGCTGTAATTGTTTTCTGTTTATAATAAAGATTTATCTAAAGACAAGATGATAGCGAAAAAAAAAGCATGCCAGCCTATCGGCTGACATGCAAGTGACGTTCATCCAAACACCTTTTCATTCCGTTCTGTCATCCGGACAAGGTTTTTCTCAAATTCCAATTCCTCGTCAATGGACATTCCGGCTGAGTAGAGGTGGGTGCTTAACGCTTTTAATTCCGTAAGCAAAGCGAGCATTAAATCCTGTACGGAGATATCGGTATGCAGAAGCTCACTTAACGATGCCATGGTTTCCGGATGTATATCCGGGTAGATGCCTTTTTTGTCGTTCTGTTTATCCTTCAGGGCGGCTTGATAGAATCGTCTGATCAGATCCGCCCTCTCGCTGCCGCTTTTATCTGCACAGAGATAAATTTGAACGGCTGCCCCGCCGCGAAGACGTCGTTGAGAAATGCCGGCGAACTTTTTGCCGTCAATGCTGAGATCATAGCTGCCTGGACAATAGGAGCCCTCAATTTCATAGGCTTCAATCTCTGCACCATACGGCTTGAGCATCCGTTTCATCAGTTCAACCATTGCTTCGTATCCTCTGTCTATATCGATGCCCTTCTTTTGGTCCTCGAATATGAGAGAAATATTTAAAACGCCTTCATCCAAAACAACAGCCAGACCGCCGGAATTGCGTACGATGACGCGGTATCCCTCATTTTCCAGCAGGGCAATGCCGTCCTGCAAAAACGGGAGGCGCGTATCCTGAATACCAAGGACAATCGTGTCGTGGTGCACCCAAGAGCGTGCTGTCGCCGGCGACACGCCCTTTCCTACAGACGCGCACAGCGTATCATCCATAGCGAAGGATTGCTTCGCATCAAATAAAGGGCCGAGACTGGATTGGTCAATGACTCTCCATGTCGGCTGCATCAGTAAATCAATCGGTTGGTTTGCCATCTATGTAAAACCCTTTCATGTTAGGCTTATGAACGAAAACTATTATATCATTTCAGCCGTGATGATTGAAAATTGCTTTTCAGCATCGTAATGAAAATTTCTTTATTTTTTGTATTCTCCATGAGAGGAGAATGAATATAAGACAGCTTGCGCTTTAATGAGAAATCTTTAATGTGGAGAATTGAAATGTCGCGGTGAATCAAATCCTTATGCAGCACGCTTCTTGATAAGACCGATAAACCCATGCCGCTGATTACCGCTTCTTTTACACCTTGATTGCTGCTGATGGTGAACATCGACTTTGGCCGCAGTCCGTTCGAGCTCAGCACATGATCGAGATATTCCCTTGTGCCGGAGCCTTTTTCCCTTGTCACCCACGCTTCATTTTGCAAATCGCTGATTGATATATCTCTTTTTCCGGCAAGCGGATGCTGGTTCGGAGCTGCGATGCACATTTCATCCTCCATGAACGGTTCAATGTCCAGTTCATTCTCGTCGGTATGCCCTTCAATCAGCCCGATATCAGCCTGAAGCATTCGGACACGTTCGCTTACTTCTTTTGTATTGCCAATCATGACGTCCAGATTCAGTTCAGGATACAGCTTTTGCAGCTCGGCAAGGAGCGGCGGAAGAATATACTCTCCGATTGTAAAGCTGGCGGCTATTTTCAATTCACCTTTTACATAATGATGATGCGCGTAAATTTCAGCCTTGGCCTGCTCGTAGAGAAATACCATTTGCTTTGCCCTTTGATACAGAATGTCCCCTGTCGGTGTTGTCGTAAAATGCTTCGGCGACCGATTCAGCAGAGCTGTTTGAAATTCTTTTTCAAGATTTTTGATATGCAGACTGACGCTGGGCTGGGAAATCATCAGCTTTTCTGCTGCTTTTGTGAAGTTTTTTTCTTCCACCACCGCGATAAAGGTTTTCAGCACGTCGTAATACAAAGGCCCCACCCCTGTCATGAATAAGATTTATGATGATGATCAGTTTTCTTTATTTTACTCATATCATCTGCCCTGGTAAAGAAGGCTCAAAAAAAAGCAGCCCTCTGCGAGAGGGCTGCTATCGCTTTTCTTACAGTGCTTGTGCCGCTGTAATTAATGCGAGATTGTAAACATCTTCAGCGTTACAACCTCTTGAAAGATCGTTAACAGGCATATTTAAGCCTTGCAGGATTGGTCCTACAGCTTCAAAGTTGCCTAAACGCTGAGCAATTTTGTAGCCGATGTTTCCTGCTTCCAAGCTTGGGAATACGAATACGTTCGCGTCTCCTTTGATCTCGGAGTCCGGCGCTTTTTTCTCAGCTACAGATGGAACGAATGCAGCATCAAATTGGAATTCGCCGTCAAGCGTTAATTCAGGCGCTTTTTCTTTCGCGATTTTCACAGCATCCGCTACTTTTTCTGTTTCATCAGATTTTGCTGAGCCTTTTGTAGAGAAGCTGAGCATTGCTACGCGAGGATCGATGTCGAACATTTTTGCCGTATTGGCGCTTTCGATCGCGATTTCCGCAAGATCTTGGCTGTCAGGCGCAATGTTGATCGCGCAATCCGCGAATACGTACTGCTCATCGCCGCGTGCCATGATGAAGACGCCGGAAGTCTTTTTCACGCCTTCTTTTGTTTTGATGATTTGAAGAGCCGGACGGACAGTGTCGGCAGTTGAATGAGCCGCTCCGCTCACAAGACCGGCTGCCAGGCCTTTGTACACAAGCATTGTGCCGAAGTAGTTCTCGTCTAAGAGCGCTTTTCGAGCCTGTTCTTCTGTTGCTTTGCCGTTACGGCGTTCCACGAATGCCTGTACAAGGTCTTCCATGCCTTCATATGTATGAGGATCATAAATATCAACGCCGTCAAGCGTCAAATTCAGTTCTTTTGCTTTTGCTTGGATCTCATTTTCATTGCCGATCACAATCGGATTCAGCACTTTATTGTCTGCAAGCTTGCTGACCGCAACTAAAATACGTTCGTCCAAGCCTTCAGGAAATACAATTTTAACGCCTTTTCCAGCTACTTTTTCTTGCACTGTTGAAAATAAATCTGCCACAATAAAACCTCCTCAAAAAGTTACAAAAACGCTTTCTTTTACTAGCATACTCTTCTTCCAGTGAAATTCAAACAGCCAACTTTTATTATAGCGCTTTCATCAAAAAATCTTATTTTTCTAACTAATTTAAGCAACTGATTCTTTCCTTATATGTTCTCTTATTTTTGAGGAGATATACGAATCGGATGTTCAAGGTTTCTCCACAGAAGAATCGGATAAACTATGATATAGTGAAGGCAATAACGAAAAGATAATAGGAGTGAAGATAAATGAGTGAACAGCAAATGACAAATGAAGCGGCAAAAACGCTGGACGGCTGGTATGCGCTTCATGATTTCCGCACAATGGACTGGACTTCCTGGAAGCTCCTGTCCAGTGATGAGCGCCAGTCTATCATTCATGAATTTACAGGATTGCTTGAAAAATGGGGAGTCGCCCAAAAAGAAGGGAAAGGCTCGCAAACCCTTTACAGCATCGTCGGCCAAAAAGCTGATTTTATGCTGATGATTCTTCGCCCTACAATGGAAGAATTAAATGAAATTGAGCTCGAATTCAACAAATCAAGACTTGCTGAGTTCACCATTCCGGCTTACTCCTACGTGTCAGTTGTTGAACTGAGCAACTATTTGGCGAGCGGCGACGGCGACCCGTATGAAAATCCGCATGTACGTGCGCGCCTTTACCCTGAACTGCCGGAATCAAAATATGTATGCTTCTATCCAATGGATAAAAGAAGATCCGGCAATGACAACTGGTACATGCTTTCTATGGAAGAACGAAGAAACTTGATGAGAAGCCACGGCTTAATCGGACGCAGCTATGCTGGCAAAGTGAAACAGATCATCACAGGTTCAGTCGGCTTTGATGATTACGAATGGGGCGTTACGCTGTTCAGTGATGATGTGCTTCAATTCAAAAAGCTTGTATACGAAATGCGTTTTGACGAAGTCAGCGCGCGCTACGGCGAATTTGGCTCGTTCTTTGTGGGCAACCGCCTTTCGCTTGATACACTTCCTCAATTCCTATATGTATAATATCTCCTCCCGCCGCAAACGGCGGGAGTTTTTCAATTCCTCTTTATCAGAATTTAAATAAAATTTGCTATTCTCTCTGTTTTTTCTTACGATGGAGATAATAATCCAATTTTTTCAAAGGGGTGCAGTTATTTGTCAAAACGAACCGCATTTATTATGGGAGCCAGTCAAGGGATCGGAAAAGCAATCGCTCTGAAGCTAGCAGACCACCATTTTTCCATCGTCATTAATTCGCGAAACTTGGACAATATTGAATCAGTCAAAGAAGACATATTGGCCAAGCATCCTGAAGCAAGCATCATTGTCCTTGCGGGTGATATGTCTGACCAACAAACGAGAGCCGACGTTTTTCAAAAAATCGAATCTCAATGCGGACGCCTTGATGTTCTGATTAATAATATTCCGGGCGGCGCGCCTGACACATTTGATAACTGCAATATAGAGGATATGACGGCCACGTTCACACAAAAGACCGTTGCCTACATTGACGCTATCAAACGTGCCGCAACAATTATGAAACAAAACGAGTTTGGCAGAATCATCAACATTGTCGGAAATCTGTGGAAAGAACCCGGCGCCAATATGTTTACAAACAGTATGATGAATGCCGCTTTAATTAACGCCAGTAAAAATATTTCCATTCAGCTTGCTCCTCACAACATTACAGTCAACTGCCTGAATCCTGGTTTTATCGCGACAGACCGCTATCATCAATTTGTGGAGAATGTGATGAAAAAGAACAGCATATCCAAACAAGAAGCAGAAGAACAGATTGCTTCCGGGATTCCGATGAAACGGGTCGGATCAGCCGAAGAAACCGCAGCGCTCGCCGCGTTTCTCGCCTCAGAGGAGGCCTCCTATATCACAGGACAGCAAATTTCCGCTGACGGCGGCAGCATGAAAAGCATATAAAAAAATCCCGCTTTTTAGCGGGATACTTCTTGTAATGAGGAAAACGGCAGGTTCAGCTTTTGAATCCGCATGACAAATTCACGCAGATCCTCCTGATTCGATACCATTGATATTCTGACATGCCGTTTTCCGTTGCTGCCGAAAATCTCTCCCGGTGTTACGACAACATGGGCCTGCTCCAGCAGGTAGTCAGCGAATTGGTGAGAAGACTCAAACATTTTTGGAATTTCAGCCCATACATAAAATGTTCCTCTTGGTTTTTCTATCTTCCAGCCAAGTTCTTTTTCACATAGCTCCGTAAAAAAGTCAATCCGTTCCGCATAGATGCGTTTCAAGCGATCTGTTTGGTCCTGATCTCCTGATAACGCCGCACTGGCCGCCTGCTGCAGACCGCCAAACATGCCGACAAAGACGTGATCCTGAAATTCATTGACCGCTTGAATAATCTTTTCATTCCCGACGGCAAACGCCATTCTCCAGCCGGCCATGTTAAATGTTTTTGAAAATGAATAAAGCTCTGCGCCCACCGTTCTTGAATCCTCCGCCTGCAGGAAGCTGGCCGGTTTTTTATCAAACTCAAATGCGCCGTACGCAAAGTCATGAATCAGATGAATCTGGTGCTCTTTTGCAAATGCGGCCGCTTTTGCATAAAAAGCCGTATCCGCCACAGCTCCCGTCGGGTTATTCGGATAGTTCAAAAACATCAGTTTCGCTTTTTGTAACACAGCGGGATCTATTTTCTCAAACTCAGGCAGATAGCCGTTTTCTGCCTGTAGCGGCATTTCGTGCAGCTCTGCTCTTGCCATTGTAATACCCGAAAGATATTCAGGATAGCCTGGGTTTGGGACCAGAGCGATATCTCCCGGATTGAGCAGGCACTGTGTTAAAACATACAAGCCTGCTTTTCCTCCGCCGAAGAGCGCCACTTCTGTTTCAGGATTGATTGTCACTCCGTATTCTCTTTTATAGAAAGCGGCAATCGCTTCCTTTAGGAAGGGATAACCTCTGAATGGCCCGTACCCGTGAAAAGAAGGGTTCACAGCCGCCTCCTGCAATGCCTGCACGATATGCGGCGGAGTAGGAAGGTCAGGGTTCCCCTGTCCGAGATTAATGACTTGCGCCCCCGTTTTTTCCATTTCTTTTACCTTTTGAAAAACGAGAGAAAATTCTTGCCTTGGAAGTGTCTTGATGACGTCGGACGGTGTTATTTCCATCTGAAAGACTCCTTATAAGTGAATTTGCTCAGTTTTTTTATCCCGTTCCAAAAAAGATTTGTTCACCAGTTTCGTATGCAAAAACAAACCGCTTACCATGATGACAATTAGCCCCATGATGACAGGAGCCTCTAACACGTTGATAAGCATGGAACCAACCGAAATGCACAAGCCAATGGACGCTTCAGCCACCGAAAAAATACGCCCTTGAATCTGGTTCGCCGCGTTTTCCTGAACTTTAACCTTTGCAAGCACTTCCCCATATTCCATGGCGATAAAAAAGAGGATGGCGCTAATGACAGATACAGCGAAAATGGGCGTGAATAAAAACAGTGCCAGTGAGACGATTGATAAAATGGTAAAGTACATCAAGCCTTTATTGTTGTTAAAGCCCCATTTGCTGACAAGCGCCGCTCCGATGAAACCGCCGAAGCCGATGCAGAAGGTAAGGATAAAGTTGCCGATCTCCCCGTCACCCAAAAAGCGGCTGACAATCGGAAAATAGCTGTACACGATTCCCCAGAGCATCGCCATCGTAATCATCGTAAACATGGCGTTTAACACGAATGAATTGGTTTTGATTTCCTTCAGCCCTTCTTTAAAAGACTGAAAGGCCTCTTTTACATTTTCAGACTGAATCGGGACAAATTGCAGCTTAATTCGCCTGATAAAAAATGCCGAAACCAGGTATGTCACACCGTTAAAGGCAACAGCCATCTCTACAGACCCGGCTAACAGGAATAACCCTCCGGCGGCCGCCCCGACAATGATCGAAATGGTCGTGGCTTTAGCGAATAAGGTATTGATCGTTTTAATGTCTGATTCCAATGAAGACATGACCGCGAGACGCGCCGGATTAAAAAACACGCCGCTCCCGTAAGAGACAAACAGCAGAGCAAGAAAAATCAGCGGATACTCGCCTTTTGGGAGAAAGGTGAGCCCCAAAAAGATGACGCCCCTGATGACATCTGTCCACAGCATAATTTTAATTCTGTCCAATCGGTCAACGAGCACCCCCAAAAATGGCTGAAATACCATCGGAATGCTTCTGACCGCGATGACTCCCGACGTCACCCAATAATCGTGATAATATGTAGACAAAATGAGCAGGGCCGGGAGAACACAATAGTCTCCCATAAACGAAAGCGCCTGCCCGTAAAGCAAGTATTTAGAATTTGGCTTTAACTGTTTCATACCGGCAGCACATACTTCGCAGTCAGCTTCGCATGCTGCTGGATTTGTTTAATGGAATCGGCTACATCCTGTGAATTGCTGCCTTTCAGTTCAAATGCGGCAATGGAATTGAAGGCTTCAAACAGGCTCAAATCAACAGATGTACCTGGTGCCGCAGCCGAGAAAGAAACAAGTTCCGTATCTCCCTTCAGCAGCCCGTCCGGAATGCTGATGGATTCAATGATCATATCCTCCGCCGCTTCAGGAAGCTGCCCGTTTTGTTTGAAATGCTCCGGGTACAAATGACAGTCGGCAATATAGCAAGGCTCTTGTTCCAGCAATCCATCCGGAAGATCGGCGTCTTTTCCGAAACAGAGAACATCTAACAATAATTGCGCCATGTCGACGCCGAAGACCTTTTTAATATTCGGAATCATATTCCATCCGGCGAACCTGGCCGCAGACTCTATTAAACCGGCTTCTCTATTTTTCATTAACTTGATTTCTGTATGTGTCGCACAGTTTTCCAGGCCAAGCCCTTCATTTGCCTTTCTTGCCGCTTCAATAATGATCTTTTTCGCTTCATCATCCAAGATGGACGGCGTAATATGCGATGTTTCCGTAAATCCGATTTGCGGTGTTTTGTCATGAATCGCGACTGGAACATATTCTCCGTCCGCCATGATCCCTTCTATGCTGATATAGTCGGAGTATCCCTCGGTTTGATACCAGTCCGAGTATTCTCCCTGTAAAAACTCCTCCGCAATAAATGGGGCTTCAAACGTAACGGCCTTTGGCACATTAATGGATTTCAGATAGTCATTGACTCGGTTAAACTCAGCTTCTGCTGTTTTGGTGTCCGTAATCAGCGTCACGCCGATTGAACTCGCCAAATAAGTCGGTTTTAAGATGAGCGGTGTACCGATCTCTTTCAGCGCGGCGCGGAAATCTTCAAGGGTTGTGACCCGTTTGTTTTTGATTGTTTTGACCCCGGCTTTATTAAACGCTGCCCTCATTTTATTTTTATCTCTGGCATTTTCGGCAGCTTGTACACCGGCTCCTCTTAAGCCGAGTCGTTCACAGGCTTTCGCCATCGGAGCAATGAATAACTCATTGTTTGTTGTGATGGCTTCCGCTCCAAACATTTCGGCAACCTTGACGATTTGCTCGACTACCTCTTCTTCGGGTTTGTCATGGTCCTCATGCGCCCAGTAAATGGAATCGGGATGCTCAAAATCTGCGATGCTCTGAAAATAATCTTTATCCTTTATGACCGCGACCGAGTATTTTTCAATAAGCGCCGCATGGGAAGCTGTAATGGCAAATGGCCTTGGAATAAAGCTGACCAGGTTATATTTTTCAGCAGCGCTTTGATAAAACATGTGCGGCGGGCAGCCTCCTAGATCAGCGATAACCAAAACTGTTTTTCTCTCCATATGTAAAACACTCCTTCTCTCTCTATTGTGCGGTATATCCTCCGTCTGCGGTGATGGCGCTTCCGGTCATGTAGCTTGATAAATCAGAGGCTAAAAACAGCATCACGTTTGCTATTTCTTCAGGTTTTCCGAGTTTTAGCATCGGATTCACCTTCGCCTTTTCTTTCTTGATTTCTTCAAGTGTGCCTTCATTATTTTCAATAAAGGATTTCTCATTTAACGGCGTATCGATAATTCCCGGACATACACAGTTAACGCGGATTTGATATTTGGCGTAATCAACAGCCATTGACCTTGTCAGCTGCAACACGCCGCCTTTGCTGGCGTTATATGCCGGGATATCAGGCCATGCCACGACTCCGCCGACAGAGCACGTATTAATGATATTGCCCTTGCCGGCAGCCAGCATATGCTTGAGTGCGTGCTTGCTCATTAAAAACATGCCCGTCAGATTGACTTGGAGCACCTTATTCCAATCGCTCAGCTCCATCTCATGAATAGGCGCGACGATTTCGATCCCCGCATTATTAATTAAAATGTCTAATCCTCCGAATGTATCGATTGCCGATTGAACAGCGTGCTGGCAGGCCGCTTCGTCCGTGATGTCTGTTTGCACAAAGTGCAGCCGGTCATGATTTTCTTGCCGGACCATCGCTTCTCCCTGTGCTGCATCAATATCCGCCACAACCACATTTGCATGCTGGTTCAAAAAAGCTTGAACCGCGGCATAGCCGATGCCTGATGCGCCTCCTGTTATAAGGACGGTTTTATCGATGAGGTTCATTATGATTCATCCGCCTTTACCTTTTTCGTCTTTGATCTGTTATAGCGCGGCGGAAAGAAGATGTTAATGGATTGAGATTCTTTTTCAGAACGGTTGATGGCGCCATGGTCTTCACGAGGTTCGCAGAAATAGGCGGTGCCGAATGTCATATCCACTGTGCAGCCTTCAACGGTCATATCATATCCGCCGCCGATGCAGATGCCGATTTGTTCATTGCGATGTTTATGGAAAGGCATTTCGCCGCCGTTTCCAGGAATCTTGGCCAGCATAATTTCTATCCAATCCTCAACAAAGAACGTGACTTCCATTCCGGGCATTAAATCTCTTGTTTTAAAAATATTCAAAAAATAATCTTCAGGACTTGTATATGTTTCATCAGCTTTATACCGTTTAATATCAATGGCAATGACTTCTTGGTCTGTTTCATTTCTTGCTCCATGAGGCACTTGCGGCGGCGCGATATATGCCGATTCCAAGGCTGTCATTTTTTTTGTGACATCTCCGACAGTCATGGACAGCTCGCCTGAAACGACCATGCCGATTTGGACTTCCTGATGCTGATGCGGTTCAACATTAGTATGCGGCGGAACGTAAGACATCAGCACTTCAGTATCGCCGCGGACGGTGGAATACTGTCTCACTCCGTTCTCCCACTCTATTAATTTTGGTGTCGGGAAATAAATCTCCTTCAAATCTTGTTCAGTTTTCATACTCAACGTCTCCTTTTCCGAATAATGACCAGCTCATAGGAATGCTTTTAAACGTCTTAACAAATTTGAGCCCGTATTTTTGCCTTGCCAGTTCATTGGTTAAAGCAATGTCTGAAAGACCTTCTTTTACTTTTTTTGCTGCGGCGCTGGTTGAATTGACCAGCTCAAACCTAACGTCTTTGCGGGTAAAATATTTTATTAAATTGATAGGTGATGGATGTGAAACAATAACAGATGTGTCAAGCATGTCGTCGCTGAATGTGAAATCAGGACGGACTGCCAGGCCGTACATCGGTGTATCGCACCTGAAGATTTGCAAAAGCTGCAAATCCGGCCTCATGTAGAAATGCTTAATGCCGTCGTAAGCATGTGGAACGATGGTATATTCCAGCGGGCTTTGAAGAGTCCTTTCGATGCATGATTCAAATGTATCATGCAAAGATAATTTACTGTTTAGCCCCTGGAGAAGAGTAAAATTGGAGATGAAATGTTTTGCTGCGTACTCACTGCTTGTCCCTTCTGGGCCGAGCGTGTTGACTGTAATCAGTTTTGATATTGAATAAGCTTTGTTTTTTGTCTGAATGCTATTATCCAATATAATCATGAGCACCAACCAATCTTTTAAATTTTAAGTAAATTTTATCCAGCGGAGATAAGACTGTCAACATTATTTGGAAATATTGATAAATATCCCTATACAAACGAAAAAACCCTAAAAATAGGGTTTTATACATCGCTTATTTATAGGAATTTAGAAGCTTTGTTTATTGATATAATGAATGATCCGCTTTCTGATCATGAATGCCGTACTTTCTGTAGGCAAAAATACTGAGTCCCAATCCCAGTACTGTAATGCCTGCACATATGAACCCGACAGCTGTATAACCATATTCCACGTATACCGGTCCCATCAAAGCAGAACCCAACGTCACGGCAAGATTCGAGGCGAGGCTGTAAAACGCCATAATTTTCCCGCGATGACGCTCTGAGCAATCACTCAAAATGGTGCTGAGCAGCGTCACCGTCAAGCTCTGCATTAATCCCCAGATGAATAGACTGATGATGAGCAGAGGCATTGATGCAGGCGCATACGCGATACAAGCCAGCAGAACGCTGATGACCGCCAGCGCAATGACCAGAGAGCGCATTTTTCCAATACGGTCGGCAATTTTACCAGTAATGACGCTCATGGAAAATCCGATGCCATAAATCATGATAAATAAGCCGGCAGCCGTATTGCCTCCAGCAAAAACGTCCTGAAGGTAAGAGCCTAAAAACGAATACATACCGTAAAAGCCAATCATATTGCAAAAGGTGATTATGATATAAACGGGAACACGCGGCACTTTAAGCGCGTCTCGAAATGTCCCCGCCGGCTCCTCTTTTTCCTCGAGGCTGCTGTTTTTATTATCGTTATGGCGGCGCATTTCAAATAGAATGAGCAAAACAACAAGCACACCCATCAAGGCGAAAATCCAGAACGTCCATCTCCAATGTAAGACGCCGCCTATAAATGATCCGATCGGCACACCGAAAATCAGTGCAAGCGACCAGCTTGATACGATCAGTCCCATCACTTTGCCTCGATATGTATACGGGACACGATCCCCGACAACTGCGTAAGCGGTTGGGACAAATGCACCTGCTGCCAATCCTGAAAGCGCCCGGCCTAAAAAGAAGAAAAAGATATTTTGCGCCAAAGCGCATATCACGGTTCCTATAATAAAGATCACAAGTCCCAACATTAAACTCAGTTCTCTCGAGTATTTATCCCCTAAAGGAACCAGCAGCGGGGCACCGATAAAAATCATAATCCCATATATACTGATAGATAGCGCAAGCACGCTGACATCTGAGTTGAAGGCATCTGCTAAATCAGGCAGCAGCGGTGAAATGACAAGCTCTTCAGATCCAGCCGCAAATACGCCCATTGTTAAAGCCAACGCAAGAAATAGCGGAAAATGATGTTTTGATTTGTTGTGATTGTTTTGTTTACTGTTCATTCTCCCTTAACACCTCTTCCGGAATCTTAAAATAAAGTTGAATTATAGTTTAGCATCCTTTATTTGCAATTCACAATTCGAACGAAAATAATTTTCTTTTTATTATTTTCATTCAAATATGAATAAGGGGTTTCTTGTTTCAATTTTAAAATAAATAAAAACATATCCTGGGATATGCTATAGTAATGCATTTGTTAAGGTGTGCCACCTGTCGAATCAAGATTATTCAACAGTTAGCCCCGATTACGGGAGGATTCATCCTTCAATTTACTGACTGGTCAACCGTGTTTATCGTGCTGGCCGGGATCGGGTGTCTTATTTTTGTCGCGGTTCTTACCGCATTGCCTGAGTCACTGCCTCCTGAAAAACAAACAAAGGGCGGACTCCGGGAGACGCTGAGCACATTTTGGCACTTGCTTGCCGACCGGGCGTTTATGGGTTTTGCTTTCAGCCAGGCCTATATCATGACCGGCATGTTTGCTTATATTTCCGGTTCGCCATTTGTCCTGCAAAACATATACGGTGTATCGGCCCAAATGTTCAGCATGCTGTTTGCCATCAACGGGGCGGGCTACACAGATGACGGGGCGGCTGGCCAAAAATGTTGATGAGCGCAAGCTGTTCATCTCTGGTCTATTGATCTCCATCATCGGAAGCGCCGCACTTCTTTTGTCGCTCACTTTTGACCTCGGGCTGTTCGCTGCCTGCGCATCTTTATTTATTATCGTCTCCAGTGTCGGTATCGTCACAACGACAGGTTTTACGCTGGCGATGCAAAAGCAGGAAAAAGGGGCGGGCAGCGCCGCTGCGCTCCTTGGGCTTCTGCCCTTTATCGGAGGGGCCATTGCCGCTCCGCTCGTCGGTGTTGCCGGGGAAGAAAGCGCGTGGCCGATGGCGCTGAGTATATTTGGCTTTGATGTGCTCGCGATATTGTCCTATGTGTTTCTTGTCAGACGTAACGCATAAAAAGCTCTCCGGCCTCCCGGAGAGCTTTTTCTATTGCGCTTCTGTTTGCTCTTTTTTCAGCGGTTCTTTTTGTAAGCGTTTCTTGATGCTCAAATGATAGTACGCATAGCAGAAAATAATGAGTGGTACACCGCAGTACAAGCCGATTCTTTGATCTGGGATGAAAATAAGGCTTATCAATATGCATCCGTATAATACAAACCCAAGAATCGGCACCAACGGATAAAGAGGAGTTTTGAATTCCAGGTCGTTCACGTTCCCGCCTTCAGCGAGGAACCGCCTGCGAAAGAAAAATTGCGAGGCGCAAATGGACATCCACGCGACAACTGTCACCATGCCTGAGATTGATATACACCATAAATACACGGTTTCTGCAGCCATGACACTAGTCAGCAGCGAACAGCCGGAAATCCCAATCGTAATCAGCAGGGCATTGATCGGCACCCCTTTTTTGGTCAGTCTGGTTAAAAGAGCCGGGCCCATTTTGTTTGTTGAAAGCGACCACATCATGCGCGAGGCTGCATATAAACCAGAATTGGCAACAGATAAAATCGCCGTTAATATGACAAAGTTCATCATATCAGCCGCAAATGGGATGCCGATTTGATCAAGCACCGCTACAAACGGACTTTCAATCACCCCCGCTGTTTCGTACGGAAGAATGGCGACCAAGACGAACATGGCCAGCACAAAGAAAAACAGCGTTCGCCAGATGACATTTCGAATGGACTTCGGCAGTGTCTTTTCCGGACTTTCACTCTCCCCTGCCGCAATTCCGACCAGCTCCGTCCCCTGAAATGAGAAATTGACCATAACCAGCGTAAACATAACAGCCAGCACACCATTTGGAAACAGTCCTTTATCGGTCATGAAATGAGATAAAAAAGGCGTTTCCTGGCCGCCTTTAAAATCAATCAAGCCAAACACAGCGCACCCGCCGATCACGATAAATAATATGATCGCTGTCACTTTGATGCTCGAAAACCAAAATTCCATTTCCGCAAAGCTTCTGACTGACAGCACATTAATTAAAAAGATGATGATACCGAAAACGAGGCACCATATCCAGATTGGCACGGAGGGCAGCCATCTTTGCATCAAAATGCCCGCTGACGTTAGCTCCAAGCCGACTGTATTCGCCCAGCTGAACCAATACAGCCAGCCGATCATAAAACCTGTCGACGGCCCCAAAAACTTTGCAGCATAAGCTTGAAACGATCCGGAGACCGGCATGGCAACAGCAAGCTCCCCTAAACAAAGCATGACTAGATACATTAAAAATCCGCCAATCATATAGGCAACAATGGCTCCGAGCGGCCCCGCCTGGCTGATCGTAAAGCCTGAACCTAAAAACAGACCGGTGCCGATGACGCCGCCCAAGGCAATCATAAACAAATGCCGGCTTTTCATACTGCGCTGCAATTCATTTTTATGATCCTGCATCATCCTTCTCCCTTCGGCTCTTTTGTGCTGATATTCATCCGATAGCTTTGCAAAAGGTGAACAGTGGTCTGCTGTATCAGATCAGGCAATATATGAAATGTGTACGGCTTGTATACTCTTTCGGTCCATTTATGTCCGTCTTTGCCGTATACCCCCATGTTAATGGAAGGAATGTTCAGTTTCCGTATGTCTTTGAACGGAATGGTTCCAATCATCTCCCACCCCGGGAAGTTTCTGATAAAGGAATCAATTTCGTCATCGGTTTCGTGCAGCGACAAAAAGCTGCCGTCTGCCAAGTAAGGGAAAAACTTTTTGAAAACAAAGGTTTCACCTGTCGTTTTGGCGGTTTTGTCCACCGCTTCTTTGATTACATGCTGCAATAGCTGGTCTCTTGTGCTTTCTTCTTTTAAATAGTTATGCGGTAAATAAGGAGGAGCATAAAACAGAATGACTTTTGCGCCCTGATCGGGATCAAGTTTTTGGAGTTCTTCAATTGCATTAAAACATCTCATGCGCAGTTCAAGATGCTCATTGGCTTTGAATGCTTGCTCTATACACTGCTCAGGATCGATACCGCGGCTTCTTAGCTTTTCCATGTACTGGTCCAGACTGAAGAATTGAATATCCCAAGACAAATGTCTCTTTGGAAGATTTGTTCGCTTTAGATATTCTTCATAATAATCAGATAATTTTTGTCTTGTGATCCGGCACGCCTCCTCAGCGACTTGGGTAAGCTGGTCCATGACTTCCTTTGCTGTTTTTTCATATATAAAATAATTGAAATACAAATAGCTGCTGACGGCGGTTTGGACGTTATAGGATTCCTTGTTATCACGCTGGTACAAGCAGGATGGGGGCAGAACCAATTCGCCTTCAATCTTTTCTGCTAAATGAATATTGTTGTGGATGCGGCTTGTGATTTCAGAAGAAATGAGATTTGGATCGATGCCAGCAAGCGTATCTCCGACATGCACTTCCCGGCCTGATATATAAAAGCAAGGCAGCAGCTTTCCCGCGGCTCCGGTGTAAATATATCTTGTTGAATCACCATCGTATAGCGGCGTAATGAAATCGGTATTAATAGCAGCCAGATACTGAATCTGTTTCTCCTTTTTTAATCGGTTCAGCTCAGAAATACTGGCGAGAATACCGGCATGCTGGCTTTCTTCATCCGGATTTGCCATAAATAATAGATTTCCCGGCAATGCTTCGCGGTTCTCTGAAAAGTGCAGGAGATTGGACAAATGCACTGCGATGCCGCTTTGCATGTCGACAGAGCCTCTGCCGAACATCCATTCACCCGACTTGGCGTCCCGCTGAACGTCTTCATCAAAAGCATAGCTGGAGAAATACTCAGCCAATTTTTCAGAATCAAAAGCGATATCCTTTAGCGGTCCAAAATCTTCAATTCCCACTGTATCCAAGTGGGCGTGATAAATGACGGTATTTCGGCTTTCCCCGCTGCCTTTCACAAACGCAAACATATTTTTCCGGTTGTACGGGTCGTTAGGTATAGCCTGCTCCCATACATGGCAAGGATGTTCCTGAAAATAAGGATAGCTCATGATGACTTCTTTGATAAAATCAGCTTTCGTCCCTTCCCCGATGGTGCCATTCACACTGCTGAGGCTGACCAGAGACTTTGTCAGTGCCTCAATTCGTTCAGCCGGCATCATGTGACTGATTTTTGTATAGAGCATACATCATCCCCCTCATCCCAAAATGTAAATAGTGCGATCTAAACACAATCGCACTATTTCCGTTTTCTCAATTAATACGCTTCGGATGTTGTTTTCGCCTGCATATGAAGAATTAAATAATCCGGACCTCCTGCTTTTGAGTCTGTTCCAGACATATTAAATCCGCCGAATGGCTGATAGCCGACAATAGCTCCGGTACAGCCTCTGTTAAAGTATAAGTTTCCGACATGAAAATCCTCGCGAGCCCGCTCAATGTGCGCACGGTTTTTTGTCAGCAGAGCGCCTGTCAGTCCGTAGTCTGTGTTATTTGCAATCTCAAGCATATGGTCGAAATCACGCGCTTTGCAGATGGCAGCAACCGGCCCGAAGATTTCTTCCTGCATGAGGCGTGCATGTTCATCAACATCTGCAAAGATCGTCGGCTGAATAAAGTAGCCTTTTGAATCATCACCTTCTCCGCCGGTCAATAGCTTGCCTTCAGACTTGCCGATTTCAATATAGCGCATGACCTTATTATAGGATGCTTCATGAATGACAGGTCCCATATACGTATCAGGATCTTCCGGACTTCCGACTGTCAGCGTTTTGGTCAGCGCAACTGCTTTTTCTACGACTTCATCATAGACATCCTGATGAATCACTGCACGGGAGCCCGCTGAACATTTTTGCCCTGAGTACCCGAATGCGGAGTAAACGATAGAAGAGGCAGCAAGATCCAAATCAGCATCTTTGTCGACAAGCACTGTATCTTTCCCGCCCATTTCAGCAATCACACGTTTCAGCCATTTTTGGCCCGGCTGCACTTTTGCGGCACGCTCATAAATTCGGCAGCCGACTGCACGGGAGCCTGTAAATGATACAAATCTTGTTTTAGGGTGTTCAACTAAGAAATCGCCAATTTCGGCTCCATCTCCCGGAATGTAATTGAGAACACCGTTTGGCAAACCCGCTTCCTCCATCACCTCGACAAATTTAGCGGCCACGACTGGCGCAGCATCTGCCGGCTTCAGCAGAATTGTATTCCCCGTGACAATCGCAGCCGCAGCCGTTCCTGCCATAATGGCGAGCGGGAAATTAAATGGCGAAATGACAATGCCGACGCCAAGCGCTTCATAATGGTATTGATTATGCTCGCCTGCCCGGCTCTTTACCGGAGCCCCGTCCTTCAGCTTTACGATTTGGCGCGCGTAGTATTCCAAAAAGTCTATTGCTTCCGCTGTGTCAGCATCTGCTTCCTTCCAAGGTTTTCCCGCTTCCTTTACGAGATAGCTTGAAAATTCATGCTTTCTTCTGCGTAAAATAGCCGCAGCTTTAAAAAGGATATTCGCGCGATGCTCCGGTCTTTGTTTTTTCCACGATTCAAATGCCTGTAACGCCGATTGCATCGCTTTTTCAGCAAGCTCTTGATTAGCCGTTGAGGCGTAGCCGATCACTTCTTCCTTATTGGCCGGATTAATCGAAACAATTTTGCGATCCGTTTCGATCTTTTCTCCATTAATGACAAGCGGATAATGCTTGCCGAGCTGAGTATTTACAAAGGCCAGTGATTCTTGAAAGGCTGTTTTATGCTTCGCTTCCTTAAAATCAGTGAATGGTTCGTGCGCATATGAAACGGTCATATGTAGTCCCCCTCGTTATGTAATATGTCTTCTCACAAATATAAAAGCAAGATTCGTACCAGTGCTTCGCCTTTTCACAAAAAAATTGCAGAATCGCAGAGAACGTTGTCAGAAATCTAAACATATTGCCTTCTGTGAACAGAAAGTGCAAAATCACTTTGCGATTTTCATCCATACGCAAACAAAAAAAGCAAAATGTTTTTGCAGGAGAAGGGAGGGATTATCCCCCTAAACCCACCCGCGGAATTGAGACGCCTCTGCAGACTTTCTGATGCCCGTCATGTAAGCCGCCAAGCGCATATCGACTTTGTGTGTGGCCGCAATCTGATAAATCGTTTCAAATGAATTGACCATCACGTTTCTCAGCTTTTCCGCAACCTCTTCTTCTGCCCAATAATACCCTTGGTTGTTTTGAACCCATTCAAAATAAGAAACCGTTACGCCGCCTGCACTCGCCAGTATATCCGGCACCAGGAGTACGCCTTTTTCATTCAAAATCTTTGTCGCGTCGATTGTCGTCGGCCCGTTAGCCGCTTCGACCACAATTGAGGCCTTAATGTTATGGGCATTTTTGGCTGTGATTTGATTTGAGATAGCCGCAGGCACTAAAATATCGCATTCTTGTTCGAGCAGCTCTTCATTTGTAATGACATCTGTAAATAAATTGGTGACCATTCCGAAACTGTCCCGCTTATCGAGCAAATAAGGAATATCGAGGCCATCCGGGTTGTACAGACCGCCGTGGGCATCCGAAATACCGATAACCTTTGCGCCGGCATCATGCATAAATTTAGCCAGAAAACTGCCGGCGTTCCCAAAGCCCTGTATGACGATGCGCGCGTTTTGCAGCTTGATTCCTTTTTTCTTAACGGCTTCTTCTATACAAATGGTTACGCCTTGTGCTGTTGCTGTTTCCCGGCCCTGTGATCCGCCTAAAACGAGCGGTTTTCCTGTGATAAAACCCGGAGAATCGAATTCCCGAAGCCGGCTGTATTCATCCATCATCCACGCCATAATTTGCGAATTGGTGTACACATCGGGAGCGGGAATATCCTTTGTGGGGCCGACTAACTGGCTGATGGCGCGGACATACCCCCGGCTCAGCCGTTCCAATTCTCCAAATGACATCGTCCGCGGATCACAAATAATGCCGCCCTTTCCGCCGCCGTATGGCAAATTCGTGATGCCGCATTTGAGCGTCATCCAAATCGATAATGCCTTTACTTCCTCTTCATTCACTTCGGGATGAAAACGCACGCCCCCTTTTGTCGGGCCGACCGCGTCATTGTGCTGTGAACGATAGCCCGTAAACACTTTCACGCTGCCGTTATCCATTTTCACCGGAATTCGTACAGTGAGCATTCTCATCGGCTCTTTCATTAATTCATACATTCCGCTCGGATAGCCCAGTTTCCGCAGGGCTTCCTTTATGATCGCTTGCGTAGACAGAAATAAATTGAGAGCTTCTCTTTCTTCATCCTTTGTAATTTGTTTTTCTGACATGTTTTTCACCTCGTCATCATTTTATCTTCAGGAAAATATAAGCGCTTTTAAAAAACTGAAATAGATCAATTCCTTTCTTCACTGGGTTCACCCTTATCTACATGCAAGAATCGTACCAGTTTTTAAAACATACAAAAAAGAGGCTGATACCACATCAGCCCCTGATCATTTCTATTCCTATTAACGAGGGTCAATCACCAGCTGCGTTTCAGCATTTAAACTGCCGATTCCCAAACCGTTTACTACATCGCCTTTAATCGTGTAAGTGCCTGCGCGCGGAAGCGTTTTGCGCACCATCACGAGGTCAAATTCGGTTGCGCCTAACAAATCAAGCGTAAGCGGGAGTCTGACCGTTTTTCCATCGTTTAAAATCTGTGTTTCTTTCAGTGTTCTTCCATTTACAGAATCTCTTGTTGTCGCGTGGAACCCGTCAGGAAATTGAAACTCTACTGCTCCCAGAGAAAGCACTGCGTTTGGTTTATAAGTCACTTCAATATCTGAAGTTGTCCATTCTTTTGTACTGTTTATCGTTTTTGCCTCAATTGTTGCAGACTGCGCATGAGCTTGGCCTGAAGGAAGCAAGATTGATAGCAAGACAGCTGAACTGATGAAAAATGAAGATACGAATGAAGTTCTTTTTAACATGACAATTTCCCCCTCAAATCACTGTTGAAATTTGGCCAGAGCGTCCTCTGCAGAAAAAGCATTTAACCGTAATTCGCGAATTACCAATTCTTTTTCTTAAAAATTAATCTATCATCAATTTCCATGGAAGTAAATGCTTTTTTAGGAATATTAACACTTAAATGAAAATAATAAATTCATCCCATTTTCACAAGATTCTAATAGACTGTTTTCGACCTGCATCTAGTAAAATATGCGCCTAATATTTCTATCTTTTGTCCCGATAACAAAACGGGACAAAAAAAGTCGAAGATGCCTGATGATCTTCGATGGATAGCTGCTCTATGATCTATTTAAATTCGGTATTCCAGTTAAAACCGATTGTCTCATCATTCCATGGGATTCTTTTTTCATCGGGCTGATCAGGGTTATACGAGGTTGTTGTAAAATAGATAATTGTCAGCGGCGTTTCGCCCAGCACTCTGTATCCGTGAGCGACGCCTTTTGGAATCAACAACAGCATCGGGTTGTCTTCTCCCATATAATAGACATCGGTTTCTCCTTTTGTTTCTGAATCCTCCCGCAGGTCGTAAAGGACAACCTGAGCGTGGCCGGTCGGGAAGAACCAGAGATCGTCCTGCTTCTCGTGATAATGAAACGCTTTGATCACACCCGGATAGCTTTTGGACCAAGACGCCTGCCCAAAATGCTCAAGGAGGTTCTCATCATCGCGAACCAGTTCAGCAAAAAAACCTCTGTCATCACAATGCTTTGTCAGTTTCTTCACCTTGACTCCTTCAATCACAAGCACTGCTCCTTTCCTGCAAATATTCCCGTAAAGCATCCCGCCAATGACGCGGTCGTATGCCGGCTTCTTCAATAGCCCTGTGGCTCAGCACAGAGTAAGCCGGCCGGGGCGTCGAATTCCCATATTCTTCTGTCGTCACAGGTGTTATCGTTGTATCCAGCCCGCTTTCTTCCATAATAGCCTTTGCAAACTCATACCAGCTGCATATGCCTGAATTGCTGACATGGTAGATGCCCGGCGGATGGCTGAACAGCTTGATGACCGCTTCCGCCAAATCCTTCGTATAGGTCGGCGAGCCGATTTGATCGTTCACAACCCGCAGCTCTTGTTTTGTTTCAGCGAGCTTCAGCATCGTATGAACAAAATTGCTGCCGCTTTGTCCGTACACCCACGATGTTCTGATGATCGTGCTGTCTGTTCTTGCTAACTGGATCAGCTCTTCTCCGAGTTTTTTACTTTTGCCGTAGATGGTGTTCGGGTCGAGGTGGTCGTCTTCCCTGTATGGCTGGGTCCCCTTCCCATCAAACACATAATCCGTGCTGATATGAACATATTGCGCTCCGATGCGGGATGACTCCAGCGCTGTGTAGTAAGCGCCAATACCGTTGATCAAGTATGCTTTATCCAGCTCCGTCTCGCATTTGTCGACGGACGTAAACGCGGCGGTATTGACCACGATATCCGGCTGATAATGCCCGAACGAATGCCGTACAGAACGCTGATCGGCGATGTTCATCATCTGCTTTGTTAACGCAATGACCTCATATCCGGCTTGCTTCAGCTGCCGGCACAGCTCCAAGCCAAGCTGTCCGCTCGCACCGGTCACCAATACCTTTGTCAATCGGATCACCTTCTCATCGGTCATTGTCTGTATACCAGCGAATCGTGCGCGCAATACCTTCTTCAAACGGCACTTCCTGCCGCCAGCCAAGCTCATTTTTCAGCTTTGACGCATTGATCGCGTAGCGCCGGTCATGCCCTTTTCGGTCTTCCACGTGAGCAAACAATTCCTCACAGCCCAAATGTTTCATGATGATACTCGCCAGCTCTTTATTCGTGCGTTCATTTCCGCCGCCGATATTATACACCTCACCGTTTGTTCCTTTTTCTAAAATCAGCTTGATGGCGCGGCAATGGTCCTCTGCAAAAAGCCAGTCTCTGATCTGAAGCCCGTCGCCATAAAGCGGAACCGGCAGACCTTGTTTTGCATGGCGGATAATCGTTGGGATCATTTTTTCACTATGCTGATATGGGCCGTAATTGTTGCTGCAGCGTGTAATAATAGCCGGCAGTTTGTGTGTTTTCACATACGATAGAACAAGAAGGTCAGAGCTCGCTTTGCTCGCGGAATAAGGGTTGTTAGGAGAAAGCGGCGTTGCTTCCGTAAATGCGGGATCATTCGCTTCTAAATCCCCGTACACCTCGTCTGTTGAAATATGAATCAGCTTTTTGGCTTTTCCTTGTAAGACTGCCTCCGCCAGACGGTATGTGCCCATGACATTCGTTGTGATAAACGGCTCCGCTTGGGAGATGCTTCTGTCTACATGCGATTCCGCAGCGAAATGAATCACGCCGTCATAGGTCTCGTCAAACGCCCGGTCAATATCCTCTTGAATGCTGATATCCCCTTTTACAAACCGAAACCGGCTGTTTCCCTTTAGTTTTTCGATTTCCTGCGGGTGGCTGGCATACGTTAATTTATCTAAAACGGTAATGCGCGCATCCGTTTCCTTCAGCATGAGCTTTGTAAATGTGAGCCCTATGAAGCCGGCCCCGCCTGTAATGAAATATGATTTTGCCATAGCTATTCGTCCTGTCCTTTCTGTAAAGCCTGATGTACCAGCCGGGAGGCGAGATAAAGCGATTCGTGTGTTCCTGCATCGACCCACCAGCCCGATAACACATCATACGTCAGCTTGCTGTTTTCAATGTATAAATTATTTACATCAGTGATTTCCAGCTCGCCGCGCTTTGATGGTGATATTTGTTCAATATACGAAAACACTTCTGCATCATACATGTAAATGCCGGTTACACAAAGGTTGGTCGGCGGATTTGCAGGCTTTTCAATAATGGATCGAATTTGTTTGTTTTTCTCATCAATCTCAGCAATTCCAAAACGTTCTGGATCATCCACTTCTTTCAGAAGCACCTTCGCCCCTTTTCCCTGCTGTTGAAATCGCTCCGTATAAGGCTTTAATGAATCTTCAAATATATTATCACCTAATAATAAAATGAAAGGGTTCTTTCCAGTAAAGCGTTTTGCATACGATAACCCATCTGAAATTCCAGAGGCGGCGGGCTGCACTTGATAAGTGACGGAAACGCCAAGCTCCTCTCCGCTTCCCAGCAGCTTATAAAACTGAGGCATGTGCTCTTTTTGGCTGATAAGTAAAATCTCTTTAATTCCGGCTTCCTCGAGCTTCATTATCGACCAGTAAATCATCGGATAAGGGCCTACAGGAAGCAAATGCTTGTTGACGGCTTTGGTTAAGGGCATAAGGCGTGAGCCGTTTCCTCCGGCTAAAATGACACCTTTCACATTAACACTTCCTTACATGCATTTTTATATCTTATCATCAAGCAAACCATAATGGATGGGTGATACCCGGTTCATTCCTTTTCCATTTACGAGCGGCAGGCCGATTCACTCTGCAGCCGAGACAACAGGGTGCTCGCCTGCTTTTTGATAGAGGACTGAGACCAAGTGATAGTCTTCCGGCCGCCGTTTTGTCGGCTTGAAACATTTCAAATTTAACGAATTTAATGATATTGCACCCGCTTCCGACGCGGCATCAATCCCGTGCAAAGGCCTAATCCCTTTTACCGTCATGATTAATACCTGTCGTCTCGAGACTATTAAAAACGGGAGCGTGCTTGCCGACAGTTTTGTTCGCGATCTGAAAACCCGTCATTATTTCGCCTTCTTGCCCGGCCAAATGTGGTAATTATAATACGATTGAACAGCGGTAAATCCCATTCTTTCATATAGGCGGATCGCTCTTACATTATGAAGCTGCGTCCCCGCTGTTACCGTTTTATGCTTCAATGTCTCCGGTTGTTCTATGAGATGCGCCAATAAATGAAACGCGACACGCTTGCCTTCATACCCCGGCTTCACAGCCATCAAATCAAGCACATACTCATCACCTTTTGATAAACCTTGCAGGTAGCCGATCATCTCTCCATTATATTTAGCAGCAATATTGATATCTGCTCTCCCCGTCAGATTGTTTCGTGTCCACTCTTGAAAGATTTTGTTCGCCGCCTCACGGCTAAGATAAGGATCGTGAAAATATCTGCTTTTCGCAAATGCATCGCTGGCTAACTGGCAAATCTCTTCGGTGTCTCCAGGTTCAGGCTGAACCAGTTCAAAAAATGGCGGCGTTTTTTCATATGGAGACGGAGTGTTCACCAGTTTAAACAAACTGCCGACAAAATAAGAGGACGGCTGCTGCTGAATGACATGTACTGCTCCAATATCCTCTGCCGGTACACGCACAAACACAAAATCTGTTTCATCCATTTGCCGAACAGAATACAGGGCCTGAAACAGCTGTTTTAGCTGCCCTGTGCTGTTGGCCGCGAGAAGCTTTACGTTCATGACTTTTTTCTGAAGCATTTTGCTTTCCCAAAGGGCGTCTTCATACAGCATCACGCCTTGAAGCTGACTGTTTTCAAACAGGCCGAGCGAAAATTGATACGATCCGTCAAGCGTCATCTGTTTGCTTTGGAGAAATTCCATGATTGCCTCTTGGGAAACATTCTCTTTTATCGTATACACCTAACCAGCCCCTTTTGCGGTGTCCCGCACGGCCTCAATCACGCCGTTGACATCTTCGTCAGACATTGATGGATACAGCGGGAGTGACAGGGTGCGTTTGTAATTATTCATGGCGCGCGGGTAGTCTGTTTCCTTAAACCCAAATTGCTTTTGATCATACGGATGAATATGCACTGGGATAACATGAACACTGTGTGCCGATATTGTATTCATCCTTTAAAGCCGTAAACATCTCATTCCGAGTGACACCGGCCTGCTTTCCATTGGCTTGCAGGACATATACATGCCAGGCATGCCGGCCTTCATTATGAACAGACGGCGTGATCAGCTCTGACAAACGCGGCAATGTTATTCAGAATGATCCCGCCTGTAATCAACCCCTGTTTTCGCTTCTAGTGCCGAAAACAAGGCGAGTGTCGACTCAGTAACCGGGTAATTGGAAGCCGTAAATGACTGACGCGCCGCTTCTGCCCTCTGATACATGGCGGGATTTCGAAGAACCTCAATTAGGGTATGCGCTAATTCCTCCGGCTTTTCAAATATAAAATCGCCAAGAGACTCGTAATACGGGTACGTGCGGTTTCCGGTCGATTTTCCGATTAGTGCGGGTTTTTGAAACAGCATGGCCTCAAGACCCACCGTTGAGGTTTGCGTTACAGCGGCGTCTGCATACGCCAGGATATCGTACAGATCCATCTCTTTTTTGATGATTCTGCATGCTTTATGTTTTTTTGCCGCCGCATGATATATATCCAGCTTGTTTTTTCCGATTTCCCACGGGTGAGGTTTAATGATGATTTGCAGCTGTTTTTGCGTGGAAAGCTCCGCTAACACACGTGAATAAAATTCCTCGGAAAAGGGCTGTGTCGCGATCAAAACGATTTTTTTAGACGGGTGAAAGGCCAGCTTTCGATAAAATACTGACATGTCCATAGGTGTCCTGTTAAAAATTTCGTCAAAGCGGGGATGTCCCGTTATGAGAATTTGTTCTGGTTTGCAGCCTTTTTGCTGATACCAGCCAGCTTCATACGCGCCAAAAACAGCCTGATAGGTTGTAAAAACGGGCAAGAAGGCTTCATCTCCCATCAGCGCTCCATGCTGAAGGCAGATGCTCACGGCCCCTCTTCTTTCACATGTCAGAGCGAGCACCCTGCTGTAAATGTCTTCTGTCGTTCCAACAACAACGGCAGAAATGTTCTCTTTCGTGAATAAAGCATCTACTGTGTCAATGGCCTCCATGAACAAAGGAATATCCTTGAAAAGCCGTTCACGAAATGCTTGATCACCGAATGCCGGGTGGTCATCATAAGCCGAAAGAATTGAAAAAGCCTTTTCAAGATACGGCTTCGGATCGCCTTTTTTACATGAAGCAGCCACTTCAGGCTTGCTGATCACAGGCAAATCGCAATAATTTGGCATACTCCATCTTGCCAAAACAGCAGTTTTCTCAGGATCAAATTGGTAGTAATTTTCATTTACAAAACGAAGGTGATCAAAATGCAAGATCACTTTTCCCTTAACGGGCGCGTCATTTGTTTTGGCAATGCTCTGTTTTTTCTCTTCAAAGAACGTCTGAATCTGACCTTCATTGATATGCTGCTCCGCAGGTCCGAATAATTCCGGTTCTTCTTCCATCATCACTCTCAGCTCAGGGCTGATGTATTGGTAAAAATTACCGATAAGCCCGAGCGGAATCCCTTTGTAGCGAAGCCTGTCAAAAAGCTCCGCATACTTCCGGTACAGCACCCAATAATTGCTTAAATAGGCCGACAAACTCTCACCCCATTCCAAGCTTTCTTAATGATTCACGCAGTTCGCGGCAGTTGCGTTGCGGAGGAAGATTCCGTACGAACTCGTTTTTTTCTGACTCAAACAGCTGAAAATGAATGGATTGGTCTGTAATATAGTTCAGATCAAGCTCCTCGGCCAGCGGGTAAAACGGATAAAAATGATTGACTCTCCAAAAGAACCGGGCATCACCGATCCGATAAAACGCCGGGCTTTCATCCCAATAAGAGCCAAACGCCTCCTTCACCTTCTCAAGCACCGTATACCTGTGCATCACCGAGCAATGGTCAATTGCGCACGGGGCGTTCCACGTTACTTGACTGGCGGGCCTGACGGTTTCTTTTACAATGTCTTGATTCTCGTTTAAATGATAGGTTTTCGAACTTGAGTAGATCACAGCCTTTTCCGGGTGATCATCGAGTTCACGCACCATCTTTAACAGCCGATCCGGCATATAGATGTTGTCATCCGTCGCATAGGTGATATACTCACCCTGCGCCATCTCAATCGCTTGATTGATCAGCGCCGCGTATCTCGTTTTTTCCGTTCTCTCTTTCACTCCAGATACATCGCTTTGATAGAAATGCACACGGTTATCATTCAAAAAGGGACGGATTTCATTCAGCGTCTCTACATTTGAATTGTCATCCATAATAAACAATTCAAAATCAGAAAAAGTTTGTGAGAGTATGCTTGAAATGGACTTTGCCACATAATCGCTTTTGTTATAGCTCGTCATTATCACTGAGACTTTCGGCAAATCCTACACCTCCTTCTTGAATTTTCACACCTGAAACTAACGTTATCTTATGTTGCTTAAGCGCAAGTTGCGCTAGGAAGACAGACTAATATGCGAAAAGATTGTGTACATCGATTGAAAAAACAGTGATCGGCCAGAGAAATCGGCACGCTCACTGTTCTTTTTTCAGCATATTCCAAGCTTTGGCCTCATAAGGTGAAAGAGATAAAAATCGCACTAGCGACTAAGATCGTTTGTCATCGGGGGTGAGTCATCTCGGAGCGTTTATTTATACATCCGGAACATGTTCTGAATGGTTTTCATAAAAAGGAGGAACGATATGAAACCGAAAAAAAACCAATATCAGCAAATGCAGGGATATGATATGCAGGGGTATTCTCCTCAATTTGGCGCAAATCCGTATCCGCAGCCTCAAGGGCAAGGTCCGCAAATGCAGACGATGGGACAAATGCAGCAAATGCCCATGCAGCAGGGGCAGCAAGGCTTCGGATTCCCTACTCAGCAGCAAGGCCAGGGCGGCGGGTTTCAAATTCCATCGGGGCAAACACCATCGGGCGGCCAAAACATTCCCGGCATGCTGCCTGTCGAGGAATCATACATCGAGAATATACTGCGCCTGAACAGGGGAAAAACGGCTACCATCTATATGACATTTGAAAACAGCAAGGAGTGGGGATCAAAGATTTTCCGCGGCGTCATCGAGGCGGCGGGCCGGGATCACATTATTATCAGCGATCCGAAAACAGGAACCCGCTACCTTCTGCTGACGATCTATCTTGATTACGTCACCTTTGATGAAGAAATTGCATACACGTACCCATACTCGATGTCATCCTATTCACCAAGATAAAGAAAAAAAAGCCAATCCTCATGATATGAGAGATTGGCTTTTTTCTTTATAGATATTTGACAGCTGCGACAACGATCATGATCCAAGAAATAATGAACGCCACACCGCCAAGCGGCGTGATTGCGCCGAGAATGGAAATTTGCGTCACACTGAGGATGTATAAGCTTCCGGAAAACAGCACAATCCCCGCAAACATCAGCCAGCCGGCTGTTGTGACACTGCCAATGCCGGATATTTTATCAGCGAGAAACGCGACAACAAAAAGCCCCAGCGCGTGATACATGTGATACTGCACGCCTGTGTGCCAAACCTGAAGATATTTATCAGGAATTTTCCCTTCTAATCCGTGTGCGCCAAATGCCCCGAGTCCCACGGCAAGCATGGCATTAATAGCGCCTAATATGATAAATACTTTCATCTATTCTCTCCCGCCTTTTCGTTAAACTCCTATCAATTATCATATCGCACCTGTATAAAAATTCAATGTTTGTTCTCCGATGACACGAGATTGTCGGATTTTCTCCTGCGCCATAGCTGAAACTGATCCATCGCTATTGCAGCAAGCGTCCCTAAGACAAGCCCATTGCTTAACAGAGAAATAAACACCGGATGCATATCCTTTAATGCACTTCCCGGCACAAACATAATGCCGACACCTGTAAGCAGTGAAATGCCGATCACAGCCCGCATTCTTTTCAGCTCTGATGTCTCATAGGAATCAAATTCAGTAAACGCCAAACCAACCATTGCAGAAAACACAACAAAGTTTACCGCAAACCCAACGGGTGACGGCAGGCTCGCAAACGCATTCATAAAAAACGGAATCACGCTGATGAAAACGACCAGCATACTGCCGAGAACAAACGGCTTTTTAGAAGACATCTTGGTTGTTTCAATAAAACCCGCCGCTCCCGAAATCGGAACCGGTGCAATGGCTCCAGACAAACCGCTCAGCAAATGACTGAATGAAGCCGCAAATCCGGCATGGCGCTCATGACGCTTCCCATCCGTCTGTTTCCCGAATTTTTTCACCGCAATGTCCACAACCTTCATGCTTGCCAGCATGTTAACGATCAGCAGAATCGTAATAAAAACCGATGTGATGGCTAGGCCGCTGTTAAATAACGGGGCACCGAACGGCAACAGAGATGGCAGCTGAAACAGCCGATCCGGCCATTCGATCGGTTTTGCAACGCCCGCAGCCGCAAACAGCACCCATCCGCCGAAAAGAGCCAATAAAATAGAATATTGCTTTAAAAAAACGATATTAGAATTTGACATGATAAAAGCCGCGGCGACGACAACCAGCGCCAGGCCAAATACAAGACCATCCACGCTGTCTTTTAAATAGCCAATGCCAAGAAGCCCTTTTATAATCGGCTGGCTCAGCTGCATGACGAGCAGCAGCAAATAGACCCCTGTCACAACCGGAGTAAACAAGGCAGCAAGCCGATCAATGACCTTGAAGACACTTAACAAAAAGAAACATACAGCGCTTACAAGAAGCGCCCCCTGCAAGCCGCGCAGTGTTTCGCCATATGTCGCAAACACCGTTCCGGTCAGGCCGCCGTAGATTGTGTACACTCCCCACCACAAGCCGGCAGGGCTTTCATTTATAGGCAGCCGGTGTCCTTTCAAACACTGAATAACTGCGGCAATTCCCAATACAAAAAAAGTGCTTTGAATCAGCCGTGCAGAATCTGAATGATCCAGATGAAACGACTGGGCAACCGCCACCGGAACAACAATCGCCGCGGCAATCATAAACGCTGCCCATTGCAGAGCGCCAAGAACCAATTTCACGTAAGCTCAACCTTTCTGATTAAAAATCAAATAAAGACTCTCCGTTTCCATCCTCTTCCTGCTTATCTTTTTCCTGCTTCCGATACTTGTTTAATCCGGCGCTGCCCATCATTTTTTCCATCAGCAGCTGGTCTGTCGAAGGCGGCGCCGACGGACTTGCCGTAACACTCGGCTGAATGCGCGGCGTGCTCCCCGTCTCCGGCTGATCCAGCACGACGTCGCATAAAGAACGGACGACGGCCACGTGGCGCTTCAGCTCCTCATCATGTTCGGCCGTCTTTGCTTTCTTCAATTCCTCTTCCATCTTCTGAATCAAAGCGGATATATGAATGTTCATAAAAAATCCTCCAAAAATAAAATGTAGTCTCCCTGCATTTTATCAAATTCCTGCCGCAAACGCAGATATGAGTTTGTTATTTTTTCTGACAGGAATCTCGCATTTGACAAGCAGAAGCCAATTTTCACATAATGAATCACCATGACCTGCAGGAAGGAGAGAGATTATGAACAGCATCCCCTCGATTGTCAGCAGCCATCAAGCATTTTTCGCGGCAGGGCATACAAAATCAATTGACTCAAGATTGGACGTCTTAAAAAAGCTGAAACACACCATCAAAGCGTATGAAGCGGACATCACGGCCGCTCTCTATCAGGATCTTCACAAATCTGAACAAGAAGCGTACACAACGGAAATCGGCATTGTTCTTGAGGAAATCAGCTTTGTGATGAAACGGCTGAAAAAATGGGCCAAGCCGAAAAGAGTCAAAACGCCTTTGACCCATATCGGTTCCAAAAGTGTTATTTTCCCCGAGCCGTATGGCACCGTCTTGGTGATTGCGCCATGGAATTATCCCCTGCAGCTGGCGCTTTCTCCGCTGATCGGAGCCATTGCGGCCGGAAACACGGTCGTTCTCAAACCCTCAGAATATACGCCAGCTGTTTCGGCTGTTCTTTCCGCTCTCATCCGTGACGTTTTTCCGGGTGATTATGTCGCTTTGGCGGAAGGCGGGCCGGACATCAGCACAGCTCTATTACAGCAGCCGTTTGACTACATATTTTTTACTGGAAGCGTGGCCGTAGGAAAAGTTGTCATGGAAGCGGCGGCCAAACAATTAATTCCCGTCACCTTAGAGCTCGGAGGAAAAAGTCCCTGCATCGTCCATAAAGATGCTGACATCAAGCTTGCCGCCAAACGCATCGTTTTCGGGAAATTTACGAATGCGGGCCAAACCTGCATCGCACCGGATTACTTGCTCGTTCACGAAGACATCAAAACAGAGCTTACGGAAGAAATGAAGCGTGTCATTGGTGAGTTTTACGGACTGCAGCCCGAACTGAATCCGTCTTATGGCAAAATCGTCAGTGAACGCCATTATCAGCGGCTGCTGAGCTTTCTGAAAGACGGCGTCGCGCTAATTGGCGGCCAAGCAGACCACCGGCACCACAAAATAGCGCCGACCATTCTCGGTCAAGTCACAGATGATTCCCCAGTGATGCAAGAGGAAATTTTCGGACCCATTCTTCCGCTGTTTACATATCGCGGCATCGATGAAGTCATTGAGAAAGTCAAGTCGCGTCCCAAGCCGCTTGCCCTGTATGTGTTTACAACAAACCAAACAATTGAACGAGAGATAATAGAAAACCTGTCGTTTGGCGGCGGCTGTATCAACGATACGTTGATGCATGTTGCGACACCGTATTTGCCATTCGGCGGCGTGGGAGAAAGCGGAATCGGCAGCTATCACGGATTTGACAGCTTTAACACATTTACGCACAAAAAAAGCGTCGTCAAGCAAACGAACCGCTTCGACTTCGCTTTCCGTTATCCATCATCCAAAAACGGCCTGCGTTTGATACGGAAAATACTCAAATAAAAAAGCGCAGGTCATCTGCGCTTTTTATAAATCCTTTATACACCAATCAATCGGAGTTTCCCCCATTTTCTCCAAGTAGGCATTTGCCCGCGAAAATGGCTTGCTGCCAAAAAATCCGTTTCTTGCTGAAAACGGGCTGGGATGCGTCGATTCAATAATAAAATGCTTGGACGTGTCGATCCGTTCTTTTTTCATTTGGGCATGCCGGCCCCACAGTATAAAAATAATCGGCCGCTCTCTTTCATTCAGCACATCAATTATCCGGTCAGTCAGCTGCTCCCAGCCTTTTCCCTTATGGGAATTCGCCTGTCCGCGCCGCACTGTGAGCACGGTATTCAGCAAAAGAACCCCCTGCTTCGCCCAGCTGACGAGCGACCCGTGATTCGGTATGCTGCAGCCGATATCATCCTGAAGCTCCAGAAAAATATTTTTCAATGAAGGCGGCTGCTTCACACCCGGCTTTACGGAGAAGCTTAAGCCTTGAGCCTGTCCAGGCCCGTGATACGGATCTTGACCGAGAATAACCACCTTGACATCATCGTACGGTGTGTAGTGCAGCGCATTGAAGATATCGCGGCTGTCCGGATAGATCGTCTCCTCCATGTATTCCCGCTTCAGCATTTCTCTCAGCTCTAGATAATACGGTTTTTCAAACTCTTCCTTCAGCTGTTCCCACCAGCTGTCCTGCAAAAGCTGTTTCAAGATGCAAACCTCCTTACGAACGATGAAGTCTGGAATAGACAGGTTTGCCATCCCAAACAATCTCACTTTGTGCTTCCCGCCTCTTCATGTCAGGCTCTTCAAGCAGGACGGCAAAGTTTTTCGTCGGCAGTTCCCCTAGTCCGTGCTTCTCACTTAAACGATCCAAATATTGCTTCCGCTTGGCGCCAAGGTCTGCGGACTGATTGTCTCCCGCGTCACTGAAGGCATATATCACACTGGCACAAGGCACACGCTTAACCCGGTAATCCTTCGCTGCACGCAAGTAAAAATCCCAGTCCCAATAATTGTGCACATCAGCATCGAAATACCCGATCTCATCATGCAGGAAACGTTTGTACATGCTGCCCGATGGCACGTAGGTCGAGAACACTCTCATATCCTCATAATCAGCGGTATACGCAAATAACTTCCGCGAAACCGGATATCTTGTCCCTTCTCTCTCTTCAAACGACACAATTTCGGCATCAGAATGAACGAAATCTGCCGTTTCCATCTCCTTTGCCATTCTTTCCAGATGGCCCGGCGTGAAGAAATCATCATCATCACAAAGCATGATACAGTCGCCTGATACCTCTTTGACACCCGCATTTCTCGCTGCTACATGGCCTGAGTTTTTTTCTAAATCAATCACAGCAATCGGCAGCTCCGGATACAGTGCTTTGGCCTGCTCAACCGACTCCCCGGCATCATTGACAATAATGACTTCATACGGCTTCATAGTCTGCTGTGAAATCGACTCCAACAACTCGCACAAAGCCGGAATCCGATTATAGGTCACAATTACGATAGAAATCTTCATGATGCTCTCCTTCTCATTTTCATAGTCATGTACTATTAAAACATATATTGGACGGGAGATCAGTGGGAATATCCTACCGAACTGTGAAATGGAAACTACAGAAACAGCAAAGTGACGCCTACCAGAAGCACCATAATCAGCATCAGCTCTCCACATACACGAACGACATCTTTCAGGCGGACGCCATTCGGCAGGACGAGATGCCATAGCTTAGATTGATAGACCGGCAGCAGCACCAATGCGTAAGAAAGGCACAAAAAAGTGAATGCCGGCGGAACAAAAGCACAGCCTGCATCGTCCCAATCTCTCACAATTTCAGAAACACTCGTTCCATCTGACAAGAACAAACCAATCAACAAGGCCAGCAAAACAAAGGATCCCAATTGAACATCAAACAGCCACATGCGTTGGTGGCAAGCAATCCAGAGTGCCCAAAACCAGCCAATAGAATAGAATAATAATAGAAAAACGATTGCACCAGCAGTAAAAACAACATCTGGCATCCTATCGAGCAAAAAAACAAGCGGTACGGACATGGCCATAACCAAAAGCATGGATGCACCCACAAACAAAAATACAGCCACATGAATAACAAAACCATATAAACAAGAGCCGAGTCTCATGACAATCCCCCTTCATTACATAGAATTTCTATGTACATACCTAAAAAATCAGGCAAGCTGGCGCCTGCCAAAATAACAGCCTATTCGCCCGCACGCCGGAAATAACAGCGTAGCACAAGCACACGCCCCTATAAACCAAGGTGTCAGCAAGGATTGAAACAGCGCAGCAGGAACTAGATCAAACAGAAAAACAAACATAAAAATAACGTTCGGCACCATAGAAATAAGAATCGTATGTAAAACAAGCCGTTCACCGCGTTGCCCGAACTCCCTAACGCCTTGGTACCCAATCAGCACCCAATAGAGAATATAAGCAGCTAAAATCAGCCACACAGAAACAGAAATGCCTTTCCACACTGCATGAACAAAAGGAGATTCTAACCATGCATGCAATACTGTAATGGTAATACCTGCTGCAAATAAAGCACTATTGCAGAATAGATGGAATAATAAAAACGTACGGGCGGATACAGGCTGTTCTTTCTGAAAGGATGATACAATCTCATCCGGTGTGCCAAATTCCCGAAGCAAACATTCCATGGCTTCTGCCTCACTCTTCCCCTCTTGAATGGAGTGAAACAAGTGGTGTTCAATATGGTTTTCGATCTCTTCGATCATCGCTTCACTATCAGAAACCCCTTTAAGCCCGTTTTTCACTTTATATATATAAGTCTCTTTATCCATTCTGTCCGCCCCGCTTCAGCATTCGGTCCATCATAGCTGAAAACACGCTCCATTCCTTTGTGCGCTCTGCCAGGATCTCTCTGCCGTCTTCTGTAATCCGATAATACTTACGATCCGGGCCTTTCTCCTGCTTCTCCCAATATGAAGAAATATATCCTTGCCGTTCAAGTTTATGAAGGGAAGGATACAATGTTCCCTCTTTCATCTGCAGTTCATTATCGCTGCGGCTTCCCATCTCTTTTACAAGCTCATAGCCATACATCGGCCTCTCATTCAGGAGCGTTAATACCAATATCACAGTGCTGCCTTTAATCAGCTCACGATTTAACATGACAAAACCCCTACCTAGTTTTCTTATGTAGCATTGTACGAAATCACCCTGAAACTGTCAATTGATTCCTATAAACCTTTCGTATTGTGATAAGCAGAAAATCTAACTATAATGAGATATAAAACATTGATGGAGGTTCAACACATGTCTATGCATAAAGCACTCACGATTGCCGGCTCCGATTCCAGCGGCGGCGCGGGAATTCAAGCTGATTTAAAAACATTTCAAGAAAAAAACGTATATGGGATGACAGCCTTAACGGTGATCGTTGCAATGGACCCGAACAACAGCTGGGATCATCAAGTCTTTCCGATCGATCCAGACACGATTCGCGCACAGCTCGCAACGATTGTAGACGGCATTGGTGTGGACGCCATGAAAACGGGAATGCTGCCAACCGTTGAGATTATCGAGCTTGCGGCGAAAACGATCAAAGAAAAACAACTGCAAAACGTCGTGATTGATCCGGTTATGGTGTGCAAAGGGGCAAATGAGGTTCTTTATCCGGAGCACGCACAAGCCCTGCGTGAACAATTGGCACCGCTCGCTACCGTGATTACGCCAAACCTGTTCGAAGCCAGCCAGCTCAGCGGCATGGGCGAATTAAAAACGATTGAAGACATGAAAGAAGCAGCGAAAAAAATCCACGCCCTCGGCGCTCAATATGTTGTGATTACAGGCGGAGGCAAGCTGAAGCACGAAAAAGCTGTAGACGTTCTATATGACGGAGAAACAGCGGAAGTCCTTGAAAGCGAAATGATTGATACGCCTTATACACATGGCGCCGGCTGTACGTTCTCCGCAGCGGTGACGGCAGAACTCGCGAAAGGCGCGGAAGTCAAAGAAGCAATTTACGCGGCGAAAGAATTTATTACTGCTGCGATTCAAGAGTCCTTCCCGCTGAATCAGTATGTCGGACCTACGAAGCATTCTGCTTTGCGCCTGAATTAGCAATCATAAACAAAATCGGCTGCCTTCCAGAGAGGCAGCCTTTTTTTATATTCTCGGAGTCTTTTCACAGAAAAAACTGCCGATTACATCGGCAGCCTGTTTATTTGGTCTTTAAATTGTTCGCAGATGACCTCAAAAATATCTCTATGGATTGAACAAAAAGTGCATATTCCTTCATTTGTTCATATGCCCGTGAAAGGGTTTCTGCCGCTTCACTATGCGATGTTGTTCCCCGTAGCATTTTTTTCAGCTGAAGCAGCACATCCTTATATTCTTCCCGCTTATCCTCAACTTGGTCCGCAGCCTTTTCTAAACATTCCGGTGTTATCTTCTGTTCATGTATATTCAAGAAAACAACTCCTTTTACAGAAAAAAATGTAGGTTATCGTTGAAGAATAGCACAGATGGCACAGATTTCACATAAGAAAAAAGAAGGATTTTCTACATAAGTGTCCAAATTCCGACTTTCATTTCAGATCTTCCGTTTGATCTCGCAGTCACTTGATCATTTCCCGGGAAAGGAAAATATCTTGCGCTGAATACCTCTTCCCCATGATTGATAAAGACTTCCACTGATGACGCGTCGATATACATGTGCACTGTGTGCAGATTGCTGATGCGGCAATGTCTCGCTTCTGTTTTTGTACCGTCAAAGCTTGTGCGCTCTAGTGTGATAAGCCCCTCTTCCTTCCGGTAAGAGAATGTGGCAGTGGCGCGGATATCGATTTCAAAACCAGACTCCGTATCAATGTCTTCAATCAAAATTTCAGCTCTTTCAGGATTTTCAACTGGCAGCGTACCAGGCGATCCATACATGTTGATTTGAACTTCCTGCCCATTTTTCCTCATCGCTTTCAGCTCAGGAAGCGGCTGCTGTATCAGCTTCTCCCCTGATAGCGTCAGCTGTCTCGGCAGCGTCATACAGTGAATCCAGTGATAATCTTTCGTCGGATGATACTTCTCATCCTGATCAGGTACAGCCATCCACGCAAACAGTATCCGGCGCCCCTGATCGTCTTCAAGTGTCTGCGGCGCGTAAAAATCAAAGCCTTGATCAAGCTCCGTAAACGCAGCATGCATCAGCCCCGTTTTTTCGTAATCGAGCTGGCCTATAAAATATCCAGATTGATACACATTTTGATAACGATAGCCGTCAGCTTCAAGTCCTTGGGGCGAGACAATCAGCACGTCGGAGCCTTGAAGAGAAAACAGGTCAGGGCACTCCCACATATATCCGAAATCATTCAGTCCGTTGAGGCCGGCACCTGTTATCGGGCCGAGAAACGTCCACTCAGTCAGGTTATTGGAAGTAAACAAAACAGCTTGGCCCTTCATGTTCTCCGTTTGCGCACCGATCACCATATACCATTTTCCTTCATGCTCCCACACCTTCGGATCACGAAAATGAGCTGTATAGCCTTCAGGAAGACGGGCCACGACACCTTTTTTCTCAAAGGTCAGCCCATCGTCCGATACAGCAACGCACTGATACGTTTCTCGATTCCCATCCTGGTCCCTGACATTTCCTGTGTAAAACAGATAGAGCCGGTCATCCTTGACAACAGCGCTGCCCGAGTAGCAGCCGTTTTTATCAAACCAATCACTCGGAGCCAGCGCAATCTCTTCCCGCTTCCAGCTCACAAAATCACATGTCGTATAATGCCCCCAAAACTTTGCCCCGTGCCCTGTCTGAAACGGCTGCCACTGAAAAAACAAATGATAGACTCCCTTCCAATACACCACGCCATTTGGATCATTCAGCAAACCAACCGGGGGCATGATGTGAAAGTGCTGGCGGTGCGGATCGCTGTCAGCAATATGTTCTTTCTTCTCAACTTCTTCATAAGCCCGGCGACGCAGCTTCTGATCATGTGCTGTCATTTTTTTCTCTCCTCATCTTCGTTTATTTTCATGACAAACGCCGCAATGAACGCTGATACTGCCGCAATAACCATTCCAATCATATAGTTCACTAGATTTCCAAATCCAAACGGTGCTGCAATGGCGATCATCGGAATGCCTGTTAACCCGTAAGCGTTTGCAGCAACATGTGTAAAGACGACATACGCGCCGCCCAACGCGCCTCCAATCATCGCGGCGATAAACGGCTTCCGGTAGCGAAGGTTCACCCCGAAAATGACGGGCTCAGTAATGCCAAGAAAAGCAGAAAATGCCGCCGGAAGAGCGATTTCCTTCGTTTTTGCCTTTTTCGCTAAAAAGAAGACGGCAAGGCCGGCCCCGCCTTGGGCGACATTTGCCATAGACCAAATCGGCAATAAATAGTTCCTTCCAAGATCTGAAATAAGCCCCGCCTCAATCGCATGGAAGCTGTGATGGACACCTGTGAGGACGATCAGTGAATAGGTGCCTCCAAAAAGAAGGCCTGCGACAAAACCGGCATGATCATACACATATGTTAAAGCAACAGTAATACCGGAGCCAAGCGCTCTTCCTAAAGGGCCGATGGCAATAAATGCGACAAACCCGGTGACAATGACAGTAACAAAAGGCGTAACCAGCAAATCGACCGCATGCGGAACCACTTTTCTTGTCCATTTCTCTACCTTGCTCATGACGTAAACTGCCAGCAGGACAGGGATGACGGTTCCCTGATAACCGAGAAGCGCGATATCAAACCCGAAAATATGCATATAATCAGGTGACGCTTCCGCCAAACCCCATGGATTCAAAAGCGTCGGGTGTATCATGATTCCCCCGATGACCGCTCCTAAATACGGATTGCTTCCAAATTCTTTTGAAGCGCTGACCCCGATCAAAATCGGCAGGAAGATGAATGCCGCGCTTGAAAACATATCAAGGAGCTGCAGCAGCGCAGAGTCCTTACTCATCCAATGAAAGGCATTGATCATTCCCAATAACCCCATTAACAGGCCGCTGGCTACGATGGCTGGAATGATCGGAACAAAAATATTCGAAAGCGTTTTCGCAAATCTCGCCGCAGGATTCAGTTTCTCTTTAGCAGCATCCTGGTGATTCACATGTTCTTCACGCTCTACATCGGCTTCCTTAGAAAAAGCATCATACACTTTATTGACAAGGCCTGTTCCAAAAATAATCTGGTATTGGCCTGAACTGCTGAAAGCGCCTTTGACACCTTCAAGCTCTTCTACTTGTGCTTGATCTATCTTTGATTCATCCTTAATCACTAAACGCAGTCTTGTCGCACAATGAGCCGCGCTGATAATGTTTTCTTTTCCCCCGAGAAGCTCAATGAGGCGTTTTGCAGTCTCTTTGTAATCCATCTTCTTCTCCCCCTTTTATAAACAAAAAAGACCTAAAATTCGCCAACGAATAAAGGACACAGCGATCCTTTTTCATTTACGCAAATTTTAGGTCTTGCCTGCTTTACCAGTCACAATCCCGCTTATTCAGATTGAGAATACGCTTTCATCATAAAACATGACAGCGTTTTCGTCAACTGTTTTTTAGTTAAAAAGTTTGATAGATCATGTAGACAAAAATTCGTAAAAATTATTTGTGAAATCATTCACAATATCATGCTATACTATGCTCATCTATCAAAGAAAGCAGGAAAAGACAATGGAAACGCAAGCATTGCAAAAGGTTGAACAGTATGCTTTAAGAAAACAAGACATATTCGTTTCAAGCAAAATCCGTTATTTGCTCAGATCCATTTTGGCCAGCATGTTTATCGGTTTTGGCATTACAGCCGCAAGCAAAACAGGCAGCTATTTCTCTATTGCCGACTCACCGTTTGCCTTTCCGGCTGCCGCTGTGACATTTGGAGCTGCTATTGTATTAATTGCCTACGGAGGCGGGGATTTATTCACCGGCAACACCTTTTATTTCACTTATACCGCACTCCGGAAAAGAATCCGCTGGCGCGATACCCTGTATCTGTGGGCTTTCAGCTATACCGGCAATTTGATCGGAGCCGTTTTATTTGCGATTCTTATCAGCGCAACCGGGCTTTTCGAGGGGGCATCCCATTCCTTTTTGATTCAATTGGCAGAGCATAAGATGGAGCCGCCGGCGTCAGAGCTCTTTTTCCGAGGAATGCTGTGCAATTGGCTTGTATGTCTCGCTTTTTTCATTCCGATGTCTCTCAAAGGAGAAGGAGCAAAGCTGTTTGCCATGATGCTTTTCGTTTTCTGCTTTTTTATTTCCGGTTTCGAACACAGCATTGCCAATATGTGCACATTTGCGATCTCACTTTTGATCGATCACCCTGATACAGTCACACTGGCGGGAGCAGCCAGAAACTTAATTCCTGTTACGCTAGGCAATCTGGCCGCAGGAATTGTGATGATGGGCTGGATGTATCACACGCTGAATGCCGATAAATAAAAAAACTTCCAGAGATCACTCCCTGCAAGTCAAAGCGGTTATTCCGAGAGATCTTGAAGACGCTGGACATGCAGCGTGATATAGCCGGCCTCGGACTCCGGCAAATGTAATTGATATTCATTTTTCAGAAACTCCGCCAGCTCCAGCGCACATTGATAGGCAAATGAATACTTTTTTTGGATGAAATAAAGCATCTCTTCGTCCATGACATGAAACGCTTCATTTGATTCCAACCGGCTGACCGCGTATCGCAAATGCGTGACAAGGCGTTGATAGGAAATGCTGTTCTCATCCACCTTTCGATTAAAATAGTTTTCTATTTTCTCTATCATTTCTTTTATCATCGTCGTATGCTTCAGCGCTGAATACATACTCTCCGCATCCATCTTTGCCGTATGGATGTGAAGGGCAATATAACCCGCTTCATCTTCAGGCAGAGACACGCCCAATGTCTCTTTTACATGACCGATCGCCCACAGGCCGATCTCGTATTCTTTTTTATAGAGCGCCTTTATCTCATGCAATAATTTATTTTGCACAAGCAGTCCATTTTGAATCCTTTCGATCGCAAAGGACAAATGGTCAGAAAGCGCGATATGAATATGGTCGCTCAGCGGCGCCGCGAGCTCCCCTTCCGCATAGCTGATGATATCCTCAGCTATATCAATATGCTCCTCCGGCAGCGTTTGCAGGATTTGTTTAAACTTTTCATTTTCGTCGTGCACGACAAATATCTTTTCTACATTATTCATAGGGATAAGATCATTTTTCTTTTTTTGAAAAGCGATTCCCGGTCCCATCACAATTTTTTCCTGATCATCCTCTTTAATTAAAGCCGCATTGTTGTTTAATACTTTATAGATTTTCAAGAGGCTCTCTCTCCCGCCAATTAGCTTTTATGACTGGGATTTTACCTCCTTTTGACTGCCATGTAAAGATGCGGGCCGGCCCTCTCCTGCTTTGGCGATTCCTTGAATGCTTGCAGACATCTTCTTTTATAGAGAGCGGCGGCTTTCGCTTTCTGTTTTTCTTCGTCATTCACAGCCATCCGCCATTCATAAAACGAAACCAGTCCTGCGGCTTGCACCGCCGCTTTTCTTTGATATGTACGCTGAGCCGAATAAATAGCGGCAGCCGCATGTTTTCGGTCCGGCGCCACCCAGTTCATCAAAAAGACCATCCACACCCGTAAAGATACAAGCAAACGTTTCATAGAAAAACATCCCTCCGCTTCTTTTTGGCAGGCAGCCTTTTTAGCAGCCCGTTTTTTCAGCCGCAGCTCACAGGAAAAGACGGCCGATTTCTTTTCTCGCAAACTAGCAGCTCTAGCAAAACTCATGACTCTATGATAGACCGTGGAAAGAGAATTCTTTGTCACAATATGAGTGAAAAAACCAACTAGTTTTTAGAAGTTTTGTTGAAAGCTGAAAGAAATGAAATGAAAATTGGAGAACCGTTTTAAAAAGTTTATACACAAGTTATCCCAAAGATAAGAACAACTTAATCACAAGAGATATCCACATGTCCACAAACTCTATCTATATTTTGTATAGGAACATATATTCCCAACTATATATATACACAGCTTTATTCACTTATACACAGGGTTCTGTGTATAACTCCTTCCTTATACACAACCAAAATCCAATAAATGGTCCAAATGACACAAGGATTTTTTTGAATTTTCAAGAAATATATACTAGATCTTCAACATTTTTTCTTAACTCAAAGGGGGAAACACATTGAAAAACGGGATTATTCGCTTTCTGCTTCTAGGTCTTGTTTTATTCTTTACGTTATCCACAGGCATGACAGGGGTACAGGCAGCACCGGTTTCTTCAAAAGGATCGGCAGACCTGGAAAAAGCCGAGGTATTCGGTGATATTGACATGACAACAAGCAAACAAACAACGGTGATTGTGGAATTAAAAGAAAAATCCTTGGCAGAGGCGAAGGAAGCGGGAGTAAACCAAACGAAAAGCAAGCTCAAAAACGCCCGCTCAAAAGCAAAAAACAAAGCTGTGAAAGCGGTGAAAAATGGAAAAGTAAAAAGGGAATATGAGCAGGTTTTCTCCGGATTTTCTATGAAGCTCCCAGCTAATGAAATTCCAAAACTCCTAGCAGTAGATGACGTTAAAGCTGTGTACCCGAACGTCACTTATAAAACAGACAATATAAAGGAGAAAGATGTCACCATCTCCGAGGACGCTGTATCTCCGCAAATGGATGACAGCGCGCCATATATCGGAGCAAACGACGCTTGGGATTTAGGCTACACAGGGAAAGGCGTCAAAGTCGCTGTTATTGATACAGGGGTTGAGTACAATCACCCTGATCTGAAAAAAAACTTCGGACAATATAAAGGATACGATTTTGTAGACAATGATTACGATCCGAAAGAAACACCAACGGGCGATCCGAGAGGCGAAGCCACTGACCACGGAACACACGTGGCCGGAACTGTCGCTGCGAACGGTACGATTAAAGGCGTAGCACCTGATGCAACACTTCTCGCTTACCGCGTTCTCGGACCGGGAGGAAGCGGCACAACAGAAAACGTCATTGCAGGCGTGGAACGTGCTGTACAGGACGGAGCAGATGTGATGAACCTGTCTCTCGGAAACTCATTAAACAACCCGGACTGGGCGACGAGCACAGCGCTTGATTGGGCCATGTCAGAGGGCGTTGTCGCTGTTACGTCAAACGGCAACAGCGGACCGAACGGCTGGACCGTCGGATCGCCTGGCACATCCAGAGAAGCGATTTCTGTCGGTGCAACGCAGCTTCCGCTCAATGAATACGCTGTCTCATTCGGCTCTTACTCTTCAGCAAAAGTCATGGGCTATGACAAAGAAGATGACGTTAAGAGGCTTCACAACAAAGAGGTTGAGCTTGTCGACGCTGGTCTCGGCGAAGAAAAGGATTTTGAAGGAAAAGATCTGAAAGGCAAAGTGGCACTCGTCAAACGAGGCAGCATTGCTTTTGTGGATAAAGCGGACAACGCCAAAAAAGCAGGCGCCATCGGCATGGTTGTGTATAACAATTTATCTGGGGAAATTGAAGCCAATGTGCCTGGCATGTCTGTGCCAACGATTAAGCTTTCATTAGAAGACGGTGAAAAGCTCATCAGCGCCATGAAAGCTGGCGAGACAAAAGCAACATTCAAGTTGACGGTCTCAAAAGCGCTCGGTGAACAGGTTGCCGATTTCTCATCCCGCGGCCCTGTGATGGATACGTGGATGATTAAGCCGGATATTTCCGCCCCAGGCGTCAATATTGTCAGCACCATTCCAACACATGATCCTGACAGTCCATATGGCTACGGGTCAAAACAAGGAACGAGCATGGCATCACCTCATATCGCCGGATCGGTTGCCGTCATCAAACAAGCTAAACCGAAATGGAGCGTAGAACAGATCAAAGCTGCCATCATGAATACCGCTGTCACATTAAAGGATGGCGACGGAGAAGTATATCCGCATAATGCCCAGGGCGCAGGCAGCGCAAGAATTATGAACGCGATCAAAGCCGACTCGTTCGTCTCACCGGGAAGCTACTCGTACGGCACATTTTTGAAGGAAAAAGGAAACGAAACGAAGAAAAAAACCTTTACAATTGAAAATCAATCTTCCATTAGGAAGTCATACACGCTGGAATACTCATTCAACGGAAGCGGTATTTCCACATCCGGCACAAGCCGTGTTGTGATTCCGGCTCATAAAACCGGAAAAGCCACTGCAACAGTAAAGGTCAATACTAAGAAAACAAAAGCAGGCACCTATGAAGGAACTGTCATCGTAAGAGAAGGCGGAAAAACCGTCGCTAAGGTACCTACATTGCTGATCGTTAAAGAGCCGGATTATCCGAGGGTAACGTCTGTATCAGTTAATGAGGGCTCTGAGCAAGGCACCTATGAAATTGAAACCTACCTTCCTGCGGGAGCGGAAGAGCTGGCATTCCTTGTCTATGACAGCAATCTTGATTTTGCAGGCCAAGCAGGTATTTATAAACATCAAGATAAAGGCTACCAGTACTTTGACTGGGACGGCACGATCAATGGGGGTACAACACTTCCAGCCGGTGAATATTATATGCTCGCCTATGCAGCCAACAAAGGAAAATCTAGTCAAGTTCTGACAGAAGAGCCTTTTACTGTTGAATAAAAAGCAGCCCTGCCGAGAAACATCGGCGGGGCTTTTTCAATACAGGCTTTAGCGGCTTCATGCCTCGGCAATCGCCTCCTGTAAAAGGCGATAAGAATGAAGTTTATCCTCAAATCGATTCGTAATGGTCACCGCCATGATTTCCTCTGTATCATAAGCCTTACTCAAGGACATCAGCTGTTCCTTGACCTGTTTTTTCGTACCGACAATCATTCGGTTTCTGTTATCAGCAATTCGTCTTTGTTCATAAGGAGAGTACGTATTGTTCCGGACAGCTTCATAATCAGGAACGCCTTCTAAAGGAATGCCCTGCTCCCCCGCCAAGAGAGTAAAATCAAGCACTGCCGCAAGCTGTTCCGCTTTCTCCTCTGTATCCGCACATAGAACAAAAACAGCAACTGCCGCACGAGGCGTTTCTCCTAACACAGTTGGCTTAAATCGTCTCTTATATTGTCTGACCGTATCCTCTCCGCCCTCGCCATTAATAAAGTGGGCAAACATATAGCCGGCACCCGATTCAGCGGCAAGCAAGGCACTTTCTCCGGATGAACCGAGCAGCCATACATCCGGCGCGCTGGATATATGAGGCGCAGCCGTCAGATTCGGAAAACGGTGTTTGTCATCCGCCAAATCATGCAAATACATCGTCAGTTCCTTGATTTGCTGCGGATACTGATCAGCATTGCGCTTTCCGCCGTCATTGAGCGCCCAAGATGCAATCGGCATTCCTCCCGGCGCTCTGCCTAGGCCGAGATCAATTCTTCCCGGAGTCAAACCTTCCAGCACACGAAAATTCTCCGCTACTTTATAGGGACTGTAGTGCGGCAGCATGACACCGCCTGACCCCACCCTGATCCGGTTCGTTTTCGCCGCAATATGGCTGATCAGCACCTCTGGACTGGACCCTGCCAGACGCTTTGAAAAGTGATGCTCTGAAACCCAAAATCTCTTATATCCAAGACCCTCAGCCGCCTGGGCAAGCTCAACGGTTTCCCGTAATGCCGTTTCTGCAGAGCTTCCCTCGGACACCGGAGATTGATCTAATATACTTAATGATAACATCCCTACCACCTCGTCCTCATCGTATCACTGATCCATTATTTTTTCTTCTAAGCCGCTCACACTGTTCATCAGTGTCTCCCGATCAATCGTCATTTATTTGTGTCAGCTTGTCTCTATTTGTCGGAATATGTTACACGTGAAACATAAAAACCTCTCCGCCAGCGGAGAGGTTTCACATTTAGTTCTTATTAAAGCCTTTTTCCTTCACATAGTCATTTAAGTACGTACGCGGTTTCTGCTTCATAAAGTTCAGAATTTGATCAGACCACGTTTCCACCCGCTGACCATTTGTTCTTTCTCTATAATAATCAGAAATGGTTTTGTCATATGCCCTCATATGTTTACGAAAATCCTCGTCATTCACGTTATAGGTATTTTCATGATATACAGCCTGCTTCGGCAATCTCGGTTTTTTGCCGGATGGGTTGGCAGGATGTCCTACAGCCAGACCAAAAAGCGGGAGTACATGGTCAGGCGTTTGCAGCACCTCTGTCACCTTGTCCAGTTCATTCCGAATGCCTCCAATATAACATATGCCAAGCCCCATTGATTCTGCGGCGATGCTCATATTTTGAGCCGCAAGCGCAGCATCAATTAAACTGACCATAAACATTTCCGTATTTTCCAGCAGCTCAGAGATATGTTCGCCTTTTTCTTCAGCCAGTTTTTGATGACGGTACAAGTCCGCGCAAAACACAAAAAAGTGACCGTTATGTTCAACATAAGGCTGATTCCCCGCAAGCACAGACAGCTCACGTTTTTTCTCCGGATCGGAAACACCGATAATCGAATAAGCCTGCACATAGCTGGACGTAGGCGCAGCCTGCGCACTTTTCACTAATGTATCAATTTCCTCAGCTGTCAAAAGCTGATCAGTAAATGATCGGATCGATCGATGGTTTAAAATGGTTTCAATTGTGTTGTTCATCACAAGAACCTCCTCTCTCATTATGATATCCCACTTACTTTCAAGGTAAAAGTAACTTGCTTCATCATTTTAATAGCACCCAAAATATACAATTACACCAACTGTCCATCTTTTAAAGTAATAATGCGACTGCATTTCTGTGCAACAGATTGATCATGAGTTACAATAATAAGTGTTCTGCCTTCTTTATTGATTGTTGAAAATATGTCTAATATTATACGCTCTGTCTCTTCGTCTAATGATCCCGTAGGTTCATCTGCTAATATCAGCGCTGGATCATTAATTAACGCTCTTGCGATTGCCACTCTTTGAGCTTGTCCACCTGATAATTCTTTCGGAAATTTATATAAATACTCATTGAGTTCTAACTTCTCTAATAAACGAAATACAGTTGTTTTAATCTCTTTTTTTGTTTTTTTAGAATAAACTAAGGGTAGAGCCACATTATCAAATACATTCTTTTCATCTATAAGAACATAGTTTTGCAATATAAAGCCTATATTATTTTTTCGAAACTTAGCAAGTTGTTTGTAGTTAAGGTTTGTAAGGTTAATCCCATGAAACCAAAGCTCTCCACCATCTACTTTTTCCAAACCAGCGATTATATGTAATATTGTAGACTTACCTGCACCGCTTCTACCCATTATTGCTACCATTTCCCCACTCTCAACTGTTAGATCAACCCCTTTTAAAATTTGTTTAGATTTATTCCCATCTGCATAGGATTTACTTAAGTTAATAAGATTAAGCAACAAAATCACTCTTTCCCTTTTAACAATTCGGATATATTAAGCTTTTTAAGTTTTAAGTATAAAGGAGTTAGACCTAACAATGAAATAATTAATCCTGTAAACACCATCATTAAGTAGTAATACCAAGGCATCAGACCTATGGTATTCATAAAGAGAAACACTACCAATAGACTAATGGATAATACAAAAAGAACCTCAAACAACATATATTTATATATTTTATTAGGTGTTGCACCTGAAATAAGATGAATAGAATATTTCCTCATATTAATATTCCACTTTATATTAAATGTTATTGCAATACTAATTATACAAAAAGTAAACACTAACACTAATAGTAACACAATAATATTCAAACTTTGATTCATCATTGAAGATACTAATTCTACACCCATTCCATTAGCACCTATTACTGTAAAATCACTGAAACCAGTTTTTTTTGAGATATGTTGTAATTCTTTTCTAATTTGCAGATTATCCTTATTTGATAAAATTTGTCCCCCAATGAGGTGCAAATAGTGCCGTTGTTGGAAAGTTAAATCTGAACTATTGTTTTTAGGCGATTTTCTTATTGTAAATTCAGGTAGAATTATGTAGCGATCTAAATAAAACTCTGTATCTTCCCTTGCAGGTATCATTGAATCATCCTTCAATATACCAATGATTTTTCCATCTAAGTCTTTGTCAATATAATCAAACTTAATAGTGTCCCCAACTTTATAAATATTTGAATATTGACCTCCTAATATTACTGGAATTTTTTTGTTTTCTTTATAAATATAGTCTTTCTCTTTAAAAAATGAACCTTCCTTCAACTTTAAATTAGTGAAAGAAAATATGTTTTCACTTAACTGAATTGATTTAACAAAATCATATTTTTCCTTACTAATATTTTTTTCGTATGGTTCTTCAGAATAACCATATTCATAGCCTTCCAAAAAAGTTTCATTTCCTTTAAAATTTTGTATGCCGATTGGTTGTAATGTTGTATTAAAATATTTGAACTTTTTATTCGAGTGCAGTTCATTATAGAATACTTTTATTTTTGATAATGAACTTGGATCTCTGAAAAATGCTTGTTCTTTTTCATCAACCAAAGTATCAGATAACTGATAAATGTTTTGACCATCAAATTGAGCATAAAAACTTTTACTCTTTGTATTAACATTTAAAAACTGAAGAAAAGTTATTGAAATTAATAAAAAGAATAAACTAGATAACAGTAAAATTAAAAGAGAAAATATTTTTTTCTTAAATATACTCTCTTTAAGTTCGATTAAAATTTGCTTCATTATCTCAACACCTTAATTTTCTTCATTCTTGAATATAAAATAAAACAAAATACAAAAAATATACAATTAATAATGATTAAGATAATATTAAGTAGCATAGTGAAAATAATATTTTCATAAAATTCGCTTTTAAAATAAATATATGTATAGAGATTAAAAATAAGACTACTTAGAATAACAGATAATAATGTTACACTGATATATTTTCTAAATAAGTTCATGTATACATATTTATTAGGAATACCTATCAAAAAACTTATAGCAATATTTATACTTTTTTTATATACCCAATATTGACATATAAATATATTCATCACTATAATCACTAACAATAATATAGAGATTAATATATAAGTTAGATGGTCTTGCTGTAAATAACGCCCAGTTCCTTTTTTTTCAGAATCAACAATTTTGATATCTAAATTTTTATTGCTTGCTGTAGAAAATAATTTATTTTCAGATTCTTTTTCTTCTAAAACAAAGGATACACTAGTGCTATTTACTTCATCTAAATTAAGATAAACGAAAGTATTTAACTTTGATTTGAACTTTGTTCCTATCCTTCCAATAACTTTATAACACTCGTCTTCAAATACATAGCACTCATCCCCATTATTAAGTTTCTTAACATCTACACCAATTCCAATAACCGCCTTCTTTTCATTTCTGAAAAAATCTGTATTTTGAAAGAACCTTCCCTGTATTATTGGGGGAGATTTAATTTTTCCAGATAAAATAACAGCTCTAACCCTATTATCCTCTGGATTTATATTTTCTTTGTATAGAATAAAGTCTTTTTTTGAGCTGTTATAAATATTTTGTAAAATATCTCTTGAAAGTCCCTTTATTATAAGGTGCTCACTTTCTTCGCTATAAAAATCATTTGATATTTTATCAATCAAGTTCTTTTTAAGTTGATAATTTTCATAAGAAAATGCAAACAGACAAATAACCGAAATAAAAAAAAACAAATAAATATTTTCAATGCTGATTTTGAATTTCAATTAACCGACTTCCCTTTTTCTCAATTAATAGAGTTAACAGCCAATATAAGAATTGGCTGTTAACTCTATTAATTAGCTTCCATAAAAAGTTTTACCTGTATGTCCATCAGCAGTTGCCCAAGGACTGGTCGCTTTGGTATGATCTTTTCCCCATTTTCTACCTGAGTCAGTGTCTACTCTTCCCCAAAAGCCCACTTCCTGAGCTCTAGTATAATGATATTTTCCCTTCCAGGTAGTTTCACCTATTGCTCTTTCATATAAGGTAGAACCTGTAGGTGATTTGTAATCAATTTTCCCAGTATGTTTGGCTTTAGCAGCATTTGCCTCATAATTAGAGGTTAAAATTAAACAAGGGATTAATAACAGACTCAATAAGGTTATTTTTGACTTTTTATTCATGATCTCACCTCCCTGCGACTATAATACCCTATTTTTCTCAATTGATCAATAATTGATCAATAATTAATCAAAAAAACAAAAAAATTCAATTTAAAAACTAATACTTAAGCACTGTGCCATAACTCTAGTATATAAATTAAAAAATCCATTTAGAGAGATTCTTATATTTCTCTAAATGGATTCAGAATTTTCTTAACAGATTTTTTTATGAATTAAACAAATAACTTCTGTATCTCGTCAGCTGAACACTCGCATTATACACAATACCGAAACCAATTAACGTGGCAAGCGTCGAGCTTCCCCCATAGCTGACAAACAGCAGCGGAATCCCGGTAACAGGCATAATACCGATATTCATCCCGATATTCTGGAATGTGTGGATAACAATTAATGAAGTGTATCCCACACAAAAGAAAGAAGCAAAACGGCTGTAAGGATGTATCTTATCAATGAGCACTACAAGTCTGTAGATTAAGAAAAAGAACATGATGACGACAATGGCACAGCCTAAAAATCCGAAGCTTTCACCTAAAATAGCAAAAATAAAGTCAGTCTGTCCCTCTGGTACATAAACCTTCAAATTATGAACACCATTTCCGATAATCCCGCCTGAGCCGATAGCCATGACGGCCTGATCAACCTGCCAGCCGCTATTTGCATCTTCCTGAGTTGTTCCATTTGAATCAGAAACCCAAGATGTAACCCTGTTAATTTGATACTCTTGAATCCCAACTGACTTAGCAACATCAGGAAAATTAATCATGACTAACAAGACAAGAGAAATAAGTAAGACACCTGCACCGCCAATAATCGCAATCAGCTTCCAGTTCACACCAGACATAAAGATCATTACAATCACAATAAACATACAAACCCCTGCTGTACCGGCATCCTGAAGAAGAATAAGCCCGATTGGTACTACAGAAACACCAGCTATCTTTAGTAACAAATAAACATCATCTCTAAGAGATCGCATTTTTTTAGGATTTGTCTTAGAAATTACCGAGGCCACCACCATCATGAGGCCAATCTTCATAAACTCTGAAGGCTGCAGGGTAACAGATCCAAATTTAAACCAACTTTTCGCACCATTTTTTTCAGGTGCAATCGACTCAGGACTTACTTTTAATATCAATAAGAGCAGAATTCCGAATAAAAATACATACAAACTAAGTTTTTCTAGCTGCTCAAGGTCGAAATAAAGCAAAGCAACTACTGCAATAGCACCTAATATATAATAGACAATTTGTTTCTTCCAAGCCCCGTCCCCATACTGCCCAAACTGCCCGGCAGCATAAATCGCCACAACACTTATAATAAAAAACACACCAAATATAAAAATCAAATCCCCCTGATAAAAGGGGCTTTGCTGTTTCTTATATCGACTCATTCTATCCCGCCTTACATTTTCATCGGAAAATCACTAATGTTTATTATACATGAACCACGTTCAAGATGACACGTGAAGCTCGTTTCCTTTTTTGTTTTTTGCGCACAGTTGCTGCGCTTTTTCAGCTACACGAAATATGACGTATCATAAACCGAAATGTTTCGATTGACACAAAACTTTTCAAATGAAAAAAACCCCACTATAAAAGGGGTTAAAAGAAATCCATCAGAAATGGAGGTTTTAATTGAAATTCGTCATCAAGCCGTTTGATTTCCGGTACCGGTCCTTTTATCATGCCTGTTTCAAAAAGGAAACGAGCACTCCTGGCACCTAGGAAGAAAGCGGTTAAAGAAGATATGCTGCATTCTATTAGATGGTCAGATGACTCTTCCGGAATGATCTGCACCTGCTGGGACTCGACACGGAAAGTCTGTTGATTCCACGGGGCCCATTGATCCGTTACCTTAAAGTCAAAGGGAGCTGTCAGCCGAGATTTTGGATATTCCCGTAAAAAACCTTCAACGTCAACGATGCGCGCCATACTATAAGGATATATCTCTTGTTTAACCCGGGGTTCGGCAGTTAAAAAATCAAGATCTTCCTTCATTTGTACAGTCAGTTCTACTTCATTTAGCATCGAATCATGCTGGCAAATAAAATTCCACAAGCCTCTCTGGGCCTCCCTGTTCAAATAAACAAATTCTTTAACTCGCATCGTTTTATTTTTAATGTCATACACAAGATATCCACAAGGCACTCCATCTTCAGAGATATACATAGCCTTCATACCATCGATCTTCTCTGTCCAGTGCCCCTTTGAACGTTTCATTAGCCCATTATGCTTCGTTCTATACTGATTATAAATGGCATTCACTGCATCTGTTTCATTCTCTTGAAGCCTCCTCATGTATCCAGAGGTATCACCTAGCTTTTGCAATTGTTCTTTAAGGTAAGTAAGACGTTTTTGATAGAAACAAAGTTCCCAGCCAAATTTGCGGTAAAAGGAGATTAGGAACGGATGCAAAAAGCTGATGGTTTGGTTTTCTTTCTTCATGACCGTGAGAGCGTTTCGAATAAGTTCCTTTACTGTTCCTTTTCTTCTGTATTCAGGCCAGGTTGCCACCCCAGCAATACCTCCCATCTTCATCTCCTGCTCCTCAAGCATGACAGAAAAGGGAATAATGTGAAGCTTAGAGAAGAGTTTCTCTTGTTCCTTCATTCCGATGATGTAATGGTTCTCTAAAGCTTTTACTTTCTCTTCTCGTTCCTCATCACTGAGTTCTTTCTGAAAAGCATATTCAGACATGCGGATCACTTCTCGCCAATCTTCTCTTTCAAGCTTTATTACCTGATACATCTGCATCCCCCTTCTTTTAAAAAGAAAGCTCCATACATTCTCCTAGCGGATAGGCGATAAAAAATAAGGCAATAGTGCCAGACCATTTCCACAATTACCTGTATCAATTTCTGGAAAACATGGTATAATAATTGTAACAAAACGTTCACAAAACAACCACAAAACAGACACAATTCATTTCCTCTACTTCATTTTTGTAAACGCTGTCACAAAATGAAAGGAGACGGGTATGATGGACATGTTTTTTGCTTATTTATTGGTTGCCAGCGCTACTCCCCTCTTTATATGGCTCGATAACAAAAAAGTCGCACTCTCTGCTATTCCGCCAATTATTTTAATGTGGGTATTCTTCTTCTTTTACGCAACAGAAAGCCTTTCTCCACTCGGACACACTCTCATGATTATCCTGTTTGCCGTCAACGTCATTGTCGCTCATATTGCGGCCTTTATCATTTATGGCCTTCCTTATCTTCGCAGAAAGCGAAGCAGCAGTTAAAACAGCAAAAAAACCCTCTTCTGGACGAAGAGGGTTTTTTGCTTATTCGTTGTGGCCTGAGTGCTCTGAGTGTTCAGCGCCTCCAGGAGGATTTCCATCCATGTGGTCACCGTGATGATAGTGAGCCGCGAAAATCCAGATGGATCCAAGCACGATAACGATCGCGCCGAAGAATCCGAACAGCGTGTTTCCAACTTGGATACCGCCGTTTTCGCTCTCTGTCATGTGCATGAACATGAGGAGCTGGAGCGCCGCCTGAATGAAGGCGAAGCCGAAAATGATCCAAAGTTTTGCTGATGGACTCAATTCAGTATACACTGCAACCCATAGAGCCAGCAGGGTCAAAACAATAGAAAGTGCAAAACCTACAATGTGCTTCCATGGAAAGTGACTGTGTTCAGCAGATTTGTTTGCCATTTTACAGACCCCCCAATCCCATGAGATAGACACCTGTAAAGATGAAAATCCATACAACATCTAAGAAGTGCCAGTACAAGCTTGAGATAAAGATTTTAGATGAAGTTTGCGGAGTTAAGCCGCGTTTCTTCAACTGAATCAGAATGCCTGCAATCCAGAAAATACCGATTGTTACGTGAGTTCCGTGAGTTCCAAGTAAAACAAAGAATCCAGACCAGAACGCACTTGTACCGAGAGATGCTCCTTCATGTACATAGTGAACAAACTCGTTGATCTCACAACCGACGAAGCCGGCGCCGAGAAGAAGAGTGATAATTGTCCAAATGACGACGCCTTTTAAACTTCCGCGGCGCATTTCATGAACAGCGATCCCGCAGGTAAAGCTGCTGATAAGCAGCAAGAACGTCATAATCATTACCAGATTCACTTCAAACAGTTCGTCCGGTAAGACACCTCCTGCTGTTCTGTTTTGAAGAACGAAGAAGGTTGCAAATAGTGTTGAGAACAACACAATTTCTGCCCCTAAAAAGATCCAAAACCCGAGAATATTAAGTCTGCCGGTTTCAGATTGATATTCCATAGGCGCGTTAGAATTGCCGTGTTCTGCATGTTCCATAACTCACGCCTCCTTATTCGGAAATCTTTCTTTCCGTCTCTTTTATTTCATCAACACTAACGTAGTAGCCATTGTCGTATTCGAATGAACGCAGCACCATGCAGAGTAGGACTCCGATCAATCCGACTACGCCCATCCAGTACCATTCAAAGACAAGTCCAAATCCGGCGATACCGAAGGCAACAGACATAAAGAACGGTCTGCCTGAGTTGCTTGGCATATGGATTTTCTTGAATTTGCTTTCAGGGTATAATTCAGTTTTTTCTTCTTTCATGTGCAGGAATGCATCTTGAGATTTGACTTCAGGAAGCACCGCAAAGTTGTAGTGCGGCGGAATCGCAGATGAAGTCGCCCAATCAAGCGTACGTCCCACACCCCATGAATCTCCGCTGATTTCACGAGTTGAGTAACGGAAGCTGTAGTAGATGTTATAGCATAGGATTAAGAATCCTACACCCATCATGAAAGCTCCGACTGTTGAAATAAAGTTCAATGTTGTCCAGCCATCATTCGGTCCGTATGTGTAAATACGGCGAGGCATACCTTGAAGCCCCAAGAAATATTGCGGGAAGAAACAAATATTGAACCCGATCATAAAGATCCAGAAGAACCATTTTCCGATTTTTTCGTTCAGTTTGTGGCCGAACATTTTTGGATACCAGAAAATAAATCCTGCGAAACAAGCAAATACAGTACCCGCGATCAGCACGTAGTGGAAGTGAGATACCAGGAAGTACGTATTATGGTATTGATAATCCGCTGCTGCCATCGCAAGCATAACCCCTGTAACCCCGCCGATAACGAAGTTAGGAATGAATGCAAGCGCCCACAGCATAGGCGTTGTAAAGCTGATTCGGCCTTTATACATGGTAAAGAGCCAGTTAAAGATTTTAACCCCGGTCGGAATCGAGATTGCCATTGTCGTAATTGAGAAGAATGAGTTAACGGACGCACTGTTCCCCATTGTGAAGAAGTGGTGAGTCCAAACTAAGAAACTCAATACGGAGATGGCGATAATAGAACCAACCATCGCTTTGTAACCAAACAATTGTTTTCTTGCAAAGCTTGAGATAATTTCTGAGAAAATACCGAACGCCGGAAGAATAACGATATATACTTCAGGATGTCCCCAAATCCAGAACAGATTGGCCCAAAGCATCGGCATACCGCCTGCTTCCAGTGTGAAAAAGTGAGCGCCGAACAAACGATCAAATGATAAGAGTGCTAAAGCTACTGTAAGCACAGGGAAAGCAAACACGATAATAACCATTGTAATCAGTGTTGTCCATGTGAACATTGGCATACGCATCAGTGTCATGCCTTTTGTTCTCATTTTTAAGATTGTGACCATAAAGTTGATTCCTGTCATCAGGGTACCGATCCCGGCAATCTGAAGTCCGAGGAGGTAGTAGTTCTCACCCGGTCCAGGGCTCATGTCGTTACTTGCAAGCGGCATGTAACTTGTCCAGCCTGCGTTCGGAGAACCTCCGATAACGAAAGAAATATTGAAAAGCATAGCCCCTACGAAGAACGTCCAGAAACTCAGGTTGTTCAAGTAAGGAAATGCAACGTCGCGAGCACCGATTTGAAGAGGTACAACAACGTTAATAAGACCGATTAAAAACGGCATCGCCATGAAAATGATCATGATCGTACCGTGAGTCGTAAAAATTTCATTATAGTGGTTTGAGTCTAAAAAACTGTTATTCGGAAGCGCTAGCTGGGCACGCATCATCAAACCGTCGACACCGCCGCGGAATAACATAATTACAGCAGATATAATATACATGATTCCGAGTTTTTTGTGGTCAACAGTTGTTATCCATTCAGACCAGAGCCATTTCCATTTCTTGAAGTAGGTCAGTACAACAATGATGGCGATGGTAGATAGTGCAATGGAAACTTGTGCGCCCAGAATTAATGGGTCACCTGTTACAAAAAATTCATCCCATTTAAATTTCATGCGGGCTTCCTCCTTTCCTGATCAATATCATTCTTCTGTATCATCAGACTTCTTAAATTCATTTTCCTTTACGTTTTCAAACGGATCTGTTTTAGAGTGCGGTGAAACGGCTTGGTAGCCAAGGCGTTTGCGGGCCTCCATCGCATATTCTGCGTCTTGTCCATGATCAACGTATTTTAAGTGAGTAGAAGAGAACGTTAATTCGTCCACATTTTCAGGAAGCATCAATTGATCATACTTCTCTTTTGTCAGCTTAGGAGCCTCATTTTGAGTCTTTTTCACCCAGCTGTTAAAGTCTTTTTCTGTTACAGCATTCACATCAAACTCTTGGTCGGCAAAATGTTCACCTGTGAAGTTCGCGTTGCGGCCTTCATAAGTTCCCACTTCATCAGCCTGTAAGTATTGATCCATCAGCATTCCAGCCATGGCGTATTTTTGTCCTCCAAGCTGAGGAATCCATAGCGAAGCCATTGAATCTGCAGATGAGATTTTAAACAAGATCGGGCGGTCGACAGGAATGTTTAAGTAGTTGACCGTTTCAATATCCTGTTCAGGGTAGCTGAATACCCATTTCCAGTCTACCGAAGTAGCGTAAACAACAAGAGGCTCTTTATCCTTTGTTGCTTCAGGAGCTTTTTCTAACGAATATATCGTCTGTACGGTTGGCACAGAAAGTGCGATGACGATTAAAATTGGGATCACTGTCCAGACTACTTCTAAGAACGTGTTACCGTGAATTTCTGGGTTATAAGATCCATTATCTTTGCCTTTACGGTCGCGGTATTTTACTAAAATAATGGTAAAAAGAACAAAGACGACCCCGACGATAAACAGCATAAATCCGATAGATAACAGGATTAAATCACTTTGCTGATCAGCCACAGGCCCTTTCGGATCTAGTACTGAAGCATTGCTGCATCCCCCAAGGACGAAAACCACAGTTAACAGCGCTAATACAAGTAACGGTTTTAATGCTCTGAACAAGAAGATCACCATCCTTCCTATTGATGTAATAAATCTGAAGTGCATACTTCCTCAAAATCTTTTCTCTACTTTGTTATGCTATCAAAAACTTCACTTATTAGCTTTATTTTTTTATAAACTTCATCCCATTTTCGCTTAAATGTCATAAAATCGACAAAATTTGCTCCAACTTTATTCACATCTATCGCTTAATATGAAAAGTTTCTAGTTATTTCCGCATATAAGTAAAGAAAGAAGATGAAGAACTATTTCTGACAAATAAAGGTTTACCACAATAAAAAACCTAGGTCAATCAAAAATTTCATTTTGTTAAACATTCTACAAGGGAATTAATTTTTCCTTGTCTAGCATCTTTTCACACGATTACCATTTTAACGCAATGCATATTGAAAGAAAAGGCTCAATAGAGCGGCGATATGCTCTGAACTGTTCCCTCTTTTTGATTAGCACATTCAATTGTTTATCCTATACAAAAAGGAGGAATGATATAAGCAAATAAATCTAAAATAGGATGTGTTGCATGATGAGTTTCATAATTTCACTTATCGTAGCTATTATTATCGGATGGGTTGGTAGCCTGTTTGTAAAAGGAGATATGCCCGGAGGAATTATCGGGTCGATGATCGCAGGTCTTATTGGTGCCTGGATCGGGCACGGGCTGCTTGGAACATGGGGACCGCATCTTGCCGGATTTGCCATTATCCCGGCGATTATCGGTTCAGCAATTGTTGTCTTTCTCGTAAGCCTCTTAGCAAGAAAAAGAGGATAGAAACAACAGAGCCCAAAGTGTGAGCGTTTTGGGCTCTTTTTTAATAGGAAAAAGCCTCTTCCTTAACGGTTGAGGCTTTTTCCTTGTTTGACGCCTAAAGAATGGATAAACCTGTTGAAGGCCTGTTTTCCTTCGGGTGTCTGTTTAAATACGCCGGCATGTTCAAGAATGCGCGCGAATACATGACCAAGCTCTTCTTTTATGACCTGTTCCGCATTCCCTTTTGTTATGGTTCTTCTTTCCATCAGACGAAGAGCCCAATCTTTATGTTTAGCGGTCAGCTCATTTTCTTCTAATGCTGTTTTCGGATCAGCAGAGCACATTGCCGCTTCCGTTGCTTTCATTTCTTCCTGTAAACGGCCCGGCAATATCGCTAAGCCCATGACCTCAATCAGGCCGATATTTTCTTTTTTGATATGATGAACCTCTTGATGAGGATGAAAGATTCCTAATGGATGCTCCTCATCCGTCCGATTGTTTCTCAGCACGATGTCGAGTTCATACGAGCCTCCCCTGCGTCTTGCAATCGGCGTGACCGTATTGTGCGGCGTATCCCCTGTGAAGGCGGCTATGCCGGCTTTTTCATCAGAATATTGCTGCCATGCACGGAATATATGGTTCGCTGCGTCAGCGACTCTATCTGGATCGTCCCCCTGGAGCCTGAGCACAGACATTGGCCATTTCACTAAGCCCAGCAACACACCGGGATGACCCATCAATTCGTATCTTTCCTCCATTTCGGCACGCGCCATCGGAAAATCGTGCGCCCCGCCTTGAAAATGGTCGTGGCTTAGGATGCTGCCTCCGACAATCGGCAGGTCTGCGTTTGATCCGATAAAATAATGCGGATATTGCCCGAGGAATGAGAGCAGTCTTTCAAACGTTTTTTTGCTGATCTCCATCGGTTCATGCTCACCCTTTAAAACGATGCAATGCTCCGGATAATACACGTATGGCGAGAATTGCAAATACCATTGCTCGTCTCTGAGAATAACAGGAATGATTCTGTGATTCTGCCGGGCCGGATGGTTCACACTTCCCTCAAAGCCGACATTTTCCTTACAAAGCACACAAGGCGGATAATTCGTCTGCGTCTGTTCTTTGGCAGCCGCAATCGCTTTCGGATCCTTTTCGGGCTTTGACAGGTTAATTGTTATTTCCAGCTCGCCATATTCGGTCGGCACCGTCCAATGAACGTTTTTGGCGATTCTGTCAGACCTGATATAATAGACATCCTCTGCATATTGATAAAACTCCTTTGTCGCCTGTTTCGGTCCGTATAACGCCTTTGTCTCTTCAAACTTGCGGATGACCTCAGACGGAGGCGGGACAAAACAACCCATCAGCTTCGCACTGAGCAAATCTCGATAGGTGTCTGTATTTGCTTCTATGCGGCCGGTTTCTGCCGCCCACTCGTAAATAGGAGAAAGCAAGTCAGGAAGACGTTGGCTCTGCTTAATAGGTGTGCTTGAGACCGGCTGGGGATGTTTGATGTCCAGCACTTCATAAAGTCGGTTTCTCGTATATTCCTGATCCCAGATCGATATCAGTTTTCGTTCCAGCCCATACTCGATCAGCTGTTCCAGATGTTCAAAAATGCTCATGTGTCACTCCCCCTTTAGTTCTCTCGCTCCTTCACCAATATCAGCGACATAAAAATCAGCTTTGAGGCCTGTTTTTTCTTGATACCTGTCTCCAACCTTTTGGATAAAGTCATCAACAAATTCATCCTTTACAATACTGATTGTGCAGCCGCCGAATCCCGCTCCCGTCATTCTTGAGCCGATCACTCCTTCTTGCTCCCACGCCGCAAATACGAGCTCATCAAGTTCCGGACATGTCACCTCATAATCATCCTTTAATGAAAGGTGGGATTCCTTCATTAACCGCCCGATTTCGCGAATGTTGTTTTCTTTAAACATGTCGGCTGTCTTGATGGCGCGGTGGTTTTCATATACGGCGTGCTTTGCGCGGCGTCTGTTCGTTTCATTTCGGATCAGGTCAGAGCATGCGTCGAAATCAGAAGGCTTGATGTCGCCAAGTGATGTAATGTCGAGCTCCTTTTGCAGATCCAGCAATGCGTCGCTGCACTCTTGGCGTCTCGCATTATAGCTTGAGTCCGCCAATGTCCTTTTTTTGTTCGTGTTCGCAATAACCAGCGCAAGCCCGAAGACATCGAGTTTGCTATATTCATAGTCCAGCGTATCGCAGTTCAGAAGCATCGCATGATGTTCTTTCCCCATTCCGATTGCGAATTGATCCATAATTCCGCAATTGACCCCGATAAATGTGTTTTCCGCATGCTGCGCCATTTTGACAAGCTCCAGCGCATCGAGTTGAGGATGAAAATAGCTTTGGAGCACGACCGCCATCAGCAGCTCAATGGAAGCGGAAGACGAGAGCCCTGCCCCGTTTGGAATATTCCCTGAAAACACGATGTCAAAGCCATTCGGAATCGAATAGCCCCTTTGTTGAAATTCATATATGACGCCTTTCGGATAATTGGCCCAGTCGTCTTCTTTTTGATAACGGATGCCGTCAAGACTGCATTCCTTTATGCCGGCTTCCTGAAAGTTGTCCGAATACATCCTGACCAGCCCGTCATTTCTTTCTGCAACAGCAGCATATGTACCCATTGTCAGCGCGCACGGAAACACGTGCCCACCGTTATAATCCGTATGTTCTCCAATCAGATTTACTCTTCCCGGTGCGAAAAAAAAACGCAATCCCTCTTTTTCTCCGAATACACTTGCAAATATCCCCTTCAATTCTTCCCGCATGTGCATCACCTTTCATGGTTTTTATTTTTTGTTTCCCGGTCTTTCTGTAACGAAAACGGAAGATCATATGCTGCCGCCCCTGTCATACCCCTTCTTCTTTTGTCTTTTTAAAAACGAGCCATTTGCTTGCGACATAGTTGACAACAACAATCACCGCATTATCGAGTATTTTGGCCAGCGTTTCATTGGTATGGAACTGTCCCACAAGGAGGATCATCATGCCAAGGTCTATGCCGAGGGACAGCAGCCGGACGCTGAAAAAGGCAGTGAGCTCTTTCAGCAGGCTTTGCAGGTCATCTGTTTTCTGCTGAAACACATACATTTTATTTGTTATGTAAGCAAACAGCACAGACAAAATCCAAGCAGCTACTGTTGCAGCTTTATAATCCACATTCATGATCTCTACCAATATATAAAAGCTGGCGATATTCACGATTGTCGTGAAAACCCCCATAATGATATACATAATCAATTCTCTATACTTCACTGATGTTCCTCGCTTTCTGAAAAACTTTTCAAATTTCTTAGCTTTGCGTATTCGCGGTTAAAAGAAACAAAAACGGAAAGCGCGTCAAAAAAGCTGCGGAATGTGGCCGGATGGCCCAATACACGCGATTGTTTGATGATTCCGTCAAGCACCGCACATATTATTTTAGCCGTATATTCCGGATCAATACTGTCGTCAACCAGCTTTCTCTCCTTCAGCCAATTAATATATGACGTATTTTCTTCCACCCACAATTCGTACAGCCCCACATAAGCCTTGCATTTTTGGACAACTTTAAAGGTCGGCATATTCATTGCAAACGAGGTGATGTCCCACGATGGTTTATTTTTGTAGTAAGAATACAGCAGCTCTGCGGCATGTTTTGCAGCGTCATGAAGAGTCAGCGGTTTCGCAGATGTCCGCTCGATTTCATCCAGGTAGCCGATGATAATCTGTTTTTTCATTTGATGATTTTCGAAGATATGCTGCAGGAAGTCTTCCATGTTGTCAAAATGAACATAAAATGCGCCTTTACTGTACCCGGCAGCTCTGCTGATTTCTTCCACAGACACAGGGTCATATGCTCGGTCAATCAATAAATTCAGGCCAGCCTCTATAAACCTTTCAAATGTTTGCTCTCTTTTAATTTGAAATTTGTTTTTTTTCATATTTTTCTCCAGCCGTATGATTACCCTTATCTTACACCGGATCAATCTTTTGCGGTATTTATTTCTTTCCAAAGGTATGCTATTCGGTTGTGGAGGGGTCATATTTAATAGGCAATACGATTTATTTTCATTTACATACTATCCAGTCAGTATTTAATTGTTTATTATTATAAATAAGGCCCATTGGTTATATTAGTCATTTTTTTAGGGAATAGGTAGGTGATTCTTCCTTCAGTTTGTGAACACCGAGCAACTATGTGTGAAATTTGTTGTACTCGCCTCATCATCACACCGGCTTGCCTTTTATTGCCTGGATGTTGCAGGAAAACATTTTATACAATTGGAGGTTACTATGAAAACTCAAGTTAAAAAAGATTTGGACAAAGATTGGCATATGTTGATTCAAGAAGCTAGATCCATTGGATTGGGCATTCATGATGTGAGGCAGTTTTTAGAATCTGAAACAGCGATGAGAAAAACCAATCACAAAAAGGCCGTCCGCCAAGACTAATCCGGACAGGCGGATCTTTTACCTCTGGCTTTTCTATCATCTGATCTGAGTTTTCACCATTTCCTCTATTCGATAGCTTATATACTGTGGGATTTTGAGGACAAACGGTGTTTCAGCCTAAAATATGACAGACAGCTGGTGATGCGGTCACCTCTTGGCACATGCATTGTCATAAAGAGGTGATGCGAGCATAAAACCGGACTTTAGAAAAAAGGGCAGCTTTGCATAAGCTGCATTTGGTGAGGTTTTGAAAGCAAACAGCTGGAAAACCTTCGCCCGTTTTATACCCCCGCGTCTAAACTTCACGTTTCCTGCTTTTTTCATCCCCTTTATGATCCTGAAGAATAAATCGGACTTTCTGTACATACCTATTGGTGTACCTTTATGCTTATTTTTCAGCAGGATAATAAGGAGGAAAGCCATGTACAGATCGCAAGCTGATTACCAAAAGATTGCTGAATCTCCGTCTTTTCAAGCCTTTTTAAAGCAGAAACAGGCCTTTATTGTTCCAACTGCAATTTTCTTTTTTGTCTTTTATTTTTCACTCCCTGTTTTAACGTCTTATTTCACCTTTTTGAATACTCCGGCAGTCGGTGCTGTTTCATGGGCTTGGCTGTTTGCCATCGCTCAATTTGCTATGACCTGGACACTCAGTACGGTGTATTCCCGAAAGGCAGCTCGTTACGACCAATTTGTAAACGCTTTAAAAGAAGAGCTAAAGGGTGAACAGACATGAACCTGACAGCGTTTCTGTTATTTTTAGCGATTGTCGGACTGACGCTTGTGATTACGTATTTTGCCGCGAAACAGACGAAAACGACGAGTGAGTTTTATACGGCCGGCGGCGGGCTCACCGGTGTTCAGAATGGACTGGCAATTGCCGGCGACTACATGTCTGCCGCGTCGTTCCTCGGCATTGCCGGAATGATTGCATTATATGGTTTCGATGGATTTTTTTACAGCATCGGTTTTCTTGTCGCTTATCTCGTTGTCCTCTATATCGTGGCGGAGCCGCTTCGGAATCTCGGAAAGTATACGATGGCGGACATGATTGCGGCGCGTTTTAAAGAAAAGAAGATCCGCGGTGTCGCCGCTCTCAATACCATCGCCATCTCTACCTTTTATATGATCGCTCAGCTGGTGGGAGCAGGGGCGCTGATTAAACTGCTGCTTGGGCTCGATTATACCGTGGCCGTTCTGATTGTCGGAGTGCTCATGACCATTTATGTCGTGTTCGGCGGAATGATCGCGACGAGCTGGGTTCAGATTATTAAAGCCGTTTTGCTGATGGCCGGCACCCTCGTCATCTCAATCATTGTTTTTTCTAAATTCGGTTTTAACCTCAATACAATGTTTGAGCACATGAAAACGGCTACTCCGCTTGGCGCTGATTTTTTAAATCCAGGCAACAAATACAAGGTCCCGCTTGAAACCCTGTCGTTGAATTTGGCACTTGTGCTGGGGACCGCCGGCCTTCCGCACATCTTAATTCGCTTTTATACAGTTAAGGATGCCCAAACTGCCCGGGCATCGGTCGTTTCAGCAACGTGGATCATCGGTGTGTTTTACATTATGACGGTATTTCTCGGATTTGGCGCGGCCGCGTTTGTCGGTTTTGACGCGATTACAGCGGCCGATCCAGCGGGAAACATGGCGGCGCCGCTTCTGGCAAAAGCACTCGGAGGGGATTTCCTGTTCGCGTTTGTATCAGCCATCGCCTTTGCCACGATTTTGGCAGTGGTGACAGGCTTGGTGCTTTCTGCCGCTTCAGCGTTTGCCCATGATATCTACAGCCAGATTATCAGAAAAGGAGAAGCAACTGAGAAAGAACAGATGAAAGCGGCTAGATGGGCATCTGTAGCCGTCTCAGTGCTGTCTATCATTCTTGCGATTTTTGCACAATCCTTAAATGTCGCATTTCTTGTCGCATTGGCATTTGCCGTTGCCGCCAGCGCAAACCTTCCGCTGATTGTGTTTACTGTGTTTTGGAAAAGATTTAATGCCTCAGGCGCATTATGGGGCAGCCTGATTGGGCTGATCAGTGCTCTTGTCCTCGTGTCGATGAGCCCGAGTGTGTGGGACCCGGCCGGAGGTGCTATTTTTGTAGGCGAGCCGCTCATCCCGCTTTCTAATCCGGGCATCATTTCGATTCCGCTAGGTTTCCTCGGTGCGTGGCTTGGAACGCTTCTGTCTTCCGATAAAACTGCTCATGAAGATACATTTGCGGAAATACAGGTGAAGGCACATACCGGGATTCATATGGATCAGGATTAAAAAAGGCTCTCTAAACAGATTTTTGTTTAGAGAGCTTTCTTAGGTTACGTTTTCTGTTGTTCCTGAGAAATCGCGTTTTCAAATACTTCCTTGCCGGCTGCTCCTGGAATCACGGTGTCGCCGATGACAAAGGTTGGTACGGCTGTAATGTCAGCTTCTTCATAGGCGTGCTTAAGAGCTTGCCGCTGCACGTCCTGATATGTTCTTGCTTCCAGTGCAGCTTTGAACAATGCTCCGTCTAAGCCGACTTCCTCGGCCAGCTTCGTCAAGATATCAATCTCTCCGATGTTTTGGCCCTCTTGGAAAAACGCTGTAAATACACGGGTATTGTACTCATGTCCTTTGTTGTATTCTTTGGCAAAGTGAAAGCCTTCAAAAGCCAAGTCTGTATAAGGGTGAGGCGAGACGTTTGGAAATTTGATGTCGACTCCCAATTTCTCCGCCATCGGTCTGATCGAGGTTTGCCACATATATTTCTTGGAAGGATCGTTTACAGGATCAAGCTGCGGTGAAGGACTTGGACGCAATTCAAACGGCATCCACTCGACTTCAACATCCTTTCCTTTTATCGCTTCTTCAAAAGCGGCTTTTCCAATGAAACAAAATGGGCAGACGTAATCTGAATAAACTTTAATCTGTACGGTCATGATTGTCTCCTTTCGTATAGGTTGATTTTAAACTGTAACAATAAAAGTTACAACTGTTTTTTTAAAAAAGAAGCCTGCATGGCTTCTCTTTACGATTCAAGCAACCGCTGAGCAATATATTCTCCTTTTTTGCAACCGCCGGGGATTGCATATAAAGCAGAACCAATCGTTTGCGTATATTCATTTAACGCATCCTTTGCCGAAAGTGCCTTCAGCATGGGGATGAACTGATTGTCGGGATTTTTTTGAAAGCTGATAAACAGGAGACCCGCATCCATATAGCCGGTTTTCGAGTCAATGCCTTCTGTGTAAGAAAAGGCTCTTCGCAAAATTTGTTTCCCCGTAGATTTCGCAAGGCTGACGTGCGAATTTGACGGGATTTGATTCAGCTTGACAGGGTCTGTTTCTTTTTTTTGGCCAAAGGGTGCCCCCGAGCTTTTTCTGCGGCCGAAAGTATCCTCTTGATCCTTCAGGGAAGAGCGGTCCCAAATTTCAAGGAACATTTTGATTTTCCGAAAAGCCATATAAGTTCCGCCGGTCATCCAGTCAGGCTCGCCGGACTGAATCCACACGATCGAGTTCATCAAGGTGTCATCCTTGGTGCTTTGGTTTCCTGTTCCATCTTTAAACCCAAATAGATTGCGCGGCGTTTCTCCATTTTTGCCTCCGCTTAAAAAGCCTTTGTTTATCAGGCGGACTTCACAGGTGCCCACCGCTTGATTCAATAGGTTTCGCAGCGCGTGAAACGCCACCTGTTCATCATCTGCGCATACTTGGATGCAGATGTCTCCGCCTCCCTGCTTCGCATCGAGATTGTCATTCGGCATAGCCGGAAGGGCAGCAAGGTGTTTCGGTTTCTTGCTTTTCAGTCCAAAACGATCCTTCCCATCTTTTTCGAAAAAGTCAGGCCCGAAGCCAAATGTAACCGTTAAGTTGGAAGGCGGTAAATCAGCCGATTCACCCGTATCCTGCGGCGGCAGGTATTGATTCTTCTGTTCGCTCGACATTTTTTTGCCTGACGTCAGCATGTGTGTCAGGCTGGTCCAGTTTCTGAATAACGTGATGATATCGCTTTTCTCCTTCGCCGTCACATCAAGCGCGGCAAAATACACGTACGTCTGATGGGCAGTGGTGATTCCGGCCTGATGCTTTCCGTAAAATGGCACAATCTGGTCATCCTCTTTTTCGTCCTTCTTCGATGACTTAGCCGCGGTCTGAACAAGCGGAGCAAGACCGCCGAGGCCGCTGGCGCCAATCGCCACGGCCGCCCCAGCCATCGCTCCCCATTTTAATATGTCCCGTCTGTGAATTTGTTCTGGCTTTTTTTGTTCATCGCTCATGCTGTTACAAAACTCCTTTTATAGCACATTCGCAATCTTCGACATGGTTTCAGAAAGAGTCGTCAGCTTTGTGCTCAGCTCTCTGATTTGATCTTCACTTAATTTATCATAAGACGTATAGGCCTGATCATTTGTTTTGTATTTCGCCATTAAAACTTCAAATTCACTGAATTCGGTATCCAGCTTTTCCGTCAGGTCAGAGTGGTCTTTTACGAGCGCGCTTTTCACAGTTTGATACACGGCCTCAGAGCCTTCAACATTTGCCATAAGATCGACTAAATCGATTCGTGAGTAGCGCTCCTCTTCACCCGTAATTTTAGAAATACCTGCTTCGTTCAGAAGCTCCATCGCACCCGCCACAATTTGTTCTGGCGTTAATGTCAATGATTCAATCGAACCGTCAAGCTCTTTTACATCCTTGACAAGCTGGTCAGCCGTCGCCTTTTCCCCGGAAATATGTTTATCCTTCCAAATGGCTTTCTCAAGCTTGTGGAACCCTGTCCACTTGTCCCCTTCTTCTACATCGTTTTCACGGGCATCGATTTTCGGGTCAAGATCTCCGAGGCTTTCAGCAATCGGTTCAATTCTCTCGTAATAGACGCGCGCTTTCGCATATAACGTCTTTGATTTTTCAATATCGCCGGCCTTCACGGCAGCTGTAAATGCTTCAGCCGCCTTCACAAGCTGATCGCTCTGCTCTTTGACGTATTCTTTATATTCATCTGCCGCTTTTGCCAGCTGATCGCTTGCCTTTTTGCTGCTCTTCTTCGCTTCTGTCAGGTCTTCTAAGGACGCTTTCAGTGACTCGGATTCTGTCTTAATTTTGTCTGTATCCGGTTTGGCTTTTTGCGCCTCTGTATAGATAGGCTGAAGGTGCTTTTCGATTTCTGTGTATTCGAACGGATAGTCGCTGCGAATATCATTTTCAAAAGAAAGCCAGTAGCTGTTTAATTCTTTCCCCTTCTTTTGAATCTCTTTTTGATCGGCTTTTTCTGCTGATTCATTCAGCTCGGAAATCATGTTCTCCATTTTATTGACCGAAGCCGTGATCTCTTTGCTTACTCCGCTTTTTTGAGATGAAGCTTTTTCTTTAGTTGACGAAGTGTCATTGGCTCCGCATCCTGCACACAGTGCAAGGATGCATCCGGCTGTTACAGCAATCTTTGTGATATTCATTTTGTCAGTTCCTTTCCGTTTGTAAAATGTTTTGCCGCTTCTGAGACAAGCGCAATCAGTAAAAATAGTAAAATTAGCAATTGCGGAATCGTACTGTACACGGACGGGTAGATTCCGAGAACGGATACAGACGGAAGCCAGCTTTCTGCGTCAGACGGAAGAATCCCCGCGAGCTGCAGGCTGTGAACGCCTGTTCCAAGAAATTTCACGCACATATACAGGACAACCGCCATTGACAGCAGAAAAAACGGCTTCAATGGAATACGCATTCCGAGCTTTATCATAAGAATGCCGACAATGACGAGAACGACAAGGCCCCCGGCTGTCCCGCCGATCAGTTCAGGGAGAGAGAGCTTTCCAACAAGGCCGATGAAAAAGATGACTGTTTCGAGCCCCTCCCTCACGACTGCCAGAAATGCAATGAGCGCAAAGGAAAGCAGGCTTCGTTTTTTCAGCGCCTGTGATTTCTGAATATTGATTTTTTCTCTCCACTTGTCCATCGAGGCGTTCCTATGCAGCCACACCCCGACGTACAAAAGCATGACAGCGGACAGCACGCCGGTGATTCCGCCTAGCAAGAAATTGTTTTCTCCGAATACCTTCGAGGAGAACAGGAGGGTGACGCCGATTCCGGCTGCTAAGGAAACAAACATGCCGGCTGACGCTCCGCCCCAGATCCAAACAGAAGAACGAGTGACACGGGCTTTTTTTGTCATGGTCAAAAGCGCCCCGATGACAAGCAGCGCCTCCATTCCTTCTCGAATTGGGATCAATGCCGCGTCCCACCAGCTGTAGCTGCTCGAAGCAATCGGCTCAAGCAATTGAATCATTTCGTCAATTTGCTTTAATACCTGATCGGGATGGCTGCCGATTTCAGCCTTCATGAGTGCCAGATTTTCCTCCGATGTGGCATAGGCTTCTTTGGATTGGGATACGACGTCTCCTTCTACGGCCAGCCAAGATGTGATTAAGTTGTCGATAGCGGCTGACGCCTCATCCAGCTGGTCTTTTTCTATCAATTGTTTTGTTTCTTTTAAGCTTTGAATATAGGCTGTTAAGGACGTCCTTGATTGACCCGAGGATGTCTTTTTCAGCACAACAGCCTGCTGGTAGGTTTCTAAGTGAGAAGAAAGCTCTTCAAGCTGTGTTTCGAGTTTGTTCGCGTCTTGATTAATGAAAGAAAGAGAAATCATAGCGATATTCGAGTCCATTTTGCTGTGGGAAGAAAGATTTTCCTTCTTAATAGATGGTTCTTCCTTTTTCCACGCCGATTTGAAGGTCTCAAATGTTTGCTGTGCGGAATCTATATCTCCATCTTGTACTGATTTAATCATTTGCTTGTTTAATTCAAGCAGGGAAGCAATTGGATCATTTTCCGCATGCGCCGCTGAACCGAAAAATATCAACAAGCTGAGTAATATAAGTGCCAGCCCCCGAGCCATCATGTTCCTCCTATAATTGAAAATGATTATCATTATATATCATAATCATAGCCAGTTCCCGATCTTTGTCAATGAAAATTTGAAGGTCTGAAAACCTTGGCAGAGCAGCAAAAAGGCTGCCCTTTACAGGACAGCCTCTTGAAAGCAAAATCGGGTTATCGGCCGGTCTTATATGTGTGAATAACATCAAAAAATTTGCGTGCGGCTTCTTCTGGATCTTCCGTCAGACTGATAGCGCTGATCATACTGACACCGTCAGCCCCCGCTTCAATTACAGGACCGGCATTTTCTATTGTGATACCGCCGATGCCGACAATCGGGATGCTGATGCCTTGACGTCTCACCGCTTCAATGAGAGACACACCCTGCACAGCTCTTGTATCCTTTTTCGTTTCCGTCGGGTAGATCGGCCCGAGACCGACATAATCTGCCCCATCTTCCTCGGCTTGCTTTACCTCAGACATCGTATGGGCGGACACGCCAAGGATCATATCGCCAATGGCGTCACGTACTTCTTTTACTTTCGCATCCTCTTGGCCGATGTGCACACCGTCTGCCTTCAGCTTCAGTGCCAGCTCCACATCATCATTGACAATGAAAGGGACTCCGGCTTCACGGCATGCCGCCTGAACCTTTGCGGCGAAGTCAATCCGTTCCTCCCCTGTCAGTGCGCCTTCGCCCTTTTCGCGAAACTGGTACAGAGTGGCACCGCCTTTTAATGCGTTTTGTACAACTGCCAGAGGATCGGCTTTCGTATTGTTTGAACCCATAATAAAGTAAACAGATAATAGCTCTTTCATCATTTCCCGAGAAATACGTGTCATGAGACTGTCACCCTTTCTATTGTCGCTAACTCTGATACATCTTGTTCAGAGACAGAAGACAGCTTGTTCAGCAATTCAATCTGAAAGCTCCCCGGACCTTTGTCAGCTGTCTGCTGCGCGGCAAGCTGAGCCGCAACACCATATGAGGAAATCGCAGCGATGGCGGCGAATAACGGATTTTTTTCCACTGCACAAAACGCACCGACTACTGAAGTCAGAAGACATCCGGCGCCTGTCACCTTCGTCAGCAGCTTGTGGCCGTTATGAAGAGTGTATACGTTAGATGCGTCGGCAATGACGTCGACTTCCCCAGTAATCGCAATGACCGTGTTCAGTTTTTGCGCCGCCTGTTGAGCCAGACGGACAGTGTCGCCTCCGCCTTCACCGGCATCGACTCCTTTAATCATCCAATCCTCAACACCCACGGTATGTGCAATTTCAGCGGCATTTCCTCTGATTGCAGAGAGGCGCACCTCACGTATAATCTCACGTGCCGATTCAGTGCGGAACGGTGTGGCACCAGCCCCCACGGGATCAAGAATGACGGGTACGCCATGTTCATTCGCTGATTTACCCGCAATGATCATAGCTTCGACGGTTTCCTTGCTTAGCGTTCCAATATTTAAAACGAGCGCGCCCGCGATTTTCGCCATGTCGGCGACCTCTTCTTTCGCATAAGCCATTACGGGTGATGCACCGAGGGCGAGCAGACCGTTCGCTGTAAAATTCGTCACCACATTGTTTGTTATGCTGTGCACCAGAGGGCTATGCTTCCGGACGGCTGTTAGTCGTTTTGCTGCTGATTGTGCATCCATGTTAGCATCATCCTTTACTCTCTCTTTTTTTCGGATCCCATAAATACGATTTCGTATGTTCAAGCCAGGCTCTTGCCGCAAAGGACAAATAGCGGTCCTTTCTCCATATAATCGCAAGATGCCAAGGGATGACCGGATCGACAAGCGGAATGACTTTGACCTTTTCCGGGTCAAGGCCGAGACATATGCGTTCCGGCAAAAGTCCGATCCCCAGGTTGGCTGACACCATCTCACTGATAAAATCCCATTGTGAGGTTTCGTAAATGATATGAGGCCTGAATCCGGCCTTGATACATTCCATCATAATTCGATTGTGGAGAACAAAATCCTCCCTGAAGAAAATAAAAGGCTCTTCCTTCAAATCCTGTAATCGGCTCTCTTTCTCACCCGCCAGCCGGTGGGAAGGGTGTACGACAAGCATTAATGTTTCTTTTACAATCGTAAATGAATGAAAAATGTCTTCGTTTGCAGGAAGAACAACAACGCCAATGTCAAGAGAACCGTCTCCAACGCCTTCTTGGACTTTGATAGAGCCGTCCTCAACGAGCTGAAAGGTCACATTCGGATAATTTTCCCGAAAATCGCCGAGCACTCGCGGGAAAAATCCTGATCCGATCATCGGCGGCAGCCCGATTCGCACATGCCCTTTCTTGACCTCCATAATATCATTTAACTCGGATGTCAGGTTTTGAAATGATTTAATAATTTCCTGCGCCTGCACATACATGCTATAGCCGGCGTCCGTCAGCTCCACCTGCCTGCCATTTCGGTAAAAAAGCTCGATCCCAAGCTCCGCTTCTAAATTTTTGATCATTTTCGATATCGTCGGCTGAGAAACATAAAGTGATTGAGACGCCTTCGTAAAACTCTTCAGACGGGCGACCTCCAGAAAATATGTTAAATGGCGAATGTCCATTTGTTTCACCCTTTCTATAGACAAAAGGAATACTTATTATGCTTAATATATATTTTACCTATAGCGTAACCTCATGTACAATATGAATATAAGGGAGGCATCAAAATGAAAAAACTGTTGCTTACCGTTATTCAAATCGCTCTGTTATTTATATTCGCTCGGCTGATCAATTGGGTGACAGCCCTTCTTCATATAAATATTCCCGGCAGTATAATTGGGATTGTGATTCTTTTCACATTATTACACTTTAACATCATCAAGCTTGAATGGATAGAGCTTGGCGCGGCGTGGCTTCTTGGGGAGCTGCTTTTATTTTTTATCCCGTCTGCCGTCGGAGTGATTGAATACGGAGACATTATGTCAAAATTCGGTGTCAGCATTTTGCTTGTTGTCATCATCAGCACGTTTGTCGTGATGGTGTCCACAGGAACGCTTACACAACTTATTGCAAAAAGAAAGGAGAAAAAACATACGTGTTCATCGGAATTGTAAGTTTGTTATTAACGGTTTTGGTGTATTTAGGAGCAAAAAAAGTATATTCGCGTTTTCCGCGAGTCTATACGTCGCCGCTATTGGTGACGCCCGCTGTGTTAGTCGGTCTGCTGCTGCTGGTGAATGTCCCGTATGAGACATATAATCTCGGCGGTGAAGTGCTGACCGATATGCTTCAGCCGGCTACCGTGGCATTTGCGATCCCGCTTTATAAATATTTCCCTGTTTTAAAGAAATACGCAGTGGAAATTATTTTGAACGTCGCCTTCGGCTCATGCATCGCGATTATTTCTACAGCTCTTATTGCGAAATGGCTTCACCTCGGAACTGGTTTGATTGACAGCCTCGTTCCAAGATCAGTGACAACGCCGATCGCCATGAACGTATCTGAAATGATCGGCGGAATGCCTGCGGTCACAGCGGTATTTGTCATTTTGACCGCTTTGTTCGGCACCGTCATCGGCCCGATGGTCATCCGCTATTTCCGCATTGATAACGAAATAGCGCGGGGCGTGCTGCTCGGCACAAGCGCACATGGAGCAGGCACATCTAAAGCATTTGAGCTCAGCTCTGTGTCCGGCACGATTTCCAGTGTGTCGATGATCTTAGCGGCGATTATGACGCTTTGCGCGGCGCCGTTTTTACTTTCATTTATGTAAGAAAAAACTGTCCTGGCAAGGGCAGTTTTTTTTATGTCTCCTTCCATTGAAAAGCTGAGAAATTACAATATAATGTAATTTGTGGATACCAAAGGAGGCACCCCCATGCACAACTTGCAGGTGAAACGGCACTACGCAGCGTTAAAAGGATTTTATTTGTTTGCTTTCCTGGGCACAGGCAGTATCATTCCGCTGCTCAGCATGTATTTAACAAAGGAACAGCATGTAAGCGGCTCACAAGTCGGCTTGATTATGTCACTCGGCCCGATTGTGATGATCTTTTTCCAGCCGTTTTGGGGTATGCTGAGCGATTATACGCAAAAAACAAAAAGCCTGCTTGCGGTTTGCACATCAGTAACGGGTGTAATCGGGCTCGGCTATATCTTATTTGAAAGCTTTCCGCTGTTTATTCTGGTTGCGGCCTGTTTTGCAGCCTTTCAGAGCACTATCATTCCATTGTCAGACAGCATTTCTTTACGCTACACACAACAAACAAACGGAAACTACGGCGGAATCCGCCTGTTTGGTTCTCTCGGCTTCGGCATTGCGGTGTTTGTCATGGGACAGGTGACGAATCAGCTGTACCCCATTCACGTCATTTTTATCTTTGGCTGTGCCTTTCTGTGCATGGCAGCCATATTGGCCTCACAAATGCCGGGACAGCAGAAAACCAAAACAAAGATCAATATCCGCAAAGGGTTCCGGGAGCTGATCAGCAACAAACCTTTCCTCATCTTTATGATCATCACCTTTACGTCATTTGCACCAAATTTAGCGAACAATACATACTTCAGTCTGTTTCTCGACAAAAGCGGCGCGTCTCTTTCCGCCATTGGCCTTTTATTTTTTATCGGAGTGATCTCAGAGATTCCGTTTATGAGGTTTGCGCAGAAATTCATAGATAAAATGGGATTGCTCACTGTCATTATGCTGTCAGGCGGCGTTTCATTATTCAGGTGGATGCTTTACTTCACAGAGCCTTCGTTATGGATTATTTATGCGACGGTATGTCTCCAAGGCGTTTCCATTGGTTTATTTATTCCAGCGGCGCTGCAATACGTCAAAAAAATTACCCCAAGCCACGTGGAGGCGACAGCGCTAACCATGTACGCCGCCATCGGCAACGGATTCGGCAACTGGTTCTGTACGTTTGTTGGCGGGTACATTTTTGACTACGTTTCCATTTTCGCAGTCTATCTGCTCTTCGCCATTCTTAGCATAGCAGGCGCAGGGCTGACATTATATTTAATAAAAGCAGAAAAAAATAAACATTCGCTTCATCAGACGGCTGTTACTTTTAAACCATAACGACTATAATGAATAAAAAGGAAGGAAGTGTGCTATGAACGGGCAAGAACGGAGCAGCATTTCTAAAGGATTGCAGGTAGATATTGTCTTGAAAGCGGATCAAAAAACAGGAAAACTGACGCGAGGCACAGTGAAGGATATTTTAACGAAATCTAGCTATCATCCGCACGGCATTAAAGTCCGTCTTGAAGATGGCCGTATCGGACGCGTCCAGCAGATCATTTCTACATAAAAAGCTGCCCCTGAACCGGGCAGCTTTTCTCTTTTTATTTTTTCTGCAGAAAGACAACTTTTAAGTAATTGCCTTCTGGATATGCCGATATCGTTTTGAAGTCCTCCGGCAATGTAAATTCCTCTATAATCGTATAGCTTTCATTTGTTTCTTTGAACGCGGCATCGATAAAGCCTTTGAATTTCTTCATTCCGAAGGCGCTGCTGTTTGTAGAGGCGACAATGATGCCCTTGTCGGCTGTAATGGCGATCGTTTCCTTCAGCAGATTTTTATAATCCTTGGCCGCGCTGAAGGTGCGTTTTTTTGTGCGGGCAAAGGATGGCGGGTCGAGAACAATCAGATCAAAGCGCAGATCCTTTTTCGCCGCATATGAGAAGTATTTAAAAACATCCATCACTTTAATATCGTGCGCCTCGTAATCCAGCTTGTTCACGCTGAATTGCTCGATCGTTTTGGCCAGGCTTCGATTTGCCACGTCCACGCTTGTTGTTTTCTCCGCTCCGCCAAGCGCTGCCGCCACTGAGAACGCCCCTGTATAAGAAAACGTGTTTAAGACGTTTTTTCCACTGGCATAGCGGTCTCTGATCGCTTTGCGCACATGTCTTTGATCTAAAAAGATGCCTGTCATGGCGCCTTCGTTTAAATCAACCGCGTATTGTATCCCGTTTTCTTGAATGATGATCGGGAACTCGCCTCTTTCTCCCTTCACGAAGTCATCATCCTCGACATATTGTCCAGCCGTATCGAAGCGTTTCTTTTCGTAAATCGCTTTATATTCAATATCCAGTTCATCCAGAGCGGCAATTAACGTTTCTTTAAAGGTGTAAATGCCTTTGCTGTACCATTGGAGAAGCAGGTACCCGTCATAATAATCAACAGTGACACCGCCGATGCCGTCGCCCTCCCCGTTGAAGAGTCGGAAAGCCGTTGTATCAGGCGCCGCGAAAAGACTTGCACGCGCTTGTACCGCTTTTGTTAATTTGCTGAGGAAAAATGTTTGGTCGATATATTCATTTTTATTGCGTGTGAGCGTCCAGCCGACCCCTTTGTTTTGCAGGCCGTAATAGCCCCTTGCGAGAAACTCGCCGCTTTCAGACACGACATCAATGAGGTCGCCTTCTTTGACGTGCCCCGCACTGCCGGTGAGGGCTTCCTTTTCGATCAGCGGATAGCCTTTTTTGATTTTTGCAGCGTGTGCTTTCTTTAGGGTGAGTAGCTTCATATATGTTCGTCCTCTTTCTGTTTGCTTTTTCTTATCGTACCACAAAACGCCAAGATGTCTGCATTGACAGAAAGGAAAGGTTTTTCTACGATAGACAAAAAGAGTTTCTAGGAGGAACAGCATGGCAAAACGAATTGACCATACAGGCATTATGGTAAGAGATATTAACGCGTCTATTTCATTTTATGAAGAGGTTCTCGGCATGAAATTGAAAGACCGCATCACTCATACGAATGGTATTATCGAGCTTGCTTTTCTTGGCTTTGAAGATGGTCCGGAAACAGAAATCGAATTGATTCAAGGCTACAGCAGCGAGCTTCCCGCCGAAGGTAAAGTGCATCACATTGCCCTGCTGACTGATGACATCGCGGCCGAATATACAAAAGCGGAAAGAATGAATGCGAAATTTATCGACGAAGAGATTACAACACTTCCAAACGGGTATCGTTATTTTTATATCGAAGGCCCTGACGGCGAGTGGATTGAGTTCTTTCAGCGGTGAAAATCAAAGAACGTACATTTTGTCATGTACGTTCTTTGTTTATCTATACCAACTGATATACGTTGACTCATCGCAAATCATGGCTTCCCAGCCCATACCCTGAACCATGTCATGAATGTTTTCATCTTTCGCAAGAAAAACATTTATGAATGAGTCGTATACACTCATAAACACAAAATCCATTTTCTCATCAGTCAACATGAGCTCTGCGGCGGCTTCATCAAGAACCATCCGCAAGTTAGCCTCAGTTGTGTCCAAAAAGCCGCTGTTTTCCACAATTGGTTCTGAGTAATAAAACCGATTGGACCTGTTGTAACGAAGCACTTTTACCAAACCGGGAATATGAAAATTTGAAATATGGTCCTCACTAGGATAAAAGAGATCTCCTTTTAAGTTCGCATGTAAACGTTCAGCTAAATCCTCTCTCGCGTACTCATCCCTTAAAGCAAATATCGATGTCTTCAAAGCCAGCCCCAGCTCTGCATGTGTTTGGAATCCGCATGAAGACATGATTTCTTTCCATGTAACTGCTTTTCCTTTTTCTCTTACTTCTTGATCATTCGGATAAATATGCTCATACTCATTTTTTCTCTTAGCTTTTTCCCACCCTTCCGGCATTTGAATAAAAGGAGAAAATAAAATAGCAGCTGATGTATATTCAACTGGTAGTTGTTTTAAGATTGGTGATTCGTCATCTAACCATATGTATTCTAGCATGCGTACCTCCTTTACATATTCTAACATTCACCTATAGTTGAAAGAAGATCATCAGCCCTTTAACAGCTGATGATCTATAACATTACATCAAGACATATTTTTATCCCCGGATTCAACCGCACTCTCTTCCTTCCATTTTTGATGATCCCAAATTCTGAAAAACGGATAGTAGATAGCACATGTAATGAGCAGGTTCACCAGCTGCATGACGGCGCCCGATACTTTTCCGCCTGTCGCCAGGTACCCTGAAATGATCGGCGGCATGGTCCATGGCACGGCAATCCCGGCGGGCCTTGCCACCAGTCCGGTGCTCATGCCAATATAAGTGGCGGTAATGGTGAGGAGCGGGGCTATAATGAACGGAACGATAAGGAGCGGGTTCATCACAATCGGCATGCCGAAAATGATCGGCTCGTTGATGTTAAAGAGCGCGGGCCCGATGCCTAAGCGGCCGAGCTGCTTCATCTGTTTGCTCCGGGACCGCACAAGCATAGTGAGTACAAGTGCCAGCGTTGCCCCGCTTCCGCCGACATTAATCCAAATTTGAAAAAACTGAGTCGTAAAAATACTCGGCAGCGCCTCGCCCGCTTGAAACGCGAGACGGTTTGCATCCATGGCGCCATACCAAATCGGCGCCATAATACCGCCGATGATCGAAGCGCCGTGAATGCCGCACGACCAAAGCAGCATTTGCACGAATTCAGCGATCAGACTCCCGCCGAGGCTGCCGCCAAGGATGGAAAGCGGTGTGCCGAGCAGGTCTCCGACGACATTGTGCAGGCTTTCAAAAGGTGTCATTTCAACCAAAAGACGCGCCAGCCATATAAGAAATACGATGATAAAGCCGGGAATCAGCGCGACAAATGATTTGCTTACTGCCGGCGGCACGCCGTCAGGCATGTTAAACACAATATTTTTTTGAATGATGTACCGATAGACTTCAGTTGAAAACAAGGCGATGATCATGGCGACAAACAGTCCCTTGCTGCCGAGCAATGTGATGGGAATTCCGCCTCCGACCATGATTGATTCTGTTGAGCCATCCGGCGTAAAAGGCACCTCAAACGGCGTTGCCAATAAGAAGGCAGCAATTGAAATCGCTCCGGCCGACAGCGCATCAACACCGTAGCTTTCCGCCAGACGATAGGCGATCCCGAAAGCCGCAATCATTGCCATAATATCGAATGAAGCATTGACAGGATAGCCGAGCTTATCCGCCCACTGTTCTCCAAACACACTTGCCATAAAATCAGCATAACCGGGAATCGGCAGGCTGGTTAAAATCAAAAAGACTGAACCGATAATAATCAGCGGCATGGTCAAAACAATTCCGTCACGCAATGCGCTGAGATGCCGCTGACCGGCAATTTTCCCAGCGACAGGCATGATTTTTTCTTCCATCACCCGAGTGAACGCGCTCATCTGAAAAGCCCCCTTTTCTCATTGCTTTGTGAACAACCTTTGCAATGTTTTCTTTATCTTATTTTGAAAACGCTTACAAATTCATGCGGAAAATTTCCTCTTCCTGCGGAAAAAATCTGAATTCTTCTGAGCCATCCTATCAATGAAAAAATTTTTCCTTCTTACTATCAAAATCACATTATCCTCCGATATATATATCAAACATCATAGAAAAAGGAGAAGAACTATGAAAAACACGTTTTGCAAACTTGTTGTATCAGCCACTCTGTTTTTCAGTTTTCTCGCCCTAGGGCCCCTTGCACATGCAGAAAACAGCAGCGGGAATGAAATCATTGTGGTCTATAAAAACAAAGACGGCAAGGAAACTGTACTAGACAGTGATGCTGAGGTTGAGCAGCAGTATAAGCATCTTCCGGCGGTAGCGGTCAAAGCAGATCAAAAGACAGTAAAAGAATTCAAACAGGACCCTGATATTTTGTATGTCGAAAACAATGTCACGTTCACCGCAGCGGACAATACAGACCTCAAAATACTGTCAGAGGACGCCGACACCTCTGACAACTTCGAACAATGGAACCTTGAACCGATTCAGGTCAAACAAGCTTGGAAGGAAGGGCTGACAGGGAAAAACGTCAAAATCGCTGTCATCGACAGCGGGATCTCCCCCCACGACGACCTGTCGATTTCCGGCGGGTACTCAGCTGTCAGTTACACCTCTTCTTACAAAGACGATAACGGCCACGGAACGCATGTCGCCGGGATTATCGGCGCTAAGCATAACGGCTACGGAATTGACGGCGTCGCACCGGAAGCACAAATATATGCGGTTAAAGCGCTTGATCAGAACGGCTCGGGAGATCTTCAAGGCCTTCTCAAAGGGATCGACTGGTCGATAGCGAATGGGATGGATATCATCAATATGAGCCTTGGCACGTCTTCAGACAGCCAGATTCTTCATGACGCCATGGACAAAGCATATGAAAAAGGCGTACTGCTCGTTGCCGCAAGCGGAAATGACGGAAACGGAAAGCCAGTAAATTACCCTGCGGCATACAGCAGTGTCGTTGCAGTGTCAGCGACAGATCAACACAATCAGCTCGCAGCCTTTTCGACAACAGGAAATGAAGTTGAATTTTCAGCACCGGGAACAGACATCACGAGCACGTACTTACATCAATATTACGCGACGGGAAGCGGCACATCCCAAGCGACACCGCACGCCGCTGCCATGTTTGCTTTATTAAAACAGCGTGATCCTGGTAACACGAACGTGCAGCTTCGCGCTCTCATGCAGAAAAACATCGTTGATCTCGGAATGACGGGGCGCGATCAGCAATTCGGCTATGGCCTGATCCAGTATAAAGCCCAGCAGGCAGATAAAGCGTACGCGGCGGCTGAGCAAGCGGTCAAAAAAGCTGAACAGACAAAGGCACAAGCCGATATTGACAAAGCGAGAAAGCTCGTCAGCCAGCTGCCAGATTCCAACGCAAAAAAAGCTTTGCAAAAAAGACTGGATAACGTTCAGGCATACAGAAATGTAAAAGACGCGAAGGACAAAGTGGCAAAGGCAGAAAAGTATAAAACCAAGCAAACCGTTGATACAGCACAAGCCGCAATCAACAAACTGCCGAACGGTACGGATAAAAAGAACCTGCAAAAACGCTTAGATCAGGTCAAGCGCTATATCGCATCAAAGCAAGCAAAGGACAAAGTCGCCAAAGCGGAAAAAAGCAAAAAGAAAACAGATGTCAGCAGCGCTCAATCGGCAGTCAGCAAGCTTCCGGCAAGCTCAGAAAAAACGTCCCTGCAGAAGCGTCTCAACAAAGTGAAAAGCATCAATGTAAAAACGGCGCAGCAATCAGTCGCCGCAGCAGAAAAGAAATCAACTGACGCAAACGCGGCGAAAGCCCAAAAGGCCGTCAATGAACTTCAGTCCGGAAAAGACAAAACGTCATTGCAAAAACGGTTAGATAAAGTGAAGAAAAAAGTAGCGGCAGCTGAAGCCAAAAAAGTCGAAACAGCCAAAGCCAAAGTGAAAAAAGCGGAAAAAGACAAGACAAAAAAATCAAAAACAGCCGCTCAGTCCGCAGTAAATCAATTAAAAGCGTCCCATGAAAAAACAAAGCTGCAAAAACGGCTGAACGCCGTTAAGCCGAAGAAATAATTGAAAAACCTTTAAGGCGTAACGCTCGTCTTAAAGGTTTTTTCATCTGTTACATTGTGTACGCAACCTTTTTCCCATTTGCTTCACAGGCTTTTCATACTATTGCTATCCTGCTGTGAACAGCATAAAATGAACGTTACTACAGATATCAACTGCATAATGCGGGATTGTGACTGGCAAGCAGGCAAGACCCAACGATGCAAAGGGAGTATTAGTGCCTAGAAAAAGAAAGGTATTTTAACTCTTCTTTTCGTGTTGGGCTCGTAACGGCGCCATGGACATTTCTGCTTTATATGTTTCGTAATGCCCCGTCACCGACGAGGGCATTTTTTGATGGCTCTGCATGCTTTATATTTTTTCTCACTTTTTTCATTTTGATTGTCAACTTTTCATTTGATACGATGAACAAGCCGACTTTTCTTCAGCAGAGGAGGTTTTTATTGTTTGCAAAAAGAGATTGCGAAAGAATTATTGCTCCTCGCAGGAGGAAAAAACAACATTATCAGCATCAGCCACTGTACAACTCGTCTTCGTTTTGAAGTAAAGGATGAAACGAAAATCGACATACGTGCTATTGAAAATCTGCAAGGTGTGCAGGGCACCTTTTTCAGATATGGCCTGTTCCAAATTATTTTTGGGGCGGGTGTCGTCAACAAAATTTATAAAGAAGTCGTTTGTGTGTGGGAGGAATCTCCTTCTGAAGAGGCTGTTCAAGAGAAACATGCCAGCCGCAAACTGAACCCCGTCACAACATTTGCTAAAACGCTGTCCGATATTTTCATGCCGATTATCCCGGCGATAACAGCAAACGGTTTGCTCATGGGGCTGATCGGCATGATTCAGGTCTTTCACTGGTTCTCTGCCGACAGCCCGTGGATCAAAATGCTGGATCTCGTATCCAGCACCGCATTTATTCTGCTGCCGATTTTGGTTGGCTTTAGTGCCGCCAGACAATTTGGCAGCAACCCATTTTTAGGGGCATTGATAGGAGGGCTTCTGACTCATCCTGATTTGCTTGATCCATCCATGCTCGGCAGCAAAACCCCCGCTTCCTTGGACATATGGGGGCTGCATATTCCATTGATGGGCTATCAGGGCGCCATTATACCGATTCTTCTCTCCGTTTATATCATGAGCAAAATTGAGAAGCTTTTAAAAACGATTGTGCCCAAGTCACTTGATGTCGTGATCATTCCCTTTATCACTGTGATGGTGACAGGGTGTCTCGCGCTGATTGTGATGAACCCCGCCGCAGTTATTATCGGCCAGGTCATATCGCAATCGATTGAATACATTTATCACCACGCAGGCATTGCTGCCGGAGCACTTTTCGGGGGCATCTATTCCACTATCGTTCTATCAGGCTTGCATCATAGCTTTTATGCAATTGAAGCGACTTTGCTTGCCGACCCTCATGTGGGTGTAAACTTTTTGGTGCCGATATGGTCAATGGCGAATGTGGCGCAAGGCGGAGCGGGACTGGCGGTTTTCTTCAAAACGAAGCAGTCCAGCCTGAAGAAAATCGCGCTCCCCGCTTCCCTTACCGCGTTTTTAGGCATTGTGGAGCCGATTGTGTTCGGGGTAAATGTGAAGCTGATCCGCCCCTTTATCGGAGCCGCTATTGGCGGTGCTCTCGGCGGGGCGTATGTAGTTGGGGCACACGTCGTCTCGAATTCCTACGGACTGACCGGCATCCCGATGATTTCAATCGTGCTGCCATTTGGCATTGCGAATTTTGTTCATTATATGATCGGTTTTTTGATCGCGGCCGTCTCTGCTTTTATAGCTACATTGTTTCTCGGGTTTAAAGAAGAGACAGAATAACTGGATTTATTCGATTTCATTCATAAAACGGGGGATGAAAGGAAAAAAGCTATGAAAATTAAAAGAATCTTAAATCATAATGCAATCGTCGTAAAGGATCAAAATGAAGAGAAGATTCTCTTGGGTGCAGGTATTGCGTTCGATAAAAGAAAAAATGATATTGTCGATCCGTCTAAAATAGAAAAAACATTCGTCAGAAAAGATACACCTGACTATAAACAATTCGAAGAGATTTTAGAAACGTTGCCGGAAGACCATATTCAAATCTCCGAGCAAATTATTTCCCATGCTGAACAAGAACTGAACATTAAAATCAATGAACGGATTCACGTCGCGTTTTCAGACCATCTCTCATTTGCGATTGAACGCCTGAGCAACGGAATGGTCATCAAAAATCCGCTGCTGAATGAGATCAAAGTTCTTTATCCGAAGGAATTCCAAATCGGCATGTGGGCTAGAGCACTGATTAAAGAGAAGCTGGGCATTGAGATTCCTGAGGATGAAATCGGCAATATCGCCATGCACATTCACACAGCCAGAAACAACGCCGGCGACATGACACAGACACTTGATATAACAACGATGATCCGTGACATTATCAACATTATTGAAACCCAGCTGTCGATCAACATTGTGGAGGATACCATTTCTTATGAAAGGCTCGTGACCCATTTGCGCTTTGCCATTCAGCATATCAAAGCAGGCGAAACCATTTACGAGCTGGATTCAGAAATGATTGCCATCATTAAAGAAAGATTCAAGGATGCTTTCCTATGCGCCAAAAGCATCGGCACTTTTGTAAAAAAGGAATATGGCTTTGAGTTTCCTGAAAAAGAATTGTGCTACATCGCCATGCATATTGAGCGGTTTTATCATCGGTCAGTGGCGCGCTGACAAACAAAAAAAACGCTTTTGATGATCTCAAAAGCGTTTTTTTCATATATAGATTATTGGTTGATGGCCGGGCTCCCGATCGTATTCCACTTCGTATAGGACATGTAATGGAAATACTCATCGCGGTACGGATGCTTTGTATTGGAGTTCCAAGGCTTTTCTCCGCCGCAGAAGTGGACGATTGCCGGGTCTTCTCTCGTTTCATTATATTGCTTCCGTCCTAACAGTGTCGGTGGTGTTTTCAGTTTTAACATGATGTATGTTTGAGCGTTCCAGCGCGGATGAAGCTCATACCACTTATCATATAAGATCGCGTTCAGCGCATCTTGGTCATGTAACACAAGAAAATCTTCAGAACCGTTTTCATTGATAAAGTTGAGAACTTTTTCTGTGATGTTTTGCTTTCTCCAAGGTTCCATATCAATAATCATAATACCTGAGTTAAAATACTTTCCTGTGTCCGTTATATTCATTTCTTTCAAACGTTCATGCTGCCCCGCATCTTCCACAGCAGCAACGGTGTATGGAGAGATGTCCAAGTCCCATAGTTTCGAAATATCCTCAAGGACAAGTGCATCACAGTCGACATATATCATACGTTTGATGCTTTCATCCTTAATTAAGTCAGGAATCGAAATGCGGTAATATGCCGCTTTTGTAATATGGCTGCTTTCCACCGCATGTTCATACTGGTTGGCATCCACTTCTAAGAACTCAATCGGCACGCCGAACTTCAATGTCGTTTCTTCCAGCCTTTTTTTGTTATCAGGCTCAATTCCCCCATCAATCACATATAGCTTCACTTTTCTATTCTGGTCCATGTTTGTCAATAAAGAAACGAACATCCCACCTAAATGACGAGCATAATTATCATCTGCGCATGATACGATATGCATAAATTCATCTTTCTTCAATGGTATTCATCTCCCTTTGTGTTGTACAAGTTACATTCCCTTTTTCAGAAAATTAAACACCATTCTCCAATATTTTTTCTAATAGAATGTGCTAGACAACAAAAAGGCTATTATTTTTTGAACATGCGATAAAGCCAATAAAGAATGAAAAAGCTCGCGATTGCAATCGCTTCAGCTGAGGCGATATACCATGGCCAAGGCCCGAGAACATCCAAAAGTGAAGAGCCGCCCGGCTTTTTCGTTAAATACATATAATTCGCATTCAGCCAGCGGTCAACCAGATAAATGATCCCTCCGTACAGATTGACAATCAAAACAGTCACCCATAAAGAGCGCTGTCTGAGTCTGTACGCGCCAATTACTGCCATAAGCAAACAGGATAGAAATACGGACCCGTGCGAAATAAAAAAGAGAATATATCGTACATGCGGAAATGAAAACATACCAAGATCTGGGGTCAGAAGCGCCTGAAGCGAGCTTCCAATACCGACAAAATACAAAAACACAAACAGCTTTCTGCTCTTTGTCACCAGCATAATCGCTGATAAATACACAGACAGGTCACTCAACTGAAGAGGCAGAGAAGTCCGCACCGACCACCTGCCCGTGGCGATCATCCATATTTGGTAACCAATTTGTGAAGCAAGCAAAAGAAACACAAATAAATAGCGCAGAAATTGACTGAATGCAGGCTGCTTCACTGACCGGCGGAACAGAAACAATAGGATGGCAAGCACGCCGATCAAGCCTAATGTCACTGCATGCTCTGTCGAAAACAGATGAAATGGATCGTGTCTATACACGCCTTGAACATATTTTTGCACAACTGCACCCCTCGTTAGCGGATTTTTCTTTATTGTGGTGCTCTTTTGGCTTTTTTTATTCAACTGAAAAATATAGGCTTGAAGTTCACCATCGTCTCTGCTACAATTCACTTCATAACTAATGATTCTGATAATTTAAGGCAGGCCTGATTAATGGAACGTTTCAATACACCGCAGCAGCTTCGCAAAGAAGAGCATGACACACTCAGCAAGCTTAGACAAATGCCCGTTGAGTCACTCAACCTGGAAGCCATTTCGATCGCGACGAATCTGTATCGGTCTGCGCAAAGGCTCCGTGTCAAAATGGAGACTGAGGTTCTTTCTTCTTACAAATTATCTTGGACCGCTTTCTCCATTCTTTACGATTTATGGGTATGGGGCAAACTCGAAACGAGAAAAATCGCTGAGCTGTCAGGCATTTCAACAGCTACAGCAAGCAACGTGATCAAAACGCTCGAAAAAAAGGGCTTTTGCTCCAAAAGCATTGATACCAGAGATCGGCGACTTGTTTTTGTCACAATTACTGAATCCGGCAAACAAGCGATCGAAGAACTCTACCCCGAGTTTCACAAAGGGGAAACGGAATTGATTACGGGCATGACAAAAGAGGAGCAGAAAACCCTGACAGGACTGCTTAGAAAAGTAGCGGACAATCTTCATACACCATAAGCTTTGACGGGAATCCAGTAGCGGTTTGTCTCCCTGTTTCAGAGAGCCGGCGGAAGGTGCGAGCCGGCACACAGGCAAACGCGAATTACCTCCCCGAGCTTTCTTTGTGAACGTTAGTAGCAAAGGACGGGAAACCGTTATTCGAATGAGCGGAAGACGATGTCTTCAACCAGGGTGGTACCGCGTGCATTGAGCCACGTCCCTTATCGGGATGCGGCTCTTTTTGTGTTTCTAAAAAAGGAGGAAGAACGATGAAAACATTTGATCAGCTCACAGCAGCACAGCAAAAAGAAGTCGAAAGACAGCTTGATTTATATATGACAGGCGCCCAAGAAGTCATACCGCCGGAGGAATTAAAGGCTAAGCTTGTCAAATCGATTGCGACAGGCACACCACTAAAAATCAAACTCGGATTAGACCCTTCTGCACCGGATGTTCATCTGGGACATACGGTCGTTTTAAACAAGCTTCGCCAATTTCAAGAAAACGGCCACATTGTGCAGCTCTTGATTGGCGATTTCACAGGAAAAATCGGTGATCCGACAGGCAAGTCCGCGGCCAGAAAACAGCTGACCGATGAAGAAGTCAAGCACAACGCCAAAACATACTTCCAGCAATTCGGGAAAGTGCTTGATCCAGAAAAAGTCGAGCTTCACTACAACTCGAAATGGCTGAAAACATTGCATCTGGAGGATGTCATTGACTTGGCAGGCAAAATAACAGTAGCACGCCTAATGGAACGCGATGACTTTGAAGAACGCATCGCCATGCAAAAACCGATCTCCCTGCATGAATTCTTTTACCCATTGATGCAGGGATACGATTCCGTCGTTCTGGAAAGCGATATTGAATTAGGCGGAACAGACCAGCATTTCAATGTGCTGATGGGACGGCATTTCCAAGAACGATACAACAAAGAAAAACAAGTCGTCATCCTGATGCCGCTTTTGGAAGGCTTGGACGGTGTTGAGAAAATGTCGAAATCAAAAAACAACTACATCGGCATTGACGACCATCCAAACGACATGTACGGGAAAACGATGTCACTGCCCGACAGCCTGATGAAAAAATATATCCATTTGGCAACGGACCTTGAGCTTGAAGAAAAAAAACAGCTCGTGAAGGACTTAGAAACCGGCGCCGTTCATCCAAGGGATGCCAAAATGCTTTTAGCCAAAACGATTGTCCGAATGTACCACGGATTGGAAGCCGCTGAAGCAGCCGAACAATCTTTCAAAACAGTCTTTCAGGAAAACAGCCTGCCTGAGGATATTCCGGCTGTGAACTGGAAAGGCGAGAAAACAATAGCGATGATCGATCTGCTCGTCACTCTTGATCTTCTCTCTTCGAAAAGCGAGGCGCGCCGCATGATTCAAAACGGAGGTGTCCGGATTAACGGAGAGAAAATAACAGACATTCACGCCGATGCAGAGATAAAAGAGAATATGATTATCCAGGTCGGCAAACGCAAGTTTTTAAAACTCCAATAATTTGATGTCCTGACGCTTATGAAATCGGCTTTCATAAGCGTTTTTTTGCAGGTATAAAGCACTGTCTTTTCAAAAATGCGCTTCAGGTTGCAGGAAAACCCTTTAGCATCCCGAAATATTCCCCATCCAAACATTAGGGGAGGTTCATGTTTATGAAAAAGCTTTTAACTGTAATGACGATGGCCGTTTTAACGGCCGGCACGGTTCTCTTGCCGGCACAGAGTGTCACCCCTGCTGCGCACGCTGTCCAAGTATCAGAAAGCCAGCGGGAGCTTCCATTCAAAGCAAAGCGTGCGTACTCAACCATTTCTCAGCTTAGTGAAACAATCGGCCCCAGAATAGCCGGAACTGCCGCTGAAAAAAAGAGTGCCTTATGGATCGCCTCAACCTTGAGAAAATTAAAGCTTGATGTGAAGGTTCAACGATTCGGCATTCCTGACCGGCTTGAGGGAACGCTGTCATCAGAAGGGCGCGACATTCTTCTCCGGGCGGCATCCGGCTCAGCCCCGACTGAGGAAAAAGGGCTGACGGCTCCGCTTTACAATGCCGGCTTAGGCTATCCAAAGGACTTCACCGCTGACGCCAAGGGCAAAATCGCCTTGATTTCAAGAGGAGACCTGACATTTTACGAGAAAGCCAAGAACGCCGAAGACGCCGGAGCGAAGGCTGTCATCATTTATAACAACAAAGAAAGCCTTGTGCCTGTCACCCCAAATCTATCAGGAAATACAGTCAGCATTCCTGTCGTCGGAATTAAGAAAGAAGACGGTGAAACCCTTATCCAGGAAAAAGAAGCAACCTTACAAATAAACGCGCTCTCAAATCAAACCTCCCAGAACATCATCGGTGTCAAAAAACCAAAGAACATCAAAAATCCTGATATTGTGTACGTCACAGCACATTATGACAGTGTTCCTTTCTCACCCGGCGCAAATGACAACGGATCAGGAACCTCTGTCATGCTGGAAATGGCACGCGTCTTGAAAAGCATTCCTTCTGACAAGGAAATCCGCTTTATCGCTTTTGGCGCTGAAGAGCTCGGCCTGCTCGGCTCCTCTCATTATGTAGATCATCTATCAGAAAAAGAGTTGAAACGAAGCGAAGTGAACTTCAACTTAGACATGGTTGGTACAAGCTGGGAGAATGCGTCTGAGCTGTATGTCAACACATTGGATGGACAATCTAACTATGTTTGGGAATCCAGCCACACGGCCGCTGAAAAAATTGGATTCGACAGCCTGTCTCTGACACAAGGAGGCTCATCCGATCACGTGCCGTTCCATGAAGCTGGTATAGATTCCGCTAACTTTATTTGGGGAGATCCGGAAACCGAAGAGGTTGAGCCTTGGTATCATACCCCTGAAGACTCGATCGAGCATATCAGCAAAGAACGCCTTCAGCAGGCCGGCGACCTTGTGACAGCCTCTGTCTATGAAGCTGTGAAAAAAGAGAAAAAAACGAAAGCCAATAAGAAACAAATGAAGGTAAAAGCCTCTGACATTTATGAAGATATGAAATAAAAAAAGACGGCACATCGCTGCCGTCTTTTTTTAATCCACTTCTTTCTTAATCCCCAGCATTTTCTCATCTAAATAATGGGCGATCTCCGCCGCTTCCTTCAGTTCATCGGTTAAATGCTTAGGAACGTCGTTGTTCAATTTATAGTAGATTTTATGCTCCAAGCTCGCCCAGAAATCCATGGCGATGGTGCGGATTTGAATTTCTGCTTTGACGTATTCCACTCTGTTCGTTAAGTTCACAGGCATTTCAATAATCAAATGCAGGCTTCGGTAGCCGTTTGGTTTCGGATTCTGAATATAATCCTTTACCTTCACGATCCGCAAATCCTCATGCTGCTTCAGGACGTTCACGACATTATAAATATCAGAAATAAAGGAACAAATGATACGCACACCGGCAATATCGTTGATATGTTCCTTCATTTCCTGTGTCGTAATCTCGCAGCCCTTTCTCATGAGTTTATTTACGATGCTTTCAAAGCTTTTCACACGCGATTTTGTATGCTCAATCGGATTGTGGCCATGAATTAAATTATATTCCTGGCTGATAATTGAAAACTTTGTATCAAGTGCATCAAGTGCGAATTTATAAACCAACAGTTCGTTTTTCCAATCTTCCATGACAGTTTTTAAATCGTCCATATGTGTTACAGATAAATCCATTTTCGTCATCTCCTTTAACGGATCTTTATCCGCTGTCCATGTACTAGACGTGCCTGCCTGCTGCTAGGTTCTATGAATTTTTTTACAAAATCCTGTCGAATGTAACAAAAAAAGACCGCATGAAAAAGCGGTCTTCTTTCTTACCGGAAATAACTGATCAATAATCCAATTGACAGCAGGAATCCGAAAAATGTATTGGTTTGCGCTGTAGATTTCATCGCCACAATCATATTCATTGGCAATTCTTTTTTGACGAAGCCTTTTACCGCCTGAACTGGTTTAGGCACGCTCAAAAAGACGACAAACAGCCATGGGCTTGCAGCTCCGGTAATAACCAAGCCGACAACCCAAATATAAGCGACAGCAAACGATGCAGCCAGCAGAGTGACGGCTCCTTTATGCCCCATCAGGATTGCCAATGTTTTGCGTCCGCCTTTTTTATCCTCTTCGATATCGCGAATATTGTTCGACAGGTTGATCGCGCCAACAAGAATCGCAATCGGAATCGAAATGAAAATGCTCTGCTTATTGATCATGTCTGTCTGAATAAAAAACGAAATCAGCACAAATACCGAACCCATGCAAATGCCTGAGAATAACTCACCGAACGGTGTATATGCAATTGGCAGAGGCCCGCCTGTATACAGGTAACCGATCGCCATTCCCACGAGGCCGATGACAGCCAGCCACCAGCTGCTGCTCATGCAAATATACACACCGAGCAAAATGGCAATGCCGTATGAAGCGAGAGCTAATTGCAAAATCGTTTTGGGCTTCATACCATGTCTGACAATTGCGCCGCCGATTCCGACAGATTCAGCTGTATCTAACCCGCGTTTAAAATCGTAGTATTCATTGAATAAGTTCGTCGCGATCTGGATCCATAAGCAAGAAAACAGCATAGCCAGAAACAGCAGCAAATCAACCTTCACATAAAACATCGCCAAAACTGTTCCTAGAAGCACAGGAACAAACGACGCCGTTAATGTATGCGGGCGCGTTAATTGCCAAAGAATCTGCCCCATACTTTCTTTTTCCGGCGCTGTCTGACCCTCACCCTTATTTGTTTGGTTCATCTTCCTCTTCCTTTCTATTAAAAGGCTTACTTTATTTCAGCCGGCCACTTGATGAAACTTGCGTTTTGCTTCCTTATCTATCATAATGACTTCTCCACCATTTCACAAGATACCTTGAGCGGGCGTTTTCCTTCTTATTATACCCTTTCTGCCCTGATTTCATTAGGGTTCTGCCTGTGCCTTTACAAACAGGAGCGGAAAAATTTTTTTAAATACATTTTCGCTTTTTAAAAGTTAAAAAGTTCTCTTCATTACATTTGATCTTTCCTTTATAATGAATCAGTCAGAGAAGCTTCATTCATACTCTCTTTCTGAGATAAAAATTCACTTCTGAAGGCAGAAGCCGATATATAAATTTGAGGGAGATTAGGGAAAATATGAAACTTTTTGCGCATCCGCTCGTCATATACTCATGTAATTATCGAAAAAACGGGAAGGGAATTTAGATATGCTGCAATTGATGAAACAGCTGTATGAAAAACCCGCTGTCAAGTGGACTTGTCATACAGGCTTTTATTTGTTGATACTGCTTGTTTTGTTTTTTATGTATGGTTTTCACACCGCGAATACCGGTTCTTATATTTATAACGATTTCTAATTGGAGAGAGAATAACAATGAAACTTTTAGATGCTATTCAAACACATGCGGAAACTTATCCGCAAACCGAAGCCTTCCGCTCTCAAGGCCAGTCGCTCACATATCAGGAACTTTGGGCACTGTCTGACCGCGCGGCTGCCGCAATCAAAAAACGCGTTTCCGGAGAAAAGGGTTCTCCTGTTCTGGTGTACGGACATATGGAACCGCACATGATTGTCTCCTTTTTAGGAAGCGTCAAGGCGGGACATCCTTATATCCCGGTTGACTTGTCCATTCCGTCCGAGCGGATTGCGAAAATCATTGAAAGCTCGGGCGCCGAATTGCTGATTCACGTATCTGGTCTTCCTGTTGATATTGACAGCGGGCTGATTCAGACAGTATCAGCGGAAGAACTGCTGGAAAACGAAGGCACTGTCAGCCGTGATCAATGGGTGACAGGACACGAAACGTTTTATATCATTTACACTTCCGGAAGCACGGGCAATCCGAAAGGCGTGCAGATTTCAGCCGCGAACCTTCAAAGCTTCACAGACTGGATTTGCGCGGACTTCCCGATCAACGGAGGCAAAACGTTTTTAAACCAAGCGCCGTTTTCATTTGATTTATCCGTCATGGATCTTTATCCGTGCCTTCAGTCAGGCGGTACTTTACACTGTGTGACAAAGGACGCGGTGAATAAGCCGAAGATCTTATTCGAAGAGCTCAAAAAGTCCGGGCTGAATATATGGACATCGACGCCATCCTTTGTGCAAATGTGCCTGATGGACCCTGGATTTTCACAAGATCTGCTTCCTGAGGCGGACACATTTATGTTTTGCGGAGAGGTTCTCCCGGTTTCTGTAGCCGAAGCGCTGCTTGAGCGTTTCCCGAAAGCAAGAATCTTTAATACGTACGGTCCGACTGAGGCGACAGTCGCTGTTACGTCCGTTGAAATTACAAGTGACATCATCAGCCGGCACGAATCTCTGCCAGTCGGCTTCGCCAAACCAGATATGAACATTTTGATTATGGATGAACAGGGAAATCAGCTCCCGGATGGAGAAAAAGGCGAAATCGTCATTGCAGGTCCGAGTGTAAGCCGCGGCTATCTCGGTGAGCCTGAGCTGACCGATAAAGCGTTCTTCTCTTATGAAGGCCAATGGGCATACCGAACTGGCGATGCTGGTTATACACAAGATGGTCAGATTTTCTGCCAAGGCCGCTTGGATTTCCAGATTAAACTTCACGGGTACCGAATGGAGCTGGAGGAAATTGAGTTTCATGTGAGACAGTCTCAGTACGTGCGCTCAGCTGTTGTGATTCCGTATCAGCCAAACGGAACAGTTGAATATCTGATAGCTGCAATTGTGCCTGAGGAGCATGAATTCCAGAAGGAGTTCCAGCTGACAAGTGCGATTAAAAAAGAGCTTGCCGCTTCCCTGCCGGCTTATATGATTCCGAGAAAGTTCATTTATCAGGATCACATTCAAATGACGGCTAACGGCAAAATTGACAGGAAACGCATCCGCGAAGAGGTTCTTGTATGACGCCTTACAGCTCGTTTCTATTCTTTATATTGCTTGGCATTCTTCTGCTGCCGACCATTATTCTCGGCCTGAACGGGAAAAGATTCCAGGCATACAACATGTTTATATCCATTCTTATATTGGCTCTGATTTTCTCGCATGACTTACACGGCGTCATCGCCCTGTGTCTGTTTACCATATGGCAGGTGCTCCTGATCAGCGGCTACCTGGCGTACCGGCAGAAAGCGAACAGCGGCTTTGTCTTTTGCTCGGCTGTTATCGCGTCTATTCTGCCTTTATTCTTGTCAAAAATATGGCCGTTTCTTTCTCATCCGCAGCCGCATCATCCGGCGCATAACCTGATCAGCTTTTTAGGGATTTCGTATTTAACCTTTAAAGGCGTTCAGCTGATTATGGAAGCGAGAGACGGGCTGCTGAAGGAACAGCTGCCGCTTCACCGCCTGCTGTATTTCATCCTGTTTTTCCCGACGATTTCTTCCGGTCCGATTGACAGGTACCGCAGATTCGTCAAGGATGAGCAGAAGGCCTGGACAAAAGAGGAATATGCCGATCTGCTGTATACGGGGATTCACAAGATTTTCATTGGATTCCTTTACAAGTTCATTATCGGCTATGCGATCAACACATATTTCATCATGAACCTTCCCGCGATCACGCACAATAAGATCCTCGGGAATCTGCTGTACATGTACGGCTACAGCATGTATTTATTCTTTGATTTTGCCGGCTACACGATGTTTGCCGTCGGGGTCAGCTATATTATGGGGATTAAATCGCCGGAAAACTTTAATAAACCGTTTATCAGCAAAAATATTAAAGATTTCTGGAACCGCTGGCACATGTCTCTGTCATTTTGGTTCAGAGACTATGTATTTATGAGATTTGTATTTTGGATGACAAAGAAAAAGTGGATCAAAAACCGTATGGCCGTCTCAAATATCGGGTATTTCCTGCTGTTTATGCTGATGGGAGTTTGGCACGGCCTTGCGCCGCAATATATCATCTACGGCCTCTATCACGCCGTCCTGATGACGTGTTACAACTTTTTCGAGAAGTGGAATAAGAAATATAAATGGCTGCCGTCCAACCGCTGGACAACGATTCTCGCCATTGTGATCACGTTCCATTTTGTTTGCTTTGGGTTTTATATTTTCTCAGGAAAACCATTTCATCACCATCATTAAAGGAGATTAGAAAACTATGGATTTTAAACAAGAGGTATTAGACGTTTTAGCAGAGGTTTGCCAGGATGACATCGTAAAGGAAAACCCTGATATTGAAATTTTTGAAGAAGGTTTGCTTGATTCTTTTGGAACAGTAGAATTGCTGCTTGCGATTGAAAACCGTTTTGATATTCTGGTGCCTATCACTGAATTCGACCGGGATGTATGGAATACGCCTAATAACATTGTAAACCAGCTGTCTGAGTTGAAATAATGAAAAAGCGTTTTTTCGGTCCAATTATTTTGGCGTTTATTCTATTCGCAGGCGCCATCGCAGTTCCATCTTCATGGCTGACTCGTTTTATTACCGATAAACGGGTTGAAGAGTCAGCAACAACCTTAAACCCGAGTATGTTTCAGGGGCTTTATTTACAAAATCAGATGCTCAATGATCCGAAGTATCTTCCGATTTACGGATCTTCTGAGCTTTCCCGGCTGGACGAGTTCCACCCATCTAATTATTTTCAAGTAAACAATGAGGGATTTACGCCTTACCTTGTCGGCAAAGGCGGGTCCCAGTCATTGATACATTCTTTAAACTTCGCTGCCCATATGGATCAGCTGAAGGGCAAAAAAATTGTTTTCATCGTTTCTCCGCAGTGGTTTATTAAGCGCGGGTCTGATGAACAGCATTTTGCGCCGAACTATTCCGCGCTTCAAGGGCTGGATCTGGCATTTAACGAGCAGATCGATCCTGACGTGAAAAAGAAAATGATGAAGCGCATGCTGCGCTTCAAAGCTGTTCAAAACGATGCTGTACTTTCCGAGCTTTATAAGGCGATGGTGAACGGCCAGACATGGAAAGTGAACGCGCTGAAGCCGGCGGCAAAAGTATATTACAAGATGCTCGAAAAGAAAGACCTTTATTATTCAGCGACGGAAACCACAGGACCAAAGCGTTATATCTCACAATCCGTGAAGGATAAGTCATGGTCGGAATTAAATAAACTGGCCGATGAATCAGGCAAACGCCACTCCGGGTCTAACGATTTTCACATCGACAATCCTGTTTATAAGAAGCTGAAGCCGAAAGTGCCTAAGCTGAAAGGGAAGAACAAAGGCAGATCGTATGCGAAGTCACCGGAATACGGCGATTTTGAGCTGATGCTTCATATCCTGAAAGACGCGGGCGCAGAGCCTATGTTTGTCACCATCCCTGTTAACGGAAAATGGTATGACTACACAGGCTTCCCGAAAAAAGGTCGCACTGACTATTATGAAAAGGTCAATAAACAGATTAAAGCGAAGGGCTTCCAAGTCGCTGATTTTTCAGGTCATGAATATGACCCTTATTTTATGAAAGATACCATCCACATCGGCTGGAAAGGCTGGGTGTATGTGGATAAGGCAATTGATGAATTCTATAAAACCGGAAAGGTTACTTCATCGTGAGCATCTATTAGGACACGGCTGCATATTTCCTGCTAAGATTTGAAATAGTAAAGGAATCACAGCCAGCTTGATAAGAGGTGTTACATCAATGAAGATGACAGGCAATACGGTTTTGATCACAGGCGGTTCAGCAGGCATCGGGCTTGAACTGGCCAAACGGCTGCTTGAGCTCGGGAATGAAGTGATCATTTGCGGACGCAGCGAAACGCGTCTTGCAGAAACGAAAAAACAGCTCCCAGCCCTCCATACAAAACAATGCGATGTCGCTGACCGCACGGAGCGTGAGGCATTGTTTGAATGGGCCCAGAAGGAATTTCCAAAGCTGAACGTTCTCGTTAACAATGCGGGCATTCAAAAGGAAATCGACTTTAAAAAAGGGACTGAGGAGCTTTTTGTGGACGGGGATGAGATTGAGCTGAATTTCCAAGCGCCCGTCCATTTATCAGCTCTTTTTACGCCCCACTTGATGAATCAGCCGGAAGCAGCAATTGTTCAGGTAACATCCGGGCTCGCGTTTAACCCGTTAGCTGTTTATCCGGTGTACTGTGCAACAAAAGCGGCGCTCCACTCCTTCTCACTCACGCTCAGACACCAGCTTCGCGATACAAGCGTTGAAGTGATTGAGATGGCGCCCCCTATGGTTGACACGGGATTAAATCAAAAATCACGCGATAAGCAAGGTCTGACGTACCGCGGCATTACACCTGAAGAATATGTTCAATATTTCTTAGACGGCTTAAAAGAAGGCAAACAAGAGATTACAAATGAACGTGTCGAAGGTCTGCGGAATGCAGTCCGTGCCGATTACGACAGAGTATTTGAACAAATGAATGCGCAGGAGAATTAAATTCTCCTGTTTTTTCTTATAAATTTTTTACAAATTTGAGCAAACCTATTGCGATTATTTGGTGAAGGTATACAATAGAATATAAAATATTTTCAAATAAGTTTGATAATATAAACAATTTAACAACAGGGAGATTGACCATGACTAAACAAACGATTCGAGTTGAATTAACATCAGCAAAAAAACCAAAACCAGATCCAAATCAGCTTTCTTTCGGAAGAGTGTTTACAGACCACATGTTTGTAATGGACTATGCATCTGATAAAGGCTGGTACGATCCGAGAATCATTCCTTATCAACCCGTTTCAATGGACCCGGCCGCAATGGTTTATCACTATGGCCAAACGGTGTTTGAGGGCTTGAAGGCTTATGTCACAGAGGATGACCATGTTCTGCTTTTCAGACCGGAAAAGAACATGGAGCGCCTGAACAAATCAAATGACCGTATCTGTATTCCGCAAATTGATGAAGAACAGGTTCTTGAAGGTTTAAAACAGCTGATCGCTATTGATAAAGACTGGATTCCGAATGCGGAGGGCACGTCCCTTTACATCCGTCCATTCATTATCGCAACCGAACCTTTCCTTGGTGTCGCGGCATCTCATACGTATAAGCTTCTTATCATCCTTTCTCCGGTCGGCTCATATTACAAAGAAGGCATTAAGCCTGTCAAAATTGCTGTGGAAAGTGAATTCGTCCGTGCGGTAAAAGGCGGAACGGGAGATGCGAAAACCGCAGGAAACTACGCGTCAAGCTTAAAAGCGCAGCAGGTAGCAGAAGAGAAAGGATTTTCTCAGGTTCTCTGGCTGGACGGCATTGAGAAAAAATACATCGAAGAAGTCGGCAGCATGAACATTTTCTTTAAAATCAACGGTGAAATTGTGACACCGATGCTGAACGGCAGCATTCTGGAAGGCATCACGCGCAATTCCGTCATTACCTTGCTTAAGCATTGGGGGCTTCCGGTATCAGAACGAAGAATCGCCATTGATGAAGTCATCCAAGCCCATAAAGACGGTGTTCTTGAAGAAGCCTTCGGAACGGGTACAGCAGCTGTTATTTCTCCAGTCGGCGAGCTGATCTGGAATGACGAAACACTGATGATCAATAACGGAGAAACAGGGGAAATCTCCAAAAAGCTGTATGACACGATTACAGGCATTCAGAAGGGTACAGTTCCTGATGAATTTGGATGGACGACTGAAGTCGCAGCGCTCACTGAAAGCAAATAAACAAAAAACGGCCCGAAACGGGCCGTTTTTTTATGCTTCAATTTTGTTAAAGAACTGCGGCAGATGGGTTTTATGCGCCTCCAGCATTTCATCTAAGATCTGTTTGGCCACTGTGTCGGATGGTACGAGAGGATTAATCGTCATGGCGAGCAACGCTGTTTCGTAGTCGCCTGTGACAGCCGCTTCTGCCGCAACACGCTCAAATGATTTGATTTGCTGGACAAGGCCGCGGACAGATACTGGCAGGTCGCCTACGGCGATTGGCTTAGGGCCATTTTTCGTCATCACGCAGTTCACTTCAACAGCGGAATCATCTGGAATGCTTGCAATCGCACCATTATTGATCGTGTTCACCGGCTGAATGTCGTGTTTATCATTGTAAATGGAGCTGATGAGATTACACGCTGCGTCACTGTAGTATGCCCCTCCGCGTTTCTCAAGCTGCGGCGGCTTGATCGCCAAATTTGGATCTTTATAAAGCTCGAACAGCTCTTGCTCTACCTTTTGCACCACTTCAGCACGGGTGCCTTCCGTTTGTGATGCTTCAAGCTCATGCTCGAACATTTCTTTTGTTTTGAAATAGTAGCGGTGGTAGCCGCAAGGGATCATGTTGAGTGCCTTTAAGAATGCTGGCTCCCACTCAGCGCCGGAGATGTTTTTCATTGTCATCGCGTTTTCCGGATCACCCATCGCTTCAATGACTTGATCCTTGACGCTGACGCCATCTAAAAAGACGTCCATTCCGAACACCATATGATTCAATCCGGCAAATTGAACCTCTACCCGGTCAACCTCTACATCGAGCGCTTTCGCTACGCCCATTTTCATGCCGATTGGAACATTGCAGAGACCAACAACTTTCTTCAGGTTGGAGTAGCGAAGCAAGGCTTCCGTCACCATACCTGCAGGGTTTGTAAAATTAACGAGCCATGCATTCGGACAAAGCTCCTCGATGTCCTTGGCAATCTCTAGGATGACCGGGATGGTGCGCAATCCTTTAAAGAGTCCACCCGGGCCGTTTGTTTCCTGGCCGATGACGCCGTATTTTAATGGAATGCGCTCATCCTTGGCTCTCGCCTGCAGCAACCCGACCCGAAATTGAGTCGTCACAAAGTCTGCATCTTTCAGCGCTTCCCTTCTGTCCAAAGTGAGGTGAATGTCAATCGGGACACCAGCTTTTTCAACCATCCGCTTGGCGAGCGTGCCGACAATGTTCAGCTTTTCCTCGCCTTCAGGAATATCAACGAGCCATAATTCACGTACGGGCAGCTCTTCGTACCGTTTGATTAAACCTTCCACGAGCTCCGGTGTGTAGCTTGAACCTCCGCCAATCGTTACAATTTTCAATCCTTTTGTCATATGCTTGCTCCCCCTTGCACGGTGATTTTTTCATATAGCTCAATGAATTCAGCCGCCAAATCCTTGACTGTCATGGCATTCATTAAATGATCCTGCGCGTGGACCATCAGCAGTGTCATTTCTGTTTTTTCTCCGCCTGCTTCACTTTGGATCAGTTCTGTCTGATAATGATGGGCTTTTGACAATTCATCCGCAGCGTCTTGAAGCTTATTCCGCGCCTCTTCGCTGTCGCCTTTTTTCGCGGCGGCGATCGCTTCCATTGCGGAGCTCCTTCCGTTTCCTCCGTGAAGTATGATTTGAAAAATAATTTGCTCCATTTTCTCATTCACGCGATTCACTCCTTTCTTTACAAAGCTGCCTCTTTGTCGCCTGAAACAGCAGGCGTTTGAACGAGCTCTAATTCGTTTTCTTCTTTCAGCTTCTGTTTATCCCACATTCTGAAGAACGGGTAGTAGACAACAAAGGAAACGGTGATATTAATGGCTTGCATGACCGCGCCTGATATTTTGCCTCCTGTCGCCAAATAGCCTGAAAAGATCGGCGGCATGGTCCAAGGGACTGCGATACCAGCCGGTTTGGCGACAAGTCCGGTGCTCATTCCGATGTATGTGAGTGTCAGTGTGATGAGCGGCGTGACGATAAACGGAATTAAGAGCATCGGGTTCATGACGATCGGCATTCCAAAAATAATTGGTTCGTTAATATTGAAGACCGCCGGGCCGATCGCAAGCTTTCCGAGCTGCTTCATTTGTTTGCTTCGGGCGCGAAGGAACATCGTGACAACCAGTGCAAGAGTGGCACCGCTTCCGCCGATATTAATCCAGATATCAAAAAATTGCTGGGTAAAAATCTTAGGCAGTTCCTCACCGGCTTGGAAGGCGATCCGGTTGGCATCCATGGCGCCGTACCAAATCGGTGCCATGACGCCGCCGACAATGTTGGCGCCATGAAGACCGCAGGCCCATAAAAGCATTTTGACGGCTTCTGCGATAAGGCTTCCCCCGAGGCTTCCGCCAAGTATGGAGAGCGGCGTTCCCAGTAAAACGCTTACAACATTATGAAGGCTTTCAAACGGCGTCGCTTCCACAATCAGTCGGGCTCCCCAAATCAGGAAGATGACTGCAAAGCCGGGGATTAAAGCAACAAATGACTTGCTGACCGCTGGCGGAACGCCATCCGGCATTTTAAAAACCATATTGCGTTGAATAATGAGACGGTAAATCTCTGTTGACACCATTGCGATAATCATGGCGACAAACAGGCCTTTACTTCCCATCAGCGATAGCGGAATACCGCCGCTGACCATCATCTCTTTTGTCGAGCCATCCGGTGTAAACGGCACTTGATACGGTGTCGCTAAGAGGAAAGCCGCAAGAGAAATGGCACCTGCCGACAAGGCATCAACCCCGTATTTCTCCGCCAGCCTGTAGGCAATGCCGAATGCGGCGACAAGCCCCATAATTTCAAAGGTGGCGTCAACCGGGTAAGCGAGCTTCTCTGACCAAGCGCTTCCAAACGTTCTTGCCATAAAATCGGCATATCCGGGAATCGGGAGGTTGCCGATGATGAGGAAAAAGGAGCCGATGATAATAAGCGGCATTGTTAAAATGATACCGTCACGGAGCGCCTGCAAATGACGCTGTCCCGCAATTCTACCTGCTATAGGCATGACCTTCTCTTCTAACAACTGATTGACTTTATTCACATAGCCCGCCCCTCTCTATGACGCGTTTCCAAGCTGTTCAGCCGATTTCAGCACTTCCGCTCCGTTGCACGTCCCATAATGGACTGTGTTAATGACGTCTACCGGAACACCCTTTGATTCACCTAGTTTTTTCAGCTGAGGAAGCAAGTAACGGACTTGCGGGCCGAGGAGCAATACATCCGCTTTATCGATATGATTTTGTACAGAATCACCTGATACTGCCCAAATGGTATAGTCTTTTCCTTGTTCCTGCGCGCTTTTTTCCATCTTGCTGACGAGTAAGCTTGTTGACATGCCTGCTGCACAAACGAGTAATATATTCATGTAAGAGACCCCCTAAGAGTTTGATAGAATTTGTATGTCCTGCTGTTGATAACATCATATTATGAAATCGCTTTCATAAACACTCAAGGTTTTTCCGCAGGAAACGGAAAAAAGGTATATCCAGGCTGTCAGTTTATCGTTTTTTGTCAAACACATCGGAGAGCTCTTGGTATGTGCGGCTTTTTAAAAGCTGGCTTACCGCGGCCGGGTCATCCAAAATGCTGCCGAGCAGTTTATACATGCTTTGCAAATCCGCCTTGTTTTCCTTTTCGACACAAAGCAGGCAGACAAATTGAACCCGTTTATTCTCCCAGTCTATCGGTTTTTTGAGCGTGCAGACGGCCCAAAATGTCGTTTGCGTCTGCGGGACGAGCGGGTGCGGAATGGCCACGAGGTTGCCGAAGCACGTTGGCGACATCTCTTCTCTTTCAAATATAGAATCTATGATTTCCTTATTCGCATAGCCGCCTTCCACTGCTTTCTGACCTAAAAATTGAATCACTTCTTCTTTTGAACGCAGATCCTTCTGGAAAAAAACGAGATCTTTTTTGAGATAGCTGATCGCTTTTTCTTTCTCATCATTGAGGATGGATTCTATTTTTGCAAAATCGGTTCCGCCTAAGATGGTGTTTACCTTCAGTACAGGCACAGGGAGTTCTTTTTTGATCGGAATGGTGCTGACGACAAAATCAATCGATTCATAAGACATCTGGTCAAGACTGTAATATTCAGCCGTGCCGAGAATATCAATCCGCTTGCCGAAATGGGAGCGAAGTTTTTCCCTCAGAAGCTGGGCGCTTCCCGCACCTGATGCACAAACGATGATGCAGCGCTTCGGCGGACTTTCTGTTTTCTTCCGTTCAATTGCGGCGCCGAAGTGCAGAGCTAAATAACCGACTTCATTTTCATGGATATCAATGCCCGTTTTCTCTTTTATGACGATTCCGGCGATGATTCCAGCCTCAAAGGCGAGAGGATAATTTTCTTTGATCGCTGACAGCATCGGATTTCTCAAATTCATACCATACCGGTTGCGGGTGACCGCGGGTTTTACATGCAGTGCCAAGCCGATTTTCAGCTCTTGATCATGCAGGATGCCGAGCTTTAATTCTCGATCGACCGCTTCGATCATGGCGGCAGTCAGCCGATCTGTTTCTTCATCAATTGAAAATTCGCCGTCCCCGCACTGCGACTGTGTCATTCGTTTCGTGCCGAGAAGATGCATGGCGATATAAGCTGTTTCTTTTTCCGGAAACGTGACGTCAAGGGCTGATTCCAGTTCTTTCACAATGGCTTCTGCAGTTTGGTATTCTTTTTGATGCAGAATGTGTTTCATATCTTCCGGGAAAAGAGACACATAGTGTTCCGTTCTGATCCGCTTACAGGCGATGGCGATGTGAATGATGAGGTTATTCAATCCAAGGTTAGACAGAGGAATCCGGTCGTTTTTGACCTTTTTCATAATAATAGAATGGATGATATCGATTTGTTCCTTCGGCAATATATCAGCCTTTTCATTCAGTAAATCGATCTCTGTTTCTCTTTCATCGACAATGTACTCCGCCATACAATACCTCATCTGCACCTCATCTCCGCGCAGCTTGAAGCCGTAATTCGGGCGTGTTTCCATGACAATGCGGTAAGGGAGCAGCCGTTTCTTCACTTCCTTTAAATCGGTTTGAAGTGTAGATTTTGAGATAAATAGTTCGTCAGCCAGCTCATCCAGCTTGAGATAATGATCCGCCAGCAGCAGCCGTTTCATGAGATATGTAATCCTCTCCTCGGGAATTACCGGCAGTCCCTTTTTCTGATGAAACTCGTCTTGCAGCAGCATTCTAAAGGTCTGGTCGTCATGAATGCGCAGCTTGTATCCCGAGCCTCTTACCGATTGAACCAAAGCGCCATGGGCGCTTATCACATCTTGGAGTTCCTTTATATCATTGCGGACCGTCCGCGTCGTCACATGTAAATGTGCGGCAAATACCGAGCTTGTCACCGGAGCTTCTGCCGCCATCAATAAGCGCAGAATTTCACGAAGTCGCCCATGCAGCATGAGAAAAACCTCCTATCATGATAGATGCAGGAATTACATAAGTAGGCAGAAAGGATGTGGTGAAGGGAAAGCGAAATGTATATAAATTCTATAATGGGGAGAAATGCAAGTCAATGAACATCGGGAGGACAAGAGGGAAAACAGACCCATAAAAAAACAGCCGGAATCAGCCGGCTGTTCGGGATGCGGACATGTTCTTTTGTTTAGACGCCTTGCGGTCCTTCATGATTTTTCGAACAATCGGGTAAATGACCGGCGCCCATTTGATAACGGTTTTGACCATTTTTTTCAAGACTCCGATTCTCCCTTCTTTTTTTCTCAACTATTCCCCAGATTCCCCTTTGCTTAAACATGCTAACGCGATACGTACCTGTTTCCCGTCACCCAGAAACGCCACGGATAATCGCGCGCCTCTCCGCTGTTGTCAATGCCGATCCGCGGGCCGGTTGATATTTCTTCCGGTGTGTACCCACTTTCAATGTAAAGCGGCTGTTCCGTGATCCAGCGTCCGTAGTCATTCATCGTGACGCCAAGCGCTTTCGTCAACTTTCCAGGACCATTTGTCCATTCCCTCGGACGCCGGCCCGGCCTTCTTTCCTCCATTAACAGCTGGCCTTCCTGAGGCTCAATCGCCCTGATTAATACCGCTTGCGGAACATCCTCTTCGGCGGCAACGACGTTCAGCAATGTATGGGTGTGCATCACATACGTATACACACGGCCAGCTTCAGCAAACATAATCTCAGTCCGTTTCGTCCGGCGGTTGTTAAAGCTGTGGGCTGCTCTGTCCCCGGCTCCCATATAGGCCTCTGTTTCCACGATATAACCTGAAGCTGTCCCTTCATCCGTTTCTTTTACCAAAAGACAGCCGAGAAGAGAGGGAGCCAGTTCTAGGGCCGTTTTTTGATAAAACGTGATGGGCAGCGGATTTCTTTTTCTGGTCACGGATGTCGTACTCTCCTTTTTTCGTTTTGGTAATTGTACCATTCCCGAAGCAGCTAAAAAAAAACTTCAGTTTTAAAATTCTTCCATCAAGGGAATATTGTTACTGTTCAAAAAGGAGGATCAATCAATGAAAGATGATCATCAAAAAGAGTATCTCGGCACAAATGTCGAAGGCAGTGAGGACTCGCTTTCTCATAAGACATCCGGGAAAAACGAGTCAGAGGATACCTTAACGAACAGACAGGGGCATCCCGTCACTGACAACCAGAATGTGAGAACGGTCGGGAACAGGGGACCAACAACGCTGGAGAATTACGATTTTCTTGAAAAGATCAGCCACTTTGACCGGGAACGCATCCCTGAACGTGTTGTGCATGCCAGGGGCGCGGGCGCACACGGTTATTTTGAAGCCTACGGAAGTTTTGGAGACGAGCCGATTTCAAAGTACACGCGAGCGAAGCTCTTCCAGGAAAAAGGCAAGAAAACGCCGGCATTTGTCCGTTTTTCTACGGTCAATCACGGAAAACATTCACCTGAAACCTTACGGGACCCCCGCGGTTTTGCCGTTAAGCTTTATACCGAAGACGGAAACTGGGATTTGGTCGGGAACAACCTGAAAATCTTTTTTATTCGAGATCCGCTGAAGTTCCCGGACCTTGTACACGCGTTTCAGCCTGACCCGGTGACCAATATCCAAGATGGTGAACGTATTTTCGACTTCATTTCTCAATCTCCTGAAGCGACACATATGATCACATTCTTGTTTTCGCCTTGGGGCATTCCTGCCAACTACCGGCAAATGCAGGGTTCAGGCGTTCACGCCTACAAATGGGTGAATGAGGAAGGCAAGGCCGTTCTTGTAAAATACCATTTTGAACCGAAACAGGGCATCCGCAACCTGACACAGAAGGAAGCGGAAGAGATTCAGGGGAAAAACTTCAACCACGCGACACAGGATTTGTATGAAGCGATTGAAAACGGCGATTATCCGGAGTGGGAGGTTTATGCCCAAATCATGAGTGATGACGAGCATCCGGAGCTCGACTTTGATCCGCTTGATCCGACTAAGCTGTGGTATAAGAATGATTTCCCGTGGAAGCCGATCGGCAAATTAGTGTTAAACAAAAACCCTGAGAATTACCATTCTGAAGTAGAACAGGCTTCATTCGGTACAGGGGTCCTTGTCGACGGCCTTGATTTTTCTGATGACAAATTGCTTCAAGGCCGGACGTTTGCCTATTCCGATACGCAGCGATACAGAGTTGGCGCAAACTACCTGCAGTTGCCAATCAACTCACCGAAAAAACACGTCGCGACCAACCAGCAGGGGGGTCAAATGCAATACCGCGTGGATATCGGCGAAGGTCAAAATCCGCACGTCAACTATGAACCGTCTATTATGGGCGGACTAAAGGAAGCAAACCAGCAGGCAAAAGACCATACCCCGCATGTCGCAGGCGACCTGAAGCGGGAAGCGATTGACAGAACGAACAATTTCGGACAAGCCGGTGAAACGTACCGGAGATTTACTGAGTTTGAGCGTACTGAACTCATCACAAATCTGGTCAATACGCTTTCAACCTGCAGAAAAGAAATACAGGAGCAAATGATTGAGAATTTCACAAAAGCCGATCCGGACTACGGAAAACGCGTGGCGGAAGGGCTGAAAAAGGCTTCAGAAAATAACAGCAACGGACCGGTTGGCACGACAGAAACGGCTCAAGCCGTCGAGCAGGCCGAACAGGAAAGCCATCCGTCTGATCCGTATTAACACCAAGAACAGGACTTTTTTGAAGTCCTGTTTTTTCATTTCTCTATTGAAACGTTTCCACAAATTGTGTTGTACTGGAAGGAAAGAGGTGGTGAGAGCATGGAAATTCAGCAGCCGCTGATTCCTCAGCAAAAAACAATCGGCACTTTAGATCACGCCGTTTTCTTATGCATGGTATTTTGTTTTTGGTTTTCGGGCTATATTTACGTTCCTGTTTTCAGCCTGTATTTGGAGGATCTGCACTTTTCATACGGAGCGATCGGCATGATTCTCGGAAGCTACGGGGTGACCCAAATCCTGCTGCGGTTCCCGCTTGGGGTTCTGTCAGAAATTCTTTTTTCTCTGCGTAAGCCATTGTTAATTGCCGGCTTTGGATGTTCCATTCTCAGCAGCGTGCTTTTTCTTGCGTTTGATTCTTTTTTCTTCGTCCTGACCGCCCGGCTTCTCGCGGGGTTAACAGCATCCATGTGGGTGATGGCAACGATTCTATACGCTCATTATTTCAAAGATGGCAGTGCGTCAAAAGCAATGGGCATTATGCAGTTTTTCACCGTCATGCCTCAGTTTGTCAGCATTGTGTTCTGCGGGCTTGCAGCAGCGCATTTAGGCAGGCAGGTTCCGTTTTGGATGGCACTGGCTGCCTCGTGCATCGGCCTTGTGATATGCTGCTTTATTAAAGATCCGTCCGTTTCTCCTGGGCAACGTAAGGCTCTCCGTATAACGCAATACATCAAAGAAACATTGCGGCTGCCAAAGCTGAAGCTTTTCACGATTCTATCTATGACAGCTCATGCCGTGCTATTTATGACGGTGTTTGGTTTTACGCCGCTTTATACAAATCAGCTCGGAATGGGAGACATCGAACTGCTTTGGGTGATGAGCGCCTTTTTTCTCCCTCATGCAGCGGCTACCCTGAGCTTTTTGTTTTTGCGTTTTACCGGAAGAGTCGCCTATGGCACCATGCTGATCTGTTTTGCTGTCATTGGAGTCTGTTTGATGTTCGTCCCTTTTTCAGTTTCATTGTCCACGGTTTGCATGACCCATGCTTTCATCGGTCTGGCGCTTGGCTTTGTGTTTCCCCTATTGTTAAGCCGGGTCGTCGATATCAGCTCAGCTCGTTTAAAAATGTCAGCCATGGGATTTTATCAATCGTTTTATGCGCTGGGCATCTTTATCGGCCCCCTTCTCGCCGGAAAAATCGCACAGGTTTTCGGTTTGGCAGAGGTATTTTATGGAGCGGGATTGATGGCATTTTCCGCTTTGTTGATGATGCTGGCCACAAAGCGAAAAATGATCGGTTAATAGCTTTCATACTGCCGGAAGCGCCACACAGAAAAAATGGCCAGAAGCATGATGCACAGAATGGAGAATGTGAGCGACCACCCGAAAAAGTCCGCCCGCTCTCCATGAAGCAGAATATGCTCCGCCTGCTTGCAAAGCTCAGCCGGCAGCCATTTCGCACCATCAGGAAAAAGCGAGACAGCAAAGGAAACGGCAGCAGTCAGCCCAATTCCGGCTGCCGCGGCTGCTCCGAGAGACCGAAACATCACGCTTCCGGCTAGCCCTGCAGTAACAATAAACATCATCCAAAGAGAGTAGAGGCCGAGGCTTGCTGCAAAGCGGCTGAATGATGCGTGTTCAAACAAGATCCGGACGTAATAATAAGCAAGTCCGTACCCAGCTGCAAACGAGGCGATTCCGATCATGCTTTGGGTGATCCATTTGTTCAATATATACTGGGCTGCCGTCACAGGCCGTGACATGATCAGCGCCGTTACACCTTGATTTCTTTCATTCGCCACACTGCCCATGACACTGAAGATGATCAGCGCCATGCCAAGCGTGTTGAATTGGGAAAGCGTGCTCACCATCACCTCAGATCCGGAAGGCATGGTAAAACTGATTTTCATACCGTCTGGAAGGCTCCCCCCATGCGCAATGATTTCCGGCATGTAATAAATGGTCAGCGGCTGCGTCAGCCCCACGATCATCATCGCGATGGGCAGCCAGATCAGCTTGCCGCTTCTCCAGCCTTCCAGCCATTCCTTTTGTAATAGCGTCATCATGACATTCATGCGTGCACCACCTTAAGATAGACGTCTTCGAGAGACTCGGTTTTTTGTTCAAAACAGGTGATTGTCAATCCCATTTGGATACAATCACTCAGCAATGTCCTGCCAGAGCCTGTATCGCTCAGCTCAAAAACAGCTTGAGACGGATTCTTATAGACAACATGGGATATATAAGGCCTCTCTTCAAGCCACCCCTTCAGTTTCTCTTTTACAGTAAGAGTGAAAACATTCGTTTGATGCTGTTCTTTAAGCTGCTGTAAAGCGCCTTTCCATGAAATCTCACCATTTTGCATGATCACGACTTGATCACACACCTGCTCCGCATCGTGCAAAACGTGAGTAGAAAACAAAACAGCCATATGTTTTTTCAGCTCCCGCATCATATCCAGCACCTCGATACGCCCAGAAGGGTCCAGGGCAGATACCGGTTCATCCAAAATCAAAAGCTTCGGTTTATGAAGCAGAGCCTGAGCCAGGCCGAGCCTTTGTTTCATGCCGCCAGAATAACCGCCGATTTTTTTGTTTGCCGCGTCCTGCAAACCGACAAACTCCAGCATTTCGCCTATTTTCTCAAGGCTTTTTTTCTTTGAAAGGCCAGACAGTCTCCCGGCAAAGGTTAAAAATTCATTAGCCGTCATCCAGGAATAAAAAGCCGGGTACTGCGGAAGATAGCCGATCATACTGCGATCTGCCTTTTGCTCCCCGTACAGCTTGATCGTCCCGGAGGTAGGTGACAGCAGTCCGGACAGCATTTGAAGCGTTGTGGTTTTACCAGCCCCATTCGGTCCTAATAGAGCGACACACTCGTTCTCCTTGACTTGAAAACTGACATCCCGTACAGCTTGATGATGCCGATATGATTTGCATAATGACTCAATAGATAGCATGCTCGCTCACCTTTGCTTTCTGCCGACGGTAAAAAATAAAATCGGCCCAATAATATTGATGCATATAATCACTGCTGCCCACATCCATTTCGGCCCGTTTGTCCGCTCTTCTTTCACACAGCTGATCAGGGCAAACACTGCCAGCACGGCCTGTAACACAATCAGCGGCACAATCATTTCCCAAGAAATATTCATTAGCTGATCCTCCTATTTTTTCGGTCCGGCCTTATCACAAAAAAGTAATAGCAAATCAGAGGCATCGGCGCTTGAATCAGTCCGACAAATCCCCACACCCATGCCAGACGATCCCTTTTTTTCGCATCAATGAATAAAAAGATGCCCTGTGCCAATACAATCAGATAAGCAAACACCACAATCGTCAAATCTGTTTGGGACATCAGCGCTTCACCTCACGTTCGCCAAGGTATCGTTTTTTCTCAGCCGCAATTAAAATCGGCAGGACAGCCAGCGCACAGACCTGAAGCACGACAAAAGCAGCGGGAACTTGAGTAAATGCCAGAATCGCCGCGCTTACCACCATCAGTGCACAGAACACAAATAAGATAACTTCTTTCAGCACGCTTTTTCTTCGTTCGGCTTTCATTTGTGACAGCTGATCAAGCAATTCTTTTTGACTCGGTATATTCGGGTTGGCGCATTGGTCAATTTTCTGCAATTCCGATTTTAAATGAACAGATCGCTTTTCTTTATTCATCGGTCCACTCCTTTCTGATTTGCTGGAGCCCTTTATGGACTCTGGACTTTACCGTGCCTTCTTTGATATGCAGCATCACCCCGATATCCGCATAGGTATAGCCGTAATAGTGCCTTAATAAAACGGGCGTGCGCAGCTTCGGGTCAAGCTGAGAAAAGAGATCAAGCGTCTCGCTCCACTCGGAGCCTTTCATTGACACGTCCCATTTGATCTTGCGTATCGTTTCCTCTGTAACAGCCTGATTTCGTTTCCATTCTCTCTTTCTCTTTTTCTGGTGATCAAGGTAGAGTCTTGACGCAATAGAGATCAGCCAAGTGGAGAATTTGGATCGGCCTTGAAAACTCCCCAGATGGACGTACCCTTTCAGAAAGGTTTCCTGAACCAGATCCTCGCTGATGTCAGGGTGAAGGGAAAGCTTTAACAAGTATTTGTATAGAAAAGAATAATAATGCTGAAAAAGAGCTGTAAACGCCTCGTCGCTTCCCTCTTTCGCCTGCTGAATCAATTGCTTTTCTTCATTTGTATCCAATGCACGCGATCCCCCCTTTTTTTGTTATCTTGCCTTATGAGACGACACCGGATTCCAAAGCGTTCAATTTTTTTTTATAATTCTTTTGATCTATTGACTTCACTGGCTTCTCATTGGTTTTTGTGAGCATCAAAATTTGTAAAGCGAAGTACAGTCTGTTAAGCTATGTTTTTATGTCTATATCAAAATTTCATTATATATGGAGGACGATGCATTGAAAGTAGAAAGGCGAACGATTGAATATATTCCAAATGAAGAAAGACATGGTAAAGCGAAAGATTTATTTCCCGTATGGTTCGGGGCCAATATGCATATCACCACGTTAGTAACCGGTACTCTTCCCGTTGCAATGGGACTTAATCTGTTTTGGAGTGTTGCCGCTATTATTTGCGGAACCTTAATTGGTGCCATATTTATGGCTTCTCATTCCGCGCAAGGACCTCAGCTCGGCATCCCGCAAATGATTCAAAGCCGTGCCCAATTCGGCGTAATCGGAGCGATTCTTCCCCTCTTCTTAGTCATGTTTATCTACCTTGGTTTCTTCGCAAGCAGTACGATTCTGGCGGCCGGGACCTTAAGCAGCTTTGTTCCCATCCCGGGATCATGGAGCATTATAGGCTTAAGCGCCGCATGTTTTTTACTCACCATTTTCGGTCATGATTTGATTCATAAAATGCAAAAAATCCTTTCTTGGACCTCTTTTGCCGTATTTTTTGCTGCAACGATACTCATTTTCCAATTACCGATTCCGGCAGGCAGCTGGGTGCCCGGAACGGTCGACTTGCCCGTTTTCTTGGTGGCGGTCAGCGCCGTAGCGACTTGGCAGCTTGCCTATGCGCCTTATGTCGCCGATTATTCCAGATATCTGCCCATTAAAACACCGGCGTCCAAAACGTTTTGGTACAGCTACGCAGGAACATCTGTCAGCTCCATCTGGATGATGCTGCTCGGCGCGCTGCTGACCACAGCACTTCCTGATTTTACGACAAACTCAGGGACCCAGATTGTGCAATTGTTCGGCCCCTTCTCGTTCATTATGCTGATCATTGTTTTATTTGGCCAGATGGCGATTAATGTCTTTAACTTGTATGGAGCCTTTATGTCCACGACGACTACGCTTGAGCCGTTTCTGAAATTAAAAGTCACACCGAAAATCAGAATCATCATGATTCTTGGCGTCACAATCGTCGGAACAGTCCTAAGCCTTCTCGGGCAAAGCAATTTTATGGAGCTGTTTTTGAATTTTATCTTTTTTATCAGTTATTTCTTAATTCCATGGACGGCGATCAATTTAGTGGATTACTACTTCGTCCGCCATGGGAACTATGAGGTCAAAGCGATGTTTGATGTCAACGGGCCATATGGAAGAGTCAATTGGATCACAACGATTGCTTTCATTCTATCCATCTTGTTAGAAATTCCGTTTATCAATACATCCTTTTACATCGGGCCATTGGCAAAAATGTTTGGCGGCGGGGATATCGCATGGATTATCGGCTTAGCCGTGCCTTCTGTTCTATATTATGTACTCATGAAACCGCGCCTGAAAAAACGAGCGGCTTATCAAGAAAAGCTGTCTTCCCTATGAAGACAGCTTTTTTCATTCAAATCGTTTCCACACACGAGGCAACATGTCAGAGAGCTCGTGGGCGAGCAGCGTATGAGCAGAGTGTTCGTCAGTCCAAAGCTCGGCGCATGCACCGTGCAAGTATACGGCATTTAATACGGCATGTTTCGGGTCTTTGTGGCAGCAAAGCATGCCCAATATCATTCCTGTCAGCGTGTCGCCGGTTCCTCCTTTGGCGAGTGCCCCGTTTCCGGTCGGATTGCTCCAGCAGTCGCCATCGGGAAACGCGATGATGGTTTGATTTCCTTTTAACACGATCACCGTTTGCAGCTGAACCGCCCACTCCTTGGCATATTCCGCTCTTTTGTTTTGTAAGTCTTTCACCGGAACCCCTGTCATTCGGGAAAACTCACCTGGGTGCGGCGTGAGGATGACGGGTGCCTCCCGTTTCGGATACGTGCGCTTTGTCAGCGCTCCGGCATCCAAAATAACAGGGCAGTCCTTCTCAAGTACATGATCAACGGCCTGCTGCACTCTCTCTGTTTGTGGAAGCCCCGAACCGATCGCAATTGCCCGGTACGTCTCTTCAAGCCGAGAGCCCGCCGCTTTTTCCCAGCCGTCACGCCAATACGTGGCCTCCGGCAGAACCGGAACGATCAGCGGGATCACGCTTTCAGACGTGCCGATGACAAGCTTGCCGAGACCGCTCCGCATGGCACCAAGCCCGGCCAAAAGCGCAGCGCCCGGCATGTCATCGCTTCCCGCCAGCAGCAAAGCCGTACCGTACGTGCCTTTATGGCTCTCTGCATCTCTTTCAGGGAGCGCAGCCCTCACATGCTCTTCCGTCCAAATCGGAACATTCATATCCATACCTCCTCTTATTATCTCTTCTTATTTTTCCTGCACTTCTTCCTTTTCAAACAAAAAAGACAGCCCCAAAGGCTGTCTTCTATTTTACAGGAACGTCGAGGTGATAAAGACGGCGATATCGTTCGTTCGTCGCCAGCAGTTCCTCGTGCGTTCCTTCCATTTCTGTTTTTCCGTTTTCCAGAAAGACGATTTTATCGGCTGCTTCCACACCCGCCAAGTGATGCGTAATCCAAAGAATCGTTTTACCTTTCAGCACCTCAAACACGGTTTCCATCAGTTCGCGTTCCGTGATAGGGTCTAAGCCTACTGTAGGCTCATCAAGTATAATGATCGGCGTATCCTGCAGCAAAATCCGGGCGAGCGCGATCCGCTGCCGCTCTCCTCCTGAAAAACGGATTCCGGTTTCCTGAACTGAAGTATGATACCCGTCAGGCAGCGACTCAATGTAATCATGCAGCTTCACCTGCTTTGCGGCGCGGCGCACATCCTCGTCGCTCGCCTTCCCGTTTCCAAGCCTGATGTTATTCAAAATGCTTGTATCAAACAAGTGAGGCTTTTGATTTAACACAGCCACCGCATCAGCAATCTGGTCCTTTAAAAACGCCGTTTCCACTCCGTTTAACGTTACCGAGCCTGAGTCAGGTTTCAAGGCACCCTCAATTAATGCGAGTGACGTTGATTTTCCTGATCCGCTTCGGCCGAGCAGCGCCATTTTTTCTCCTTGGCGCAGCGTAAAGGAAAAATGGTTCAGTACTTGGCTGCTGTTGTCATAAGAAAACGTCACATCTCGAAACGCCAAGGTGACATCTTTGAGATCAAGCCTGTCAGCCGCAGACTCTGTTTGTGAAGACTCAGGCTGAGGAGCCACCTTGTTCATTCTTCTGATAGAATCCTGATAACCCGGCACTTCGCCCAACGCATCAGAAAGCGGCAGAAAAGCTTCTGTCAGCGGAAACACAACAAGCACAAAGGCTGCAATCATTGTTCTGGCGAGTTCGCCATTTGCATGCTGCCCCGCCGTCCAAAACAGCATCAACAAAATGAGGCCGGCGACAAGGCATTGCGCGGCGAAATCCCGCCATCTAGTAAAACGATGTTTTTTTCGTTCCAGCTCAAACCACGTATTTTCTTCTTTTTCATAGGAATCAATAAAAGCATGCCGGCGTCCGCTGAACATCCAGTCGCTGACACCCATCACGGCATCTGTGAGACGGCTGTACAGCACATTCCGCCCGCTTTTCAGCTTGGCATTCTTCGCCCGCGTCACAAGCAAAGACACGACCGGAAACAGCACAACCAGAACAAACAGATACACCGCCAGCAAAATGGCAAACGGCCAGGAGAAAAAACCAAGCGCAATCACTGAAACAGCATACAAAAGCAAGGCTGAGATGGCAGGGAAAATGGTTTTCAAGAAGGCATCCTGCAAATGCTCAATATCCTCAGATAAAATGCCGAGCATATCTCCCGTGCGAAAACGGGATCGCAGCATCAAAGCGCCCGGCTCAAGCATGTTGTAAAGGCGGACGCGCATGTCGGACACGATTTTCAAAATGATGTGATGGCCGATCAGGCGCTCCACATAGCGTGACACAGAACGGGCAATCCCAAAGGTTCGAACGGCGACAATCGGGACATAAATGAGCAGGATGTTCTCCGGTCTTGTCGCCGCTTTTGAAATTAAAAACCCCGACGTAAACATGAGAAAAGCAGCGGAAAAAATCGTCACCGCGCCCAAAAAGACAACAAGAACAAACAGACGGGCATTTTGCTTGATATACGGCAGAATCCATTCTTCTTTCTTCATGCTCTTTCCCCCAGTTGTGCCTTCACGAGTTTGGTGTACACACCGTTTTTCGCCAGCAATTCATCATGAGTCCCGATTTCTGCAACCCTGCCTCCGTCCAGCACGATCATTTCATCCATATCAAGCATCCAATGGAGGCGGTGTGTCGCGAGAAAGACAAGCTTATCATCAAATAAATTCAGCATCGTTTCTTTTATTTCATATTCTGTTTCGATATCCAGATGGGCGGTCGGCTCATCCAGCAGCAGAATCGGCCGGTTTCCCAAAAAGGCGCGGGCCAGCGCGACACGCTGAGCCTGACCGCCGCTGAGCGTCCGGCCGCCTTCTCCGATCCGTCCCTCCAACCCTTCATGAAGGGTGTTTACAAACTCCTTCAATCCCGCTGAGGCAGCAGCGCGGGCTGTATCTTCAGCAGAAGCGCTTGGGTGATAAAAGCGGATATTGTTCGCCAGCGTATCATCAAAAATATAAGGATGCTGCGGAATATAGAGAAGGTTTTTCTGCCAGTTCCCGTCCTGCAGGTGCGAACGGCTTGAACCGTTCACATTAATAACACCGCCATCCGGCTCCAAAAACCCGCCGAGGATATCAATTAATGTTGATTTACCGGCACCGCTTGCACCAATAATGCCGATTTTTTTCTTGCCTTTGAATGACAAATCAATATCAGACACCGACCGGCCAACTGACACGCCTGACAGCTTCAGCTCATCTTGATCGGACCACATCCCAAGCTGAAGAGGCGCCTCTTCTTTAAAGCCAGGCTGCGACAAAATCTCTTGAATGGTTTTCCCTGCCTCCTGCCCGTTTAGCGTTGCATGATAATCGTTCCCCACTTCCCGCACCGGCAGAAAATACTCAGGTGCCAGGATAAGCGCCGTTAATGCAGGGCCAAGCAAAATATCGCCGTCAATCAAACGCAGTCCCAAAAACACAGCAACTGTCGCCACAGACAGCATCGTGAAAAAGTCGAGAGCAAATGAAGATAAAAACGCCACCCGCAGTGTACTCATTGTCGCTTTGCGATACCGCTCACTGACGTGGAAAATGTTTTTGCTATGCGATTTGCTCAATCCTAAAAAACGCAATGTCTCCAATCCGCGAAGAGAATCAACGAAATGGTTGGACAATGTCTGGTATGATTTCCACTGGCGATCCGCTTTTCGCTGTGCGACAAGGCCAAGAAGAATCATAAATATAATCAGAATCGGCAGGGCCGCGACTAAAATAATCGCCGACGTCCGATCCTGAAAAAACACGTAGATGACAACCGCAGCAGGCACAATCGCCATGCTGACCATTTTCGGCAAAAACAGTTCAAGATAGCGGCGGAACTGGCTGATGCCTTCCATCGCCAGGGTCACCATTTGCCCCGTCCCCTCTTTCTTTGTAAAGCGGGGGCCTAAACGGAACAGCTGATCGAGAAAGCTTTTTCTCAAATCAGCTCCCGTCTGGGCGGCATAATGATAGACGAGTTTCTGACGCGCCACTGTAACCCCGTGCCGCGCGACAAAAGCGATGAGGAAAAAGCCGATCACCGGAAACAGGGAGGCAATGCTCTTCCCGTTGAACAGTCCGGTTACAGCTTCACTCAGCCACTCTGCCTGCATGATAATAGCGGCTGTCTGAATAAGCGTTAAGCAAGTAATCACGGTGAGAATCCGCTTCATTCCTTTATATCGAAACAGGTCTTTTCCCATTAATAAGTCATAGGCTCCTTATGACTGACGCGCTTCCGGAAGACATAATAGCTCCAGATCTGACTGCCGATGACAAACGGCAATAGCGTTAATGCTGCAATTGACATGACTTTAAGCGAATAATCACCGGAAGAAGCGTTAGCTACTGTTAAATCGAACGCGCTTTGAATCGAGCTGACCATCACCCGAGGGAATAACGAAATGAAAATCATTCCTATGGTCAGAGCAAGTCCCGCGCCTGTCATCGCAAATGTCCAGCCGTCTTTACTCTTACGGATGAATAAAGCTGCAAGCATAAAGCAGATGACAATCAAAACAACAAGCGGTATTGTACTCTCGCCGCGGCGTGTAAACATGTCTGTCTCATAAGCAGAAAGAGCCGCGAAAGCAAGCACTGCCACAAAAACAATACCCATTATCTTTTGCGCCATTTGTCGGGCGCGCTGCTGCAAATCACCAATCGTACGCAGCGTGATGAACATTAATCCATGCAGGAAGCAGAGAAGTGTTACGGTCACGCCGCCAAGTACAGAATATACATTTATATAATCAGAGAAATGCGCGTGAATGTTCATATCGGCATCAATCGGCATACCGCGGAATAATGTCGTAAATAACACACCAAGCACAAACGGAGGAATCAGACTGCCGAAGAAAACCACCCAGTCCCAAACCTTTACCCATTTTAAATGATCAACCTTGCCGCGGAATTCAAACGCGACCCCGCGGCCCATTAATGCAAGCAGCACAATGACAAACGGAATGTAATAACCGCTCAGCATCGTTGCATACCAGTTTGGAAACGCCGCGAAGATAGCACCCGCACCAGTCAAAAGCCATACTTCATTCGCGTCCCAGAACGGCCCGATCGTGTTGATCAGCACTCTGCGCTCTAATTCATTATGGCCAAGAAAACGGGTCGCCATGCCGACCCCGAAATCAAAGCCTTCCAAAAAGAAGAAACCGATAAACAATACAGCAACGAGTATAAACCAAAGATCATGAAGAGATGCCATGGTATACCTCCTGACTAAAAGGATCTGTTGAAACAGGAACATCATGATGATCATCATGCTCCGCGCCTTTTTTAATTTCACGGATGAACAAGAATACGAGCAATGCGCCCAAAATCATATACATCACACCGAATGCGATGATTGAGAATAACAGGGAGCCCGCCGTTACGTTAGGCGACACGGATTGAGCCGTTGTCATCAAACCCATGACCGTCCAAGGCTGACGCCCGATTTCTGTCATAATCCAGCCAGCGGAGTTCGCAATAAACGGGAAGGAAATCAATGCGATCATGATGCGCAAATACCATTTGCTGTTTTCCAGCTTTTTGCGGCGGTTCAGCCAAAGGCCGCCTAACGCAGCAAGAATCATGACAACACCTGCTCCAACCATAATACGGAAGCTCCAGAACGTCGTTTTGACAGGCGGAATATAGTCGCCTTTTCCATACACTTTTTCGTACTCTGCCTGAAGTGTTTTCATTCCCTTGACACTGCCGCTGAATTTTTGGTAAGCCAGGTAGCTCAATGCGTATGGAACTTTGATTTCATTTGAGCTCTTTTCATTTTTCGTATCAATTGTGGCAAAGGCCGTCCAAGCAGCAGGGTCGCCGCTGTCTTCCCAAAGCCCTTCACTGGCAGCCATTTTCATTGGCTGTGATTCCATCAAGTGTTCAGCCTGCATGTGTCCGCTTAAGGAGACGCCAAGGCCTGCACAAAGACCCACAATCATTGCGAGTTTGAAAGATTGTTTAAAGAATGGCACTTCTTTTTTCTTTAATAGTTTAAAAGCACTGACACCCGCGATAAAGAAGGCCCCGGTGGCAAGCGCACCGAAAATGACGTGCGGGAATTCAACCCATAGCTGCGGATTTGTCAACAGCGCGCCAAAGTCATTCATTTCCGCGCGGCCGTTTTTGATCGTAAAGCCGACCGGCTCCTGCATAAAGGAGTTCGCTGTTAAAATCCAGAAGGACGACATAATCGTTCCGAATGACACGAGCCAAATGCAGAGCGCGTGAATTTTTTTAGGGAGGCGGTCCCAGCCGAAAATCCACAATCCGATAAAAATCGATTCCATGAAAAACGCCAATAATGCTTCAATCGCAAGCGGTGCGCCAAATACATCTCCGACAAAACGGGAATAATCAGACCAGTTCAGTCCAAACTGGAATTCTTGCAAAATCCCCGTAACAACACCGACTGCGAAATTTATTAAGAACAAGTGTCCCCAAAACTTCGCCATTTTGAGGTACAGCTCATTTTTCTTCACAAGATAAAGAGTCTCCATCAATGCAACCATAAACACAAGCCCGATTGACATTGGCACAAACAAGAAATGAAACAACGTTGTTGATGCAAATTGAATGCGGGCTAATACTAATTCACTCATGCTTTATCCTCCATTTCCGATTGAAAATGTTATATTGTTCACTACTTCACAAGCAGAACCAAAACTTTGATCAGCATTTCACAAAATAGACGAAAAAAATAATGCTCAACATTTCACAAATACATCAAAAAGTCGTCAAATATGATTCAAGATTGCCAGACTGACGAATGGCACGATCCCTAAATGGTTCATATTAAGTACTTTACAACGATCTGTTTCAAAAATAAAGCCCAAAATACCTAAAAAGTCCTGCGCTATGTGACGGATTATTGTCTATTTTGTTGCTGATTGATGGCGGTCGCTAGGATAAATGACCCTTTATTATCGTACATCAACACTTCGCTCCTTGCGAATAAAATGCTTGACCGGCATCAGCACTGGGTTCTCGGCACTCCGGCACATCCGGAATTTAGTCAGAACGTCTCTTTTCATCTGAATCATAAAAAAGAAAAGTTTGAATAGTAAATTTTTAATATATTAATAATTTCAATTTTTTAGTATACTTAACATAGTGAACAATTTCACTGGCAACAAGATTAGGGGGAGGTTTTTTAATGGGAGAGCTTCAAACTCAATTGCAAATGCAAACGGATACAATTCACGAAGGGGTTCGAAAAGAGAATTGGTTTGCGAAGGCTATGAATATAAAAGTAGGCATTATACCGCTTCCTGTGTATGCCCTGCTGTTTATATTAATTACTATTTTTGTATTGCATCACGATGTAAAAAGCGACATCTTGACATCCATTGCCGTCATGGCGTTTTTCGGATTTACCTTTGCCCAAATCGGAAAATCGATACCGATTGTGCGCTCTATCGGCGGTCCGGCCATCCTTGCTACTTTTATTCCATCTGCTGTCGTCTACTATCACCTGCTGCCAAATGATATTGTCAAATCCACCACAGAGTTTACAGAAAACTCAAACTTTCTTTATTTGTTTATTGCCGGAATTGTTGTCGGAAGCATCCTCGGCATGAAAAGAGAAACACTTGTAAAAGCATTTATGAAAATTTTTATACCGCTTATCGCCGGTTCTGTCGCGGCCGCCATTGTGGGACTGGCTGTCGGTACATTGCTCGGCCTCGGATTTCAGCACACCCTTCTGTACGTCGTGATTCCTATTATGGCTGGCGGCGTCGGAGAAGGCGCCATCCCTCTGTCCATCGGTTATTCCGATATCATGCCGATGTCTCAAGGGGAAGCGTTTGCACTTGTTCTTCCATCGATCATGCTCGGCAGTCTATGTGCAATCATTTTAGCGGGCCTGCTCAACAGAATCGGCAAGAAAAAACCGGAATGGACCGGCAACGGTAAAGTTGACCGTTCAGAAGATTCACCTGCGCTGGAGGAATCGCAAAACGGCCAGCACATGTTCAACCTTTCTCTGTTTGCGTCCGGGGGAATTCTTGCCGTCTCCTTGTATTTGGTCGGTATGCTCGCCCACGACTTTTTCGGTTTTCCTGCTCCTGTTGCCATGCTGCTGTTAGCTGTTTTGATCAAGCTGTTCAGACTGGTCCCTGCCTCAATTGAAAACGGCGCGTTTGGCGTGTCCCGCTTCTTTTCAACGGCAGTCACCTATCCGCTGCTCTTTGCAATCGGCGTGTCCATGACGCCATGGGACAAGCTTGTGGCCGCCTTTAATCTCAGTAATATTATTACGATTCTGTCTGTCGTTGTGACAATGATGACGGTCGGCTTTTTCACGGGAAAATGGCTGAACATGTACCCGATTGAAACAGCCATTATTAATGCGTGCCATTCAGGGCAAGGAGGCACCGGTGACGTCGCGATATTAAGCGCCGCAGAAAGGCTTGAGCTGATGCCTTTTGCCCAGGTGTCCACTAGAATTGGAGGGGCCATCACAGTGTCCCTCACGTTATTGCTGTTACACCAGTTTTATTGATAGGCTGAAAGCAAGTTCTTCGTATGACGAAAGAGCTTGCTTTTTTGCATTTCCGTGTTTTTACAAATTCCCGCCGCATGCTATAGTAGTAGTTGGAAAGATTATGATAGAAAGGACTCTAGCATGCCTATGGGAACCAGTCTTTTTTTCTTTATCATTCTCGGGCTGGGCATTCAGCTGATATCAGCCCTTGCAGCAAAGCTTCTTCCGGCATTAGAACTCTGGATTGATATTGTTCTTTGGGTCGGTGCTGCTAGCTTTATCTTCTCTCAACAGTCTTTCATAGACGGCATCGTCTCTCTGGCATTGATGTTCACCAGCTACTGGACCGCATTGGATCTGACTGTCCCCAGCCGTGTTGAAAAGCCATCAGGCGATTGGCAGGAAATTGAGCTTGCAAGAGACCACACACGCCTCCTCTCGGATATTGCCCTGACTGTCATTGTGTTTGCGGGCGCTATTGTTTTCTTCATTTACGGGCCTGACACCAGCGTTCTAAAATATGTGATCCTGTTCGGTTTCATCTCGGGCGGCGCGGCACTGGTAAAACGCATATTAAATTTTCTAAGTGTAAAAGTCTTTTATTCTTCATCTTTAGAAACATGGCATATCAGCTCACGATATGAAACCCGCACCTACCCGCTTTCAGACCTGAAAGACATCCGGCTTGAATCGACGGCAGATCTATTAAAGCTTCACCCGCTGTTGACAATGTATTCATCCCGGCTCGATATGACGACAAGCTTTCAGCAAGTCATAAGGCTCTCTCTTCCCGGCGAAACACTATATCTGACCGTGAAGGAACCAGAAAAATGGAAAGCGATCCTCGGGGAATTTCTAGATTCAGAAAACAAAGAGGAAACGGTTATTGCTGTCCTGCCGCTTTATCATCGGAAAAATGTGAAAAGGCTTTTAGGTAAACTTTATTTTGCCGCAAGCGTAAAAGGGATATCTGCTTACGCCATATTGGTGCTCGCTTTATATGCCTTACACGCTTCACCTTGGGTCATGACTGGTGCCGTGATGTTGTACTGGGCTTTGAATATGTATCTATCTGACCGGGTGCTGCGGACAGCAATGGATGCCAGGCCTTGTCTGAATTCAGACGTTCAGGCAGCGGCAGATAAGATGTTTAGAAAAGCAGGCATTGCGCATGTGGAGATATATGAAACGGATAGTGATGAATATAACGGCATGGCAGTCGGAATGAATGTAGGAAGATCAATGGTGATTCTGACAAGCGCTACATTAACCCTTCCGCCGCATGTCATTGAGGGTATTCTTGCCCATGAAGCTGTTCATATTAAAAAACGTGATGTGCTGTCCATGCAGCTGTTGCGCTTTCTTTATCTTGGGGCAGTCATCGGGATCATTCTTTTACTTGAGCATTACATCGCCCATCCCGGCGCTTACAAAATCGCACTTTGGGCGCTAATCATGGGAATCATCATTCTATTCCAGCTTTATCAGTCATTTTGTTCCCAATGGATGGAGGTGCGCGCCGATCACCTTGGCGCTTCACTGCTGGAGGGCGGATACAGGCAGATGGCTGAATCCTTAAAGATCCTGGCGGTTCGCCAGGATGAAGCTTTGCAAAAACAAAACACCTACAGCTCTGATATAGATGAAGATGAAGTTAAGGTGAACTCTCTCATCCGGGATAACAGCTGGCTTTTCAGAATCATAGACTTTCAGTTTTCTCCTCATCCACCTATGTATTGGCGTGTCAGCGCATTGCTTTCCAACAAAGGACACGGCATGGTCAAGCGCTGGCTGAGAGATCGGCTGAAAGAATCTGTCTCCCTCAAGTGAAACTTTTCAGATTTTAAAACGTATGAAAAATCATTGTTTAAGGGGGGAGCCATATGATTGTGATTCTTATCGCTTTGATCTTCGGAATGATCGTCATTTATCAATCGGCTCGATCATCTGATTCAGAAACCAAAGGACGCCAGCGGGCGGACAGCGGTTTTTTCGGATTTTCCGATGGTGATTCCCGCCATGATGGATGCGGCAGTGACGGAGGCTTCGGGGATTCCGGCTGTGACGGCGGAGGGGGCGGCGGCGATTAATCGCCGCCATTTTTATTTCATCGACTCAATGTACGCCCCAAAGGACGCCCCTGACATTCCCGGGGATACACGTACGCGATGGAGGGCGTACATCCCCTGATCTCTGGAGGCTGCACCAGGTTCAGTCGTCACTCCCATTTGATAACCGGTTTCTTCAGCGGCCTTCAGCGTATCTTCGTTGTAGCGCCCAACCGGATAGCTGATGATGGCCGTTTGCTGATTGAACATCCTATCAAACAGTTTTTTTGAATCTGCCATTTCGCTATATTGCTGTTCTGGTGTTAAACCGTTCAGCTCAAGGTGGTCAATCGTATGGCTTTCAATCGATATGCCATGCTGCGCCATTTCTTTCATTTGATCCTCTGTCAGATGATGTTTATGTCCAATTGATTTGCCGATCATAAAAATCGTCGCCTTCATGCCGTACTTCTTTAATACCGGATATGCGTCTTTGTAATTATCGGTGTATCCGTCATCAAACGTGATCAGCACACATTTCTCACTCGGCTTCTTGTCCTGAGTCAGCATGAGATACGCCTCTTTTGGGGTTAATGTCTGATAGCCGTTATCGTGCAGCCATTTCATATGTGCCTCAAATTCTTTCTTTGGCACACGGAGGCTGTTGCCCGAAGAGATGCTGTGGTACATCAAAATCGGCAGCTTTGCCGGTTTCTCTGTTTTGATCCATGCGGATGTATCATCTTCTTTTTTCTGCACATGTACTGTCTTTTCTTCCGGTTTCTTTTGTTCCGCTTTTGGCATCTGCTGCTCCGCATTTGCTTCTTTTTCAGCGCAAGCGGCAAGAGACAAGCAGCTGCCCAAAAGAAAGATGCTTAGGATAAATCGTTTCATCGTTTTCCTGCTTTCTGTCTATTTCTTCCTCCTTTTCATCGGTTGATTTGCGGGATTTTCAAGTGAAAAAACCAGACATGTAGCCATGTCCGGTGCAGATTAATTAGGAAAACTGATTCAAAATCAAAGACGTTAAAAGACCAAGAGCAGCAATTAACCCTGTCATCGGACCGCTGTCTTCATATGCCTCGGGCATCATCGTCGATGCAATCATTGCGATGATTCCTCCGCCCGCAAAAGCGGCGATTGCCGACATCATCCCCTCAGGAGCATCATCGAGGAAGTAATATCCTGACCATGAGGCAAAAATAGAAATCATCAGTACCGCCGCCCAAAGCAGCAAGATTTTCGCCTTTGAATATCCGCTGTTCTTCATGCCGGCCGTGCTGGACAGCCCTTCAGGTATATTGCTGATAAAAATCGCGACCACCAAAAGGAAACTGACGGATTGCTCCTCAAGAAGACTGGCTCCAATCATAATAGACTCGGGGACAGCATCCATGATGGTGCCGATAAAAATCGCGATCCCCCCGCCGCCTGCAGCTGCTTGTCCCGATCTTTTTCTTTGTGACGCGCCTCTTTTTGAAACCGCGTAGTCAAAAAGGGTAAACACGACAGCTCCTGCTATAAATCCGGCGCCTGTCGAGACCATTCCGCCATCCTTCACCGCGTCCTCAAGAAGTTCATAGGCGGCAGCGCCGATTAATACCCCTGTGCCAAAAGCCATGATATAACCGATGATACGCTTGCGAATCGGAAGAAACATCGACGCCAGCGCGCCCAGCAAAACAGCAGAGCCGGAAATACCGCCCCACATCGCCGCATTCCACATCTCGATCTCTCCTTTCTACAAACCACTACCCGCCGCGGTTTTTGCTGTAAACCTTGAAAGAGAGAGGGCATGCAAAAAACCGGACATCTCTCCATGTCCGGTTCTCCAGCTTAACGAATTCTGATTTCTGTTTCACTATCAAAGAAATGGCCTTTATTCATATCAAACGCAACTGTCAGCTCATCACCTGACTGAATATCGAGACGGGCATCAATCCTCGCAATAAAGTCCTGGTTATCAATTTGCGAATAAATCATGATCTCAGATCCCAGGAGCTCCGCGACATTGATTTTCGCTTTAATTGAAGAGCTCTTATACGATTCCACGACAATCAGTTCATCATGAATATCCTCAGGGCGGATGCCGAAAATGACTTCTTTGCCAATGTAGCCCTTTTCACGAAGCACCTTCATTTTCCCCTCCGGCACGCTCAACACGGAAGAACCGATTTTGATTGTGCCGTCAGACAGCTTTCCTTTGAAAAAGTTCATGGCTGGCGATCCAATAAAACCGCCGACGAATACGTTTTCAGGGAATTCGTAAACATCCTTCGGCGTCCCGATCTGCTGAATTTTGCCGTCCTTCATGACCACAATTCGAGTCGCCATCGTCAGTGCTTCTGTCTGATCATGCGTGACATAAATCGTGGTGGTCTGCAGTCTCTGGTGGAGTTTAATGATTTCGGCTCTCATTTGCACCCGAAGCTTTGCATCCAGATTCGACAAAGGCTCATCCATCAGGAATACCTTTGCATCCCGCACGATCGCCCTTCCCAGCGCAACCCGCTGTCTCTGACCGCCTGAGAGCGCTTTTGGCTTGCGGTGCAAATATTCTTCCAGCCCGAGAATTTTAGCGGCTTCCTCCACTCTTTTTTTAATTTCAGGCTTCGGCATTTTGCGGAGCTTCAGCCCGAAGGCGATATTATCGTATACCGTCATATGCGGATAGAGCGCGTAGTTTTGGAACACCATCGCGATATCCCTGTCCTTTGGCGCCACATCATTTACCCGTTTTCCTTCAATATAAAAATCACCCTTCGAAATTTCCTCAAGTCCTGCGACCATCCGCAGTGTTGTTGATTTACCGCAGCCGGACGGGCCGACAAATACGATAAATTCCTTATCCGCTATGTGAAGATTAAAGTCGTCTACCGCCGCTTCCTTCTGATCATAATATTTATAAATGTGCTCCATCCGCAATTCAGCCATCTAACATCCCCCTTTAGTATTGTAAGCGTTTTCTTAAATCAAGTGTATCAGCATTTATCCAACACTGAAATGGGCAGCATTCATAAAATCACACGGCCGTTTTCGTGCATATTTCCAGTTTATTCTGAACCTTCGCTTTGCAGGCAGATAAAATACGCAAGCAGAGCGCCTGTATACGTTTTAATGTCTATTCCTGACCGCTCGATAAATTTATCTATTCGGTACTGCAGGCTGTTGCGGTGCAGATGCAGTTTTTTCGCTGTTAATGTCACGTTTGAGTTGTTTTCAATAAACAGCTTGATCGTTTTTCTCAGCTCAGGTTCATTTACAAATAATAGCTCGGCTTCTTCACAAAGCAGTGATTTCAGCCGTCCCTTTTCTTCTTCCAATAATAAAAAAGGGAACATGATATCAAACGTCACACTCTGAACCTGCGGCAGCCGCTTTTCAGCAAATAGAAAATACGTTTGTTCACGGGCATAATGCTTTCGTAAGCGCTCATCTGTTTCATAAAACCTTCCGGCGTAAAAACGGACACTGAAGTAGAAATCACTTTCAAGAACCCTTGCGAGCGACTCCAGTTCGTCTTTCCCGGCCGCCGCTTCACTTTCCTGCTCGACAATCACGCCTCTGTCCTCATGCATCCAAACGATCACAAAAGACACCGGCCAAAAATGGCGCATCGCTTCCGCAAATGATGCCCGTTCAGTTTTGCCGATCAAATGAAAATGAATGAACCTTGTCCTCTTCTTGATATTCGGCGGCACTTCTCCTTTCGAGAATAGAAACGCAAACCACTTGTTTTCTTCCGGCGATTTGAGAGACATGTGCTCCGCCTCTTCCGCTAGCGTTAAAAATGACTGGAGCAGCAACGTCTCCTTTTGGCTGATCTCCGTTTTTGGGATCGAGATATATTTCTGACTGTTTTCATCAAAAAAACATAGACAGTCTTCCTTTGTACAAAGCTTGTCAGACACAATCGAACCGGGATAAATAGCCAGCAGCGACTTCATATGGTCTCCTCTCCTATGTAAGGATATGTATTTTCAGTATAAGGCGAAATACACATGTTCTCCAGCTTCTTTTTCACATAAGATGGCCCTCTTTCGTTTACAGCCTTGCTTCAACGGCAATAGAGGATATGCATGAACTGAGACGAATGCAGAAACAATACCGCACATATCCGTTCTAAACAAATAAATCCCTCTGCAGATGCGCAGAGGGACCTCCTTATTTTGAAATATCCACAAACCCTTCACCAAACACATCGCGCACGTCATGGACAATCACAAACGCTTTTTTGTCACAGCTTCTGATGATTTTCTTCAGCATAGAAAGCTCCTGTTTGTTAATGACGATGTACAAAATCTCTTTTGACTGGCCGGTATAGTTTCCCTTACCTGATAAAATGGTGACGCCCCGGTCCATCAGCGTATTGACCTGCTCGGCAATTTCACCTTTATTTTCCGAAATGACAGTAATTGCTTTTTTTGTATTCAGTCCTTCAATAATAAAGTCCATCACTTTCGTTCCGATATACAGCATCACAATCGTAAACATCATGTTTTCCGCACCAATAATAAAATAAGAGCTGAAGACGACAATTAAATCAAAAAAGAGCAGCGCGTAACTGATATTCCAATCTAAATATTTATTGGCGATTCTGGCCAGAATGGCGGAACCGGCTGTTGTGCCGCCGACCCGAATGATCATGCCGATCCCGACACCCGCAAACACGCCTGCGAAAATCGTGTTAATGATCAGCTCATCAGACGGTGTGCTCCACCCGTGTGTCAAATGCAGAAAAAGCGAGTTTGCTGCCACGGCGATAATCGTATAAACCGTAGTTTTCCCGTCGAGAAATTTATATCCGATCAATAGCAGAAAAGCGTTTAATATAAAGTTTGTCACCCCCGGAGACCATTGAAACACATAGTACAAAATCAGGGTAATCCCCGTAACGCCGCCTTCCCCAAGGTCATTGGGAATCGCGAATAAATTCACAGCAAGCGCGAAGAAAAAAGCGCCAATCACAAGCATCAGCACATCAAGCATTTTCTTTTTCATCACAAAACACTCCTCCTTCAGATCGTATCAACAAAAAAACCCAGGAGTACGCTCTTGCAAAAGAGCAGAAACTCCTGGGCTTTTATCCCACCGTGTCATAACAGCCAGGCTGTTATGTGTTTTCTCTCGGTCACAGGCCAATATGCATTGCGGAACCCTAGAAAACCAATGTTTTAGCATATCTTTTTCACTTTCCAATATTAGCATTATAAGGGACTGAGCAAATTGGTTCAAGGGGTATTTGCGGAGATTTAGTTGCAAGTGAAAATTCAAGAAAATACAAATTAGCTATTAACATATGTGCGATATAGACGATAAGAAAATAAGCATGTATTTTCACAAGAAAATATAACTATGAATGCTAAATAATATAATAAATTCATTATTTTGTATTGACTAAGTGAAATAATATAGGCATTATAGTACATATGTTTTGTGCATTTAATGACATAGGAGGAAATATAATGGCAGGAAAACTAGTCCCTTGTAAAGCTTGCGGTCAAGAAATTGCAAAAGGTGTAAAAAAATGTCCTAACTGTGGTAAGGATCAGCGTAACTTTTTTATGAGACATAAAATTATTACGTTTATTCTCGCAGTTGTTGTCATCATTATTATTGCTAACATTGGCGGCGGAGGCGGTTCAGAAGCCACTTCCAAAACATCAAGCAACAGCAAAGCAGAAACTGAAAAAACATACAATATCGGTGATACTGTTAAGACTGAGAAAACTGAAGTGACAGTTACGAAGGTAGAAAAACGAGATTCAGTTGGTAACGAGTTCCTAAACAAAAAGGCGTCTGACGGCGGTATTTTAGTTGCTGTACAATACACAGTAAAAAACGTGTCTAAAAAGCCTATAAGCTCTTTTTCAATTCCTACTGTTAAACTTGTAGATTCCACTGATACATCATATGATGCTGACATAGATGCATCTTCTAACTATGCGGCAGAAACAAAAATCGATGATTCAAAAATTTTAAGTGATCTAAATCCAAATATTAAAGTAACCAATGTTGAAGTATTCGAAGTGGACAAGGATGCTTACTCTAAAGGAACTTGGAAACTTAAATTCAGTAATGATGTTATTGTAAAAATTAAATAGTAGCTGAAAAGGGTGCCTGCGAAGGCACCCTTTTTTAGGAAAAAGGCCTTCTCTGTTGAGAAGACCTCCATTCTTATTCATGACTCTTATACCCATTCACATTAGAAGACTGCCATCTCCAAGAATCGGCACACATTTCCTCAAGGCCTCTTTTTGCTTCCCAGCCCAGTTCTTGCTTGGCTTTTGCAGGATCTGCGAAGCAGGTGGCAATGTCTCCAGGACGGCGGTCCGCAAAACGGTACGGAACCTCTTTCCCTGACACTTTTTCAAAGGCTTTGACCATTTCAAGCACACTGTAGCCTGTGCCTGTTCCGAGGTTGTATGCATCTGCTCCAGTGGAGTTCAATACTTTTTCAAGCGCTTTGACGTGGCCTTCTGCGAGATCGACGACGTGAATATAATCGCGCACGCCTGTCCCGTCTTTTGTCGGATAGTCATTGCCGAATACGCTTAATTGCTCCAGCTTGCCGACGGCTACCTGCGCCACATATGGCATGAGGTTATTTGGGATGCCATTCGGATCTTCACCGATTCGTCCGCTTGGATGTGCGCCGAACGGATTAAAGTAGCGGAGCAGGGCAACACTCCACTCGTTGTCGGCCGTATGCAAGTCACGCAATATTTGTTCAAGCATGAGCTTCGTCTGTCCATAAGGATTTGTCGCGCCTAATGGAAAGTCCTCCGTAATCGGTGATGTTTCCGGAACGCCGTATACTGTTGCAGATGAACTGAACACGATTTTCTTGACGCCGTATTTCTCCATGACCTCACATAATATAAACGTTCCCGTGAGGTTGTTATGATAATATTTGAGCGGAATCGCAACAGATTCACCGACTGCTTTTAATCCCGCAAAATGAATCACAGCTTCAATTTCATTTTCAGCAAAAACCGAATCTACTGCTTCCCGATCCAATAGATCTGCTTCATAGAACGTTAACTCTTTTCCCGTAATCTCCTTGACGCGATTCAGCGCCTCAGCTGAACTGTTGGACAGATTATCAAGTACGACAATCTCATATCCGCTGTTCAATAACTCCACACATGTGTGACTTCCGATGTATCCGGCGCCGCCTGTAACAAGTATTGCCATGATGTAAACCCTCCTAAAAAATGACCTGCTATTATTATATAGTGTTTAGAACTGGTCTACATCCATTTTCATGAAGTTTAATCGTTTATTAATCGTTTCTTCATATTTTCTGCCCTAAACCCTTGCCAGCAATTCAATAGAGGCTTCAGCGAGAATGCGTTCTTTCATTTCTTGGTAGAGCTGATTCATATAAAAGCCCTGCTGAAGATTCAGTTCAGCATCCAAAGCATAGACCGTCAGCGTATATGTATGATCCTCGTCAGGCGGCGTCGGCCCGCAATACTGGTGAATCACCTTTGGATTGATGCTTCCCGCAAGCGCTGAAGCAAAGCTGTTTTGCCCCTGTATCATCAAGTCCTGTCTTTCCTCACTTGCATGTTCAGGAAGCTCTCCGATGTGCGCCGGGATGTTCGCCGCTATCCAGTGAATCCAGCTGAATCCGCATACGGGAATGGCGTCATGGTCGATGAAAGTCAGTGCGAGCGTCTTTGCACCGAGCGGGACTTCCTCAAAGCGAATCGGAAAGGATACAAATGGATTCCCGTCTCTCTTATATTTTTCATCTGCATATTTTGAGTATTTGTCATGTAAATATGGATTTGCTTCTACGTATATGTTCATGTGATTCCCTCTCTCCATTTTTTCGTTCTATAGGTATACTAAACGAATGGAAGTATAATCAGTGATAAGCAAATACGCATTTTCAATTAACAATTTGTTATCAATTAGCAGTGAAGGAGGTATTTCATGGATTTAAAATGGCTGCAAACCTTTATTTCCGCAGCGGAATCAGAAAACTTCAGGGAAACGGCTGAGCGTCTTTATCTCACACAGCCGGCTGTGTCTCAACATATGAGGAAATTGGAAGATGAACTGGACATGCAGCTGTTTTTGCATAGCGGAAGAAGGGTTGTCCTGACTGACGAAGGCAGGCTGTTTTTGCCTTATGCCAAAGAAATGATCAATGCATACCAAGCCGGAAAGCACAAAGTCAGCCAATGGAAGCAGGGGTACAGCCGGGCACTTACACTGGCCGTACACCCCTACATCGCGTCCTATATATTGCCTCGCTTTCTGCCCGCCTATATCCAAAAACATCCGCATGTCGAGCTTTCAACTCATGTAGCTGAATCTGACGATATCAAACTAGCGGTAGAACACAATGAAGCTGATATTGGTTTGTCGCGAAAAGACCCGAACTCCGGCACTCTTTATTATCAGCACATATGCGAAGGTACGCTGTGTCTGGCTGCTCCTTTTCAAGAAAGCAGGCCTGCGGATGCTGCATCTGTCTTCAGCCGCTATCGGCTGCTAACACATGATCATCCGTCATATGGGGATGCCTTTTTGGACCGCATCCATTCACATTACCCGCATATTCAAACGATGGCTGTCGGGCAGACTGATACGGCTGTTCATATGATAAAAGCGGGAATGGGTGCCTCTTTCCTCCCCACCTACATCATCAAACAGGAAGAAGACGAAAAAAAGCTGATGGCTGTAATTACGCCGCCGCATCTTGAATTGCCGGCGTCCCAGACATTTATGATGTGGAAAAGAAATAGCGAGGACATTCAGCATTTTCACGCCATGCTGCAGGATTTCATGCAGTCCGAACAGGTCTAAAATCAATCTGCCGGTTGACGTTTTCTTTTATTTTATCGATGTACCGAGAAAGAACTGTAAAGCCCGGGAAACTGCCCGCTGCTGCTGTTATGTCCAAATGCCGTCCTGCTCAGGCATTGAAGCGGCCAAGGACATCATGTCCGCCCTCCCGGATACAAAAATCGTCATTTTAACGACCTTTGACACTGAAGAATACGTATTTGAAGGCATCCGTGCCGGCGCTGTCGGCCACCTGCTGAAGGACAGCTTCCTGAAGAACTGATAGACGCCATTCGGGCTGCCCCCAGAGGCGAAGCGATTTTCCGCACAGTCACAGCCGCTAAAATCAGTGAGACATTCCGCGCAAAGCAACAGCCTTATACTGAAAAACTGACTGAACCGTTTGCCAAAAGAGAACTCGAGGTGCTTCAGCAAATGGCCTATGGCCTGAGAAAAGAAGGGATTGCCGACAAGCTTTTTATCAGCGAAAGCACCGTCAAAACCCACGCGCATCGAATTCTGCAAAAATGCAATGCCCAAGACCGGACACAGGCAGTCGTTTTTGCCATTCGAAACGGCATTGTGAAATAGAAATCTCTCATCACAGCATGATAGAATAAGACAAAGGAGATGATTGGAAATGAAAGAAGACATCATTGAACGGTTTACTACATACGTAAAGGTCGACACGCAGTCAGATGAATCAGTCGACACCTGCCCATCCACACCCGGCCAATTGACGTTAGGAAACATGCTTGTTGAGGAATTAAAGTCAATCGGCATGGAAGACGCAGCCATTGATGAAAACGGCTATGTCATGGCGACTCTTCCTTCCAATACTGACAAAGACGTGCCGACAATCGGCTTTCTCGCCCACGTCGATACCGCCACAGATTTCACCGGCAAAAATGTCAATCCGCAAATCGTAGAAAGCTACGATGGAAAAGACATCACGCTCAATGAAAAGCTTCAGGTCATCCTATCGCCTGATCAATTCCCTGAACTGTCGGGCTACAAAGGCCACACTCTGATCACCACAGACGGCACAACCCTTCTTGGCGCTGACAATAAGGCTGGCATCGCTGAAATCATGACTGCCATGGATTATCTCATCAAACACCCTGAAATTAAGCACGGCACCATTAGGGTTGCATTTACACCTGATGAAGAAATCGGCAGGGGCCCGCACAAATTTGATGTTGAGCGATTCAATGCCTCCTTTGCCTATACCGTTGATGGCGGCCCGCTCGGTGAGCTTGAATATGAAAGCTTCAATGCTGCCGCGGCGAAAATCACAATTAAAGGCAACAATGTACATCCCGGCACGGCAAAAGGCAAAATGATCAACTCTGCAAAAATCGCAATGAAGCTGAACAGCATGCTGCCGGCAGATGAGGCACCTGAATATACAGAGGGCTACGAAGGCTTCTACCACCTGCTGTCCATTCAGGGAGACGTAGAAGAGACCAGGCTCAACTACATTATCAGAGACTTTGACAAAGACATCTTCCAAAACAGAAAAGAAACCATGCAGCGCATCGTTGAAGAGCTCCAAAACGAATACGGACAAAATCGCATTCAGCTTGATATGAACGATCAATACTACAACATGAGAGAAAAAATTGAGCCTGTCATCGAAATCGTCCACATTGCCAAACAAGCAATGGAAAACCTCGGCATCGAACCGAAAATCTCTCCAATCCGCGGCGGCACGGACGGCTCGCAGCTTTCTTACATGGGACTCCCGACGCCGAACATCTTTACCGGCGGGGAAAACTTCCATGGCAAATTTGAATACATCTCTGCCGACAACATGGTCAAAGCCGTAAACGTTATCGTTGAGATTGCAAAGCTGTTTGAAGAACAGGCGTAAGCTGAAAAACCAGTCCGAAAAAGGACTGGTTTTTTGCGTGAAAATGAAACATTTTAAAAGCTCTGTCCGTAAAACAACTATCGACGGATGAGGAGGAAATGCAAAGATGAAGAATACAATTGCCGCAAAAAGCCTGTTCAAAAAATGGATGATTTCGCGCCCGCTCAAAATGCAAACAAAACGATCAAACCCATTTAAAAAAATAAGAAGAATGTTCAAACGCTTTTTCTGACCCATCCCCGGACTCCCCTCAAATCAGGCATCTATTCCAAATTCCCGCCCAAATGCTCCGTAATTTGGGTTTTTTGTGTTCAATTCCTCAAAATAGGGTATATATCAAACAAAGAAGAACACATTATCCATATATAGTTAATTTGAATTACAGAAATTTAGGTTAAAAGTCATATAAAGGAATTCATTTTAACGTCGATAGTAACTATAGAACCAATCAAAAGAAAAAACACCAGCTTAATGCAAGACTATTTTCAGGTCATCGACGAAAAGGAATTTTGAGGGACACGCATTTATTTTTATTAGATTTGGAATTTTTTGAATACTTTTAGACGTTTTATCCGTACAATAGAGAATACCAAAACTTTTTTTGGGAGGTATGTAAAATGATCTTATTTATTATCATCGCATTATGTGGCTATCTTCTCTTTTCGTTCAGCAAAGACAATAGACGAAAACCGCAAAAGACAAGCCCTCTGCCTGCACCCGTTCCTCATCATAACAACCTAATCGACCTTGACGCCATCCGCCAAAAACGCCGGATGCACCTTTCCTAAGACATACCTTATAAATGAAAAGGCTGCAGATATGCAGCCTTTTCGTTATTCCTGAAACTAGACTTCAGTAATGATCGAATGATTGATGGAAGGACAAATTTTAGCTGACGGACGGCCAGAATGGGCGAATGTCTGTCAGCAAAAAGCGGCTCAGCTGGGGTGATACGCATCGCCTGCAGACTGCACATGGGGAAGATGTGCTGATTTGCACAGCCATCGCGATTGTGCTGGATATGGTATTGGTTGACGATGAAGATAAGCCAAACTTCTAAAAAACTGTTGACAATTCATGCAAAAATAATAATATTAAGATAATTGAAAACTCAATATGAAGATTTACCTTATCAAGAGAGGTGGAGGGACTGGCCCTATGATACCCGGCAACCGCTGTTTTACACAGAATGGTGCTAAATCCTTAAGAACATCGCGTTCTTGCAGATGAGGCAGAGATTTGATCGTTCAAGCTCTTCCTTACACAAAGGAAGAGCTTTTTTCATGCAGCAAACATTTCAGAAAAGAGGCGAATGATATGGCTCAACAAGTAAACCTTGCAGCACAGAAATCAGATAAACAGAAGAAAGCTCCTTTCCGCGCTGATCATGTCGGCAGTTTATTACGATCCGCACCAGTAAAAGAGGCGCGGCAAAATCAAGCGGCCGGCGAGATCACGGCAGAACAGCTTCGCGATATTGAAAATAAAGAAATCACCCGCATTGTCGAAAAGCAAAAGGAAATCGGCCTAAACGTCGTAACCGACGGAGAGTTCCGCCGTTCTTGGTGGCATTACGATTTTCTTGAAGGGCTTGATGGTGTAGAGCCCTTCATTCCAGCCGAAGGGATTCAATTCCATCATGCGAAAACAAAAGCCCGCAGCATTAAAGTCACAGGAAAACTGGATTTCACCAGCCATCCGGCGCTTGCCGATTATCAATTTTTACACAGCATTGCCGGAGATGCGACAGCAAAATTGACGATTCCAAGTCCGAATATGCTGTTTTTCGGTGAAAAAGCTGATCAAGGCGTATATCCCGATCAGGAGGAATATTTTCATGACCTGGCCCAGACGTACAAAAAAGCGATTACCGCTTTCTATGATGCGGGCTGCCGCTATCTTCAGCTCGATGATACGTCTTGGTCTCTCTTCTTTGAAGAAAAAGGCAGAGAGGTTGTTCGTGCCCTCGGCGGTGATCCGGAAACATTGCCTGCGTTATTTGCCAAAACAATTAACGATGCAGTGGCGGACCGTCCTGATGACCTAACGGTTACGATGCACATCTGCCGCGGCAACTTCCGCTCGACTTGGGCCGCATCAGGAGGCTATGACGCTGTAGCGGAAACGATTCTTGACGGTTTAAACCTTGATGGCTTGTTCCTGGAATACGATGATGACCGCTCCGGAAACTTTGACCCGCTCCGTTTCGTGAAACGCAAGGATCTGCAAATTGTCTTGGGCTTGATTACATCCAAATACGGAGAGCTTGAAGATCCAGAGGATGTCAAACGCCGAATCAATGAAGCTGCGCGCTTTGTCAGCTTAGATCAGCTTTGCTTGAGCCCGCAGTGCGGTTTCGCTTCAACAGAAGAAGGAAACCTTTTGACTGAGGAGCAGCAGTGGGCGAAGCTCCGTCATGTGGTCGACATTGCCAATGATGTGTGGAAATAATCTATCATTGACAGAAAAGAGAAATGTGTGAATAATAGATACTATCAGAAAATTTAATAAAAAGGTTTTCCTTATCAAGAGAGGTGGAGGGACTGGCCCTGCGATACCCGGCAACCGCTGTTTTACACAGAATGGTGCTAAATCCTTTAGAGCAGATTTGTGCTCTTGTAGATAAGGTTGAGATTGTTCACGCAAGCTCTTCCTTATCCTGAGGAAGAGCTTTTTTATATTTGAATGGAAAGAAGGAATGAACAACATGTCACAGCAAACAACACCCGCAGAACAAAAACAATCGCTCCAGAGAAAAAAACCGCCGTTTCGCGCGGATCAAGTCGGAAGCCTGCTGAGATCTGAGCCCGTCAAAAAAGCGCGCCTGCAAAAGGCGGCCGGCGAAATGACTGCCGAACAGCTTCGCCAGATTGAAAACGATGAAATCATCCGCATTGTGGAAAAACAAAAGGAAACCGGCCTGAACGTCGTGACAGACGGAGAATTCCGCAGAGCGTGGTGGCATTTTGATTTCCTGGAAAATCTGGATGGCGTTGAGCCGTTTATACCTGAACAGGGTATCCAGTTCCATAATGTGCAGACAAAAGCACGCGGCATCAAAGTGACGGGCGATATTGATTTCTCAAACCACCCGATGCTCGAAGATTACTCATTTTTACATGGCATCGCTGGTGATGCCACGCCAAAAATGACAATTCCGAGTCCGAATATGCTCTTTTTCCGGGGGAGACTGGAAAAGGATGCCTACAAGAACGATTATGCTCTTTTCCAGCATGATGTATCAAAAGCATATAAGAAAGCGATTCAAGCGTTTTATGACAGAGGCTGCCGCTACCTCCAGCTTGACGATACAGCATGGGCTGTTTTCTTATCTGAAAAAGGCTTAAAACAAGTGGAAGCATTCGGAACAACGCCTGACGAGCTTCGCCAGCTGTTTGCGAAGTCGATCAATGACGCCATTGCTGATCGTCCGGATGATATGACAATCACCATGCATATCTGCCGCGGCAACTTTCAGTCCACTTGGACAGCTGAAGGCGGTTATGATGCGGCGGCCGAAACCATTTTTGACGGCTTGAATCTGGACGGGCTTTTCTTAGAGTATGATGATTCACGCTCAGGCGGATTCGAACCGCTCCGTTATGTGAAACGCACTGATCTTCAGCTTGTTCTCGGTTTAGTTACATCTAAATTCGGTGAGCTCGAAGATCCGGACGACGTGAAACGCCGTATTGAAGAGGCGTCACGTTATGTCAGCTTAGACCAGCTATGCCTGAGTCCGCAATGCGGGTTCGCTTCGACTGAGGAAGGCAACAAGCTGACCGAAGAACAGCAATGGGCGAAGCTGCGCCATGTTGTTGAGATCGCTAACGATGTTTGGAAATAAAGAACAGAAACACACACTTGATTCCTTGGCGGGACAAGTGTGTTTTTTATGCCTGCTCAATTTGATAGGCTTTGCATTTTTCATATAAGCTTGTTTTTCCTATGCCTAATAGCTTTGCTGCCTTTATTTTATTGCCGTCTGCTGCGGCAAGCGCCTCGATGATCGCGTTTTTTTCCGCCTCAGCGATTGTCTCTTTTAATGGCTGTATCGATTGATATTCTCGGACTTTGATTGTTCTTTGAATGGGTTGATCTTCAGGAGCGAGATTCAGGTGTTTCGGTTCGATTTGTTTGCCGTCGAGGACGTTGACAGCCCGTTCTAGGACGTTTTCCAGTTCACGTATGTTGCCCGGCCAAGAATAACTCTGAAGCACTGCAATCGCTTCTTTAGAAAGCTCCAAGCCATCAAATCCAAATTTCCGTTCAAGTTTTTTTAATAGAAGCCCTGCGATGGGCACCACATCCATTATGCGCTCTCTTAGGGAGGGAATTTGAATGTTGATTACATTCAATCGGTAATAGAGGTCTTGCCGGAAGTCTCCTTCCCGGACCATTTTTTCGAGGTTTCGGTGTGTCGCCGCAATCACTCGTACATCTATCGGGACCGGGCTTCCTGCGCCGACCCGCTCTATCTCTTTCTCCTGCAGTACGCGAAGGATTTTGCTTTGCATATGCAGGGGCATATCACCTACTTCATCAAGGAAAATGGTTCCTTGATGCGCGAGTTCAAATTTTCCTTTTTTCCCGCCTTTTTTCGCCCCCGTAAACGCTCCGTCTTCGTATCCGAACATTTCTGATTCAAACAATTGCTCCGGGATCGAAGCGCAGTTGACGCGCAGAAAGGGAGCATACCGGCGGCGGCTGTTCTGATGGATGGCGTGGGCGAACAGCTCTTTTCCCGTACCTGATTCTCCTAAAAGCAAAACGGCCGATTGGCTGTCAGATACCCGTTCAGCCAGCCGTTTCGCATCCATAAAGAGAGGGCTGTTTCCGATCAAGTCGCCAAAATGATATTTACTGAAAAGCTCTTTTTCGTATCTATTTTTGTAGTAATTGAGCTCATTGAGGATGGGTTTAATTTTTCTTGAATAATCCATCCATTCTTGCGGATTGCGAAACATAACGGTTCCGACTGCTCCGACAAGCTGCTGGTTCACATAGAGCGGATACCGGTTGGCAATCATTTCACTGCCGTTAATTGGATGAATAGCGGCAGCCTCTGTACGCCCCGTCTTCGCCACGATATGCATTCTCGAATTTTCAATCACGTCCTGAACGGGTTTTCCTATCGCTTCGTTCTCTGTTTTTTTCAGAAAGTCACAGTATGCCGGATTGATATAGAGAATGTTCCCCTCATGATCAACCACAACAATACATTCCGCCGCAAGGTTGATGATTTCATCCAGCCATTCAAAGGGTAATCTTTTAATAGAATGTTTCATCTCCCTGTCGCTCCCGTCATATTGTAATCGCTTTCAAACTTATAATAAACGAGAGCCTCCTATGAATACAAGAATCTATTATTGAGCTGTGTAGCCTCCATCCAGCACGACCGCCTGCCCTGTGACGCCTTTCGCCTTTTCACTCGCCAAAAATACGGCATAATCAGCAATTTCTTTAACCGATAGAAGACGTTTTTGCGGCACCAGCGGAAAAATCACCTCTTCCAGAACCGATTCATAGGGAACATTTCTTGTTTTAGAAAGATCACTCAGCTGATTGCGGACAAGCTCTGTGTCCACATATCCCGGGCAGAGTGCATTCACCGTAATCCCGTGGGGCGCGCCTTCCAGCGCTCCCACCTTTGTCAGCCCAATGACGCCATGCTTTGCGCTGTTATAAGCAGCTTTTCCCGCAAATCCCACCAGTCCATTCACAGACGCGATATTGATGATCCTGCCGAACTGCTGTTTTTTCATAAAGGGAAAGACATGCTTCATCGCAATGAATGGCGCGGTCAGCATGACGCGAATAAGCTGTTCAAACCGTTCTGTCGGAAACTCTTCAATCGGCGCGACATGCTGCATGCCTGCGTTATTCACCAAAGTATCCAAACGTCCGTATCGGGTCTTGATAGTATGGACGATATCAGCGATTTGCTCTTCCTTTGTTACGTCACATGGAATGCCCATGGCGCTAAAGCCTTCCTCGTTCAGCTTGGCGGCGGCCTCCCCGCACGCTTTTTGATTTACATCTGAAATAATGACTTCGGCGCCTTCCCGGGCGAATTCCTTTGCGATTTCAAATCCGATTCCGCCGGCTGCGCCTGTCACAAGAGCGACTTGTGTTTTCATGTCATACACCTTCCTGTTTAAGATTTTTGCCGGATGACTGACTGGCTTACGGCGAAGTCAGCTTCAGTTTTCTCATATACCTCTTCCAGCGTGACGCCGTCCTGGAGCTCAGTCAGTGTCATATGGCCGTTATCAAAATCAAAAACAGCCAGGTCAGTGATCAGCCGATGAACGACTTTCTGTCCTGTCAGCGGGAGGGAGCATTGTTTTTTCACCTTCGATTCCCCATGTTTATTGACGTGCTCCATGATGACGACGATTCGCTTAGCCCCGTTGACCAAATCCATAGCGCCGCCCATTCCCTTCACCATTTTCCCCGGGATCATCCAGTTCGCCAAATCCCCTTGCTCAGAAACCTCCATGCCCCCGAGGATAGCCAGGTCGATATGACCGCCTCGTATCATCGCAAAGGATTCTGCGCTGTCAAAATAGGATGCCCCTGTTACGGCGGTGATCGTTTCTTTCCCCGCATTGATCAAATCCGGGTCTTCCGTTCCTTCCAGCGGATACGGGCCGATCCCAAGCAAACCGTTTTCTGATTGAAGCATCACATGAACGCCCTCCGGTATTTCATTTGCGACAAGTGTCGGCATCCCTATCCCAAGATTGACGTTCATACCGTCTTTTATTTCCTTTACAGCACGTTTGACCATTCGTTTTCTGGCTTCCTTCATTGTGCCGCCTCCTTTCCTTCCGCTTGCTGAACAGTTCGTTTTTCAATCCGCTTTTCATGTGTGCCGAGCACAACATGCTGTACGTAAATACCAGGCGTATGGATGTGGTCGGGATCGAGCTCTCCCGCCTCAACAATTTCTTCTGCCTCGGCAATTGTGATCTTTCCCGCCATGGCGGCAACCGGATTGAAATTTCTTGCCGTTTTCCGAAAAACTAAATTTCCCATGGTGTCCGCTTTCCACGCTTTTACAATGGCGACATCCCCAGTAATCCCTTTTTCTAACACATAGTTGCGTCCGTCAAAGGTTTTATGCTCTTTCCCGTCAGCGATAGATGTTCCGACGCCTGTGGCTGTGTAAAATCCCGGTATACCCGCTCCTCCGGCTCGGATTCTTTCAGCCAGGGTCCCTTGGGGAACCAATTCCACTTCCAATTCTCCGCTTAAAAATTGCTTTTCAAAAATTTTGTTTTCTCCGACGTAGGAAGCGATCATTTTTTTGATTTGCTTGTTTGCCAGCAGCAGACCGAGCCCCCAATCATCAACTCCGCAATTATTGCTGACGACGGTTAAATCTTTTACCCCTTTATCCCTTATCGCCAGAATGAGCTGCTCGGGAATTCCGCACAGGCCGAATCCGCCCGCGATCAGTGTATCCCCCTCCCGAATGAGTTCCGCGGCTTCCTTACTCGATGACAGCACTTTTCCCATATCTGATTCCCCTTTCGTTTTGTCCTATACAAGGCCCGTCAAACTGTAAATCGCGATAATCACAAATACGGCGGCGGTTTTGATGAGAGTAATCGCAAAAATATCCCGATACGATTGGCGATGAGTCAAACCCGTCACAGCCAGCAGGGTGATCACCGCCCCATTATGCGGAAGCGTATCCATGCCTCCTGACGCCATCGAAATGACCCGGTGCATCACTTCAGGCGGTATGTTGTAGGTCTGGATCGCTTTCACATATTGATCAGACATCGCGCTTAACGCGATTCCCATTCCCCCTGAAGCCGATCCAGTGATCCCTGCCAGCGTTGTTGTCGTTACCGCTCCGTTCACAAGCGGATCTGTAAACGTATGTGAAATGCCGCTGCTCAGCTTATGAAACCCCGGCAGCGCAGCAATAATGCCGCCGAAACCATACTCGGCGCCTGTATTCATCGATGCAAGCAGGGCACCGCCGATCCCTTCATTCAACCCTTCCTTTAGCTGTCCAAACACTTTTCTCCAATCAAACAAAATGGTTGCGATGATTCCGATCAGGAGGGCCAGCTCCACTGACCAAATGGCAACCGCGGAGGAGATATCAAGTTTCCCGAACTCTCCCAATCCTATGGCGGAAAAATCGAATTCATTCGGATACCACTTGGGGAGGATCGTGGTGAAACCTTTGTTCATCACACCAACAAGAATAAGAGGAACAAAAGCGAGTGCGTGCCTGACCCTGCTTGTGTCGGGCTCTAAGGCCGGTGAGCTTTGTTCCGGGGCAAGATCAGTTGGCTCACGCGCGGCAGAAATCTCCGATCGAAAACCGGCGTAGCCTTCTCCTGTTTTTTCTGCTTTTTTTCGCCTCGATTCCAAGTAGAACATACCCGCCGTCAGCACAAATACCGCGCCGATTATACCAAGCCAAGGGGCGGCATAAATGTCTGTTTTGAAAAACGTCGTAGGAATTACATTTTGGATTTGCGGTGTACCCGGCAGTGCGTCCATCGTAAAAGTAAATGCCCCGAGAGCAATCGTTCCCGGTATGAGGCGCTTCGGGATGTCAGCTTCTTTAAACAGATTTTTCGCAAAGGGGTATACAGCAAAGACGACAACAAACAGGCTGACTCCGCTGTACGTTAAAATAGCGCCCATCAATACGATAGCGAGTGTCGCTCGTTTCGCCCCGACCAATCTGACAATAGTCTTCGCAATGGAAGCCGCCAAACCGGACATCTCGACGACCTTTCCGAAAATGGCGCCAAGCAGAAATACTGGAAAGTACAGCTTAATAAAACCTGCCATCTTCTCCATGAATATGGTTGAGAAAAAAGGAAGTACAAAGCTTGGATCTGTCAGCAGCACAGCAAATAAGGCGCAAATCGGGGCAAACAAAATGACAGAAAATCCCCGATAGGCGATAAACATCAGCAAACCCAAAGCCAAAAGAATAATCATAATGTCCACAAACATCCCTCTTTTCCGCTTGTCTGAGAAAAGGAAAGCGTTTACAAAATATCCCCTCCCTTTCCGTCATTTCTAATGCAAGTTCTGTGCCAGTCACCAGAAGACCATTTCAAGCCTTTCCTCTTCCATATTTACGGAAAATGAGCGATAACTATTCCAATCCAGTGGAAAATTCCGTTTTTGCGGAAAACAAAAGGAAAGCTCTTTATGGGAGCTTTCCTCTTTCACTCATTTCGTTCCGATTAATATATCAACATCAACTGTCAGCTGAGCCGATTTCACTTCTCTAAACTGGTTGATATTTTCAGCCGATGCGCACCAGGCTAACGGTGTCATGTTCAGAAGCCATTCTACGCCTTGCTGATGAAGCGTTTTGGTATACCGCAGCCTCATCAGATGATCGAGCTGAAAATGTGTGGTAAAGCGCTCAATTGCAGGTGCATTGGAATAGGTTCGTCTTTCTGAATCTGCGTATAAAACTTGCCTTAGTTCTGTTAAGTAATCCTTTTGAGGAACAACCTTTATAACCAAACCATCTTTTTTCAGCAGTCTGTGAAACTCTGCATAATTTGAAGGTGAGAAAATCGATAGAATGACATCAAACTGCCGGTCTTGAAAGGGCGCATTAGCTACATCGGCTACGGCCCACAGCTTTCCGCCAATATTTTTTGCAGCTCGTAATATGCCATCCTTGGCAATATCAATCCCAATGCCGTGCACTGTTTTCTTCTCTTGAAGCAGCTCGCAAACCGCTTTCAAGTGGGTCCCCTCACCGCATCCGCAATCTAAAATGGTTAACGTCTCTTTTTCAGACTTCCGGTCACTGATCAAGTCAGCTAATGCCTGATGTAGCGGTGCAAAAAAGTGATATTCTGCCATCAGCCGGCTTCTTGCTTCGAAAAGCCCCGCCCGATAGCTGCTTTTGACCGGCTTTGTCAGGAAATTTACGTACCCATGCCGGGATATATCAAACGTATGCCCGCTCTTGAAATAAACCAAACTTTTCCAAGATGTGACCTTCATTGAAGAATCGCAAATCGGGCATCGAAAGAGAGAGACAAATTGATTCATATAAGCAGCATGCTTCTTTATGTTTGACACAAAAAACACCTCATTCATTCGTTTTTAAATAAATGAAAAAGGCATAGACAAATAAACCTGGGCCTATCTAACTTTTTGGCCAGGTCTGGAAAGTCGTCTATACCTGTCATTATCTATAACGAATGAATTGAATAATCATAAAAAAGAACTCCTTTTTGCTGCATAGAGGGTTTCCCCACTATTATGATACATCAATCATCCAGGAATAGGAACGAGATTCTCAACGACAGGCCGCTGCCCGAACTCCTCACTGTTTAGAAGATCAATTAATAAGCGGGCTGTTTCTTCAGCTCCTCCGTTTTGTTGTTCAATCGGCCCAATGGAGCCAGTACACCGGCATTATTGATTACATAAATGCTTCCGGCTCCGTATCAAGGCTAATGCGCTGAAACAATTCATCAAAGAGCGCCTCAATCCCGTGGCTATCTCTCAAACCACTGCTGTCCAAGTCGATCAGCTTTAGATTATTCTGTCTTGAAATACAGTACAGCCGATGGTCCGCATGCATTGGCGTGCCTGTGATGATATGCTTCGTTTTTCCCTCCTGATCACAATTTCAGCATAGCAATCCATTATGATTTTCCTTTATTTTCTCGACTTCGAAATATAAATTTATTATTTTGAAAATAGTTAAAAAGGTTGATTTTCAAAAAGTGAAAGGATAAAATACTGCTATCATCTTAGAAAAAAGACATTCTTGTATATGATCAGTAATATGGTCTGATTGTTTCTACCTAGTAACCGTAAAAAACTAGACTACAAGAAAGTTTGAATAAATTTGAACGAGTTGAAAAGGACAAGTTCTTTTCTGTTTGCTCTTATTTTTCACACTTTCTGAACTTCCAGAATTTGTGAAGAATAAGGGCTTTTTTCATTTCCATAATAAACCTCATAGGAGTTGCTATCATGTACTTTTTATTAAACCTTGTCGGTCTCATTGTGATTATGGCAGTTGTGTTCCTATGCTCCCCGCAGAAAAAGAAAATCCAGTGGCGTCCGATCATTACGTTAATTGTTCTGGAGCTTTTGATTACGTGGTTTATGCTGGGGACAAAAATTGGCAGTTGGGCCATCGGACAAATTGGAAATTTCTTCACTTGGCTGATTGCTTGTGCCAGTGACGGGATCGCCTTTGCCTTCCCTTCTGTGATGGCAAATGAAACGGTAGACTTTTTCTTCAGCGCACTTCTTCCAATTATTTTCATCGTCACATTCTTTGACATTTTAACATATTTCGGCATTTTGCCATGGCTGATTGATAAGATTGGCTGGGTGATCTCAAAGGCTTCCCGCTTGCCGAAACTAGAGAGCTTTTTCTCTATTCAAATGATGTTTTTGGGAAATACAGAAGCTCTGGCAGTCATCCGCCAGCAGCTCACAGTATTAAACAACAACCGTCTGCTCACATTCGGCTTAATGAGCATGAGCAGCATCAGCGGTTCTATTATCGGTTCTTACCTGTCAATGGTGCCGGCGACATACGTGTTTACAGCCATTCCATTAAACTGCTTAAACGCACTGATTATCGCAAACCTGCTGAACCCTGTGCATGTGCCGGAGGATGAAGACATCATCTATACGCCGCCTAAAGAAGAGAAGAAAGACTTTTTCTCTACAATTTCTAACAGTATGCTTGTCGGCATGAACATGGTCATCGTTATTTTGGCAATGGTGATTGGATATGTGGCATTAACGTCAGCAGTCAATGGCATTCTTGGTGTTTTCGTACACGGCCTGACCATTCAGACGATTTTTGCTTATCTCTTCAGTCCGTTCGCATTCCTGCTTGGGCTGCCGGTACACGATGCGATGTATGTCGCTCAGCTGATGGGAATGAAATTGGCAACGAACGAGTTTGTTGCGATGCTTGACTTGAAAAATAATCTTAAAACACTACCCCCTCACACAGTTGCGGTAGCGACGACATTCCTGACGTCATTTGCCAACTTCAGTACTGTCGGCATGATTTACGGAACGTACAACTCGATCCTTGACGGCGAAAAGTCAACGGTCATCGGGAAAAACGTGTGGAAGCTGCTCGTCAGCGGAATTGCGGTATCTTTACTAAGTGCTGCGATTGTCGGTCTGTTTGTGTGGTAGAAAAATGGAGCCATATCCCTTTTTAAGGATATGGCTCTTTTGATTATTGATAAACAGAGGAAGGCACCTGCACATCACGGATTCCAGCTGCATAAGGTCCCAAGTCATACTGGCCGAAGACGATGGCGATCCCGTTTTTCGTAAAGTAAAACATTGTGTTTTGGTTAAGGATAATATCCTCTTTCTTTACATCAGGGAAAAACAGCGTGTCATGTTTTTTGATATAGCTGTATAGGTAATCTTTCGTTTTGCTGACTTTAGTTTTGGTATTCAGAATCTGATTCAGTGTCACCCGCTTGTGTGTGTTCAAGTCGTAGTTGAAGGACTGAACAGACGTTAAACCATGGGCGCCGCCTGAATAGATATAATTGAGCGTTTGAATGCTGAGCTTGCCCGCCGCATTATATTTGACGCTGAAGGATGTTTGATATTCCGCTTTGAAACCCTGCTGTTCACCGGCTTTTTTGTTTTTCAGGTATTCTTGATACGATTGTTCAATGTAGGCTTTCAGCTCTTGATTGATGTTTTTTTCAAACGCGGCATTCCCGATGTGATGCACCTGAGGATACTTTAATTCCTTGATCTTTTTGTACGTATGGCTGCTGACAGCCGGCGTTTTCGCTTGAACCGCTTTTAAAGATGGGGCCGCATATGCAAATACACTAAAAAGCAAGACAGAAGCAGCAACGGCGAGTATTATCATTTTATTCCATTTCATACAATCTCCTCCTTTGATTTTCTTTGTTTATCATTCCCTCTTTTCTGCAGCGCACACCTTTATAGACCGATGAAGTGAAAAGAAGTTTCTAGGTCGATCTGCTCGATTTTTTCCCAAATAAAAAAGAGACAACATACTGTCTCTTTTTTACTGTTTACGCTCAGCAATCACTTCGTGAACCGCTTGTGCCAAATCAATATTCCCAAACATCTCTAACACCGCAATGACGGTCTGGTCAGGTATGTGTTCTGACTCGTTCTTCGGCACGATCAGTTCTTCCACTGTTTTTTTCAAGCTTTCATTCAGCTTTTGCTGCGGATACGCTTTGGCATACAGCTCCAACGGATTAAGATCATGGTTGACACACCATTGGGCGAATACTAATATCATCATATTTTCGTCGCGCTCGTAAGCCTCTGCGAGCTGTTTTTCGTTCATATGTCATGCTCCTTATCCATAAGTATGGTTCCTCTACGATACAGGAGCGAATCAAATTCGTCTATCCCAATGGCGGTGGGCGGCAACTGCTTCGATAAACGCTTTGCTGAAGCCGGTGTAGTCCTCTTCGTCTTCTGCTGTCACAATTCCCGGCCCCTCTGTTGCGCCGACAGCTGATTTAAGGAGGCCAACTCCTTCGTTTGCCGCACCGACCGCCTTATAGTGATTGTAGGCTTCTCTGATAAACGCCATCGCTTGTTTATCTTCTTTTAGTTCAAGTCCCCCTGCGGTATAGACGGCGTCATATAGAACGGAGTCTGTCGTCAGGAATGTGCCGCCGACCTCAAGCTGCTGTCCGGCGCCGCTTGTGATGTACCCCAGCGTTTGACTGATGACATCCGCTGTGATCCCTTCTTGTTCTAAGGCGTCCAGCACTGTTTGCAGTTCTTTTTCATCAAAACCATTGCCGGCGAGAACCGCGACTTTTCTCGTTGACGCTGTTTTCACTGTACGGGCTTGGCTTAATGCAGGTGAGGTAAGGATTTCTTTTGATGCTTTGCGTTTCGCCGGCGGCGCCACACCTACTCCTTTGGCGATTTCTTCTGCCAGGACAGTATCTACGTTGCTGAAGACATCGACGACCTGCCGCTGCACATCTTTGCTTTTGACCTTCCCGACCTCGAAGCAAAAAGCGGAGATGATGTGCTTTTTCTCAACCGGGGACATGCTGTTCCAGAACAGTTTTGCCTGTGAATAATAATCATTAAAACTGTCGCTCCGCTGGCGGATTTTTCTGCCCTCTACTTTCTCCTGATAGTGGACGTAACCGCCTTCTTCGGCTGACGCAGGAGACGGGTCATTGTTCTGCAGAGAGTTTTTATGATAAGCGACCGGCCCCTTATTGATGGTCATCCGATGATAACCGTCGTACTGGTTGTTATGGAACGGACATACCGGGCGGTTAATCGGAATCTCGTGGAAGTTCGGGCCGCCAAGACGGATTAGCTGCGTGTCTGTATAAGAGAAAAGCCGTCCCTGCAGGAGCGGATCATTTGTGAAGTCGATGCCCGGCACAACATTTCCGGGGTGGAATGCGACTTGCTCCGTTTCCGCAAATACATTATCCTGATTGCGGTTCAGCGTCATTTTCCCAATGATCTTCACCGGCACAAGCTCTTCCGGCCAAAGCTTCGTCGGATCAAGAATATCAAAATCAAATTTGAATTCATCTTCTTCCTCTATCATCTGCACGCCTAGCTCATATTCAACCGTACCTCCGTTCTCAATCGTTTCCCACAGATCGCGGCGGTGGAAGTCGGGGTCTTTTCCGGCAATTTTCTGCGCTTCATCCCATACGAGAGAATGCACGCCGAGCACCGGCTTCCAATGGAATTTCACGAAACGCGCCTTTCCTTGTTCATTGACAAACCGGAACGTGTGAACGCCAAAGCCCTCCATCATCCGGTAGCTGCGGGGGATGCCTCTGTCAGACATCGTCCACATCACCATGTGAGCCGACTCAGGGTTATTGGCGACAAAGTCCCAAAACGTATCATGAGCAGTAGCGGCCTGCGGCATTTCATTGTGCGGCTCAGGCTTAAACGCATGCACCAAATCCGGGAATTTGATCGCATCCTGAATAAAGAATACCGGGATATTATTGCCTACGAGATCATAATTTCCTTCTTCAGTATAAAATTTTGTCGCAAATCCTCTGGCGTCACGCACTGTGTCAGCGGAGCCTTTGGAGCCCGCAACCGTTGAAAACCGGACAAATACCGGTGTCTTCACCGAAGGGTCCTGAAGAAATTTCGCCCGGGTGAATTCTGTCATCGGTTCGTAAACCTGAAAAAAGCCATGCACGCCATACCCGCGCGCATGCACGATCCGTTCAGGGATTCTCTCATGGTCAAAATGGGTCATCTTCTCCCGAAAGTGAAAATCCTCCATCAACGTCGGGCCGCGAACTCCGGCTTTTAACGAATGTTCGTCCTCAGACACCCGTACGCCTTGGTTTGTCGTCATTTTCTTTCCGCTGTTATCAACCCTGTACTGTTCGAGCTGCTCGTCTTTTGAGTGTTCATTGACTCGTTTGTTTTGATCATCACTCATGTCTGCTCCCCCTTTTCCTATTCCAGATCTCAAAAAATAAACATTCTACAGCACATTTACCCTTGGCGACCTGCATATAAACTGCTCATCTGCTCTCTAGGTTTTTAGGTCTACTTGTCAACATGAGGTCATAAATATTTGAAATAAGCCTTCCTGAAAATTTGGAAGCGCTTACTAAAAATTGTGCTGTTGAATGGGGGAGGTCATATCGTGCTTGCGATACTCGGTTTTGTGATGATCATTGTCTTCATGTATCTTATTATGTCAAATCGGCTTTCCGCTCTTATTGCTTTAATTGTTGTTCCTGTTGTGTTTGCCCTGATCAGCGGATTCGGCAAAGACCTGGGCGATATGATGCTTCAGGGGGTAACAGGCCTCGCTCCGACAGGCATCATGCTATTATTTGCGATCCTGTATTTCGGCATCATGATTGATTCAGGCTTGTTCGATCCGCTCATTGCCAAAATCTTATCCCTTGTCAAAGGAGATCCATTAAAAATTGCTGTCGGCACAGCGGTACTGACGATGACCATTTCGCTGGACGGAGATGGGACAACAACGTACATGATTACCATTGCGGCGATGCTTCCGCTATACAAACGGCTCGGCATGAACCGGCTGGTGTTGGCGGGAATTGCAATGCTCGGGTCGGGAGTCATGAATATTATTCCGTGGGGTGGTCCGACTGCAAGGGTTTTGGCTTCTTTAAAATTGGACACGTCAGAAGTCTTCACTCCGTTGATTCCTGCTATGATTGCCGGCATTCTCTGGGTGCTTGCCGTAGCCTATATTCTAGGAAAAAAAGAACGGAAACGGCTCGGCGTCATCTCAATTGAACACCAGCACGCATCCGATCCGGATACAGCGCCGCTCAAACGCCCCGCTCTCCAGTGGTTTAACCTGCTGCTGACTGTCGTGCTGATGGCCGCTTTGATCACCAGCCTGCTCCCGCTCCCTGTTCTTTTTATGATCGCATTTGCTATCGCCTTGATGGTGAACTATCCAAATGTAAAAGAGCAGCAAAAGCGAATCTCAGCGCATGCAGGAAATGCCTTAAACGTTGTTTCCATGGTGTTTGCCGCCGGCATTTTCACAGGCATTTTGTCGGGTACTAAAATGGTAGACGCCATGGCGCATTCTCTCGTATCACTCATCCCTGACGCCATGGGCCCGCACCTGCCCTTGATTACAGCCATCGTCAGCATGCCATTTACCTTTTTTATGTCGAATGACGCCTTTTACTTCGGTGTTCTGCCGATCATCACAGAAGCCGCCGCTGCTTACGGGATCGATGCCGCAGAAATCGGCAGAGCCTCCTTGCTGGGCCAGCCTGTGCATTTGCTCAGTCCTCTCGTGCCTTCCACTTATTTATTGGTCGGAATGGCGGGCGTCAGCTTTGGCGACCATCAAAAATTCACGATCAAATGGGCCGTGGGAACAACCATTGTGATGACGATTGCGGCACTGCTGATTGGGATTATTTCGTTTTAACATGAGAAAAGGATTTCCGCTGCCGGAAATCCTTTTTTGGTCATTTAATTGATATATTTTATGACAGGCAAGCTTTCTACACCTGAAGCATAGTAGTAATTTAAAACACTGAAAAAGTCTATCGCTTTGCCGGTTTTTAGATCAACGATTAATATATGATCCCCATAGTTCTGATCATCCGCATCAAGCCTTCTAGGTGTTTTTTTACCTAACGTATCAAGGAAAGAATCATCATAACCTACCCCGGACTGATAAGCTGATACATGATGCATAAAAAGCGTGCCTGTGTCTAAGTAAACCATGATGGCTGAGCTTGAACTTGCATAACTCGAACGATAAGTGACAGGGTCAGAAATATTTTTAACCTTCACATCAGAAATGGAATGGGTGCGCTGATTATACCCGCCACCATAGGAAAAATAATATTCTCTTTCCCAGTTTAATGAAGAAGTTTTCGTATTAGAATTGTACAGCAGTGTACCATTCGCATAAACGGAACCGTCTCCATACTCAGCAACAAAGGCTTGTAAATTAGACGTTACCGATTTTACACTTGAATAATTTGAAGGGTTTTTCGCATTTAACTGAATGTTATATGAATCTCCCGTTGATCCTTCAGAGTAAACCCGGATCATATAATCGCCAGCGGGAAGCTCTTTTAAAAGCACTAAGTTCCCTGCAGCCATTGATATATTAGACGGCTGAGCTTCTCCTGTATCCCAATTGACAACATACAATTTCAGATGGTAATCGCTGTTGTTTGAAAGAATTCTTGTGATAAGGGTTCGATCTGACGAAGTACTGAAAAAGTACATATCATCAGGATTATTTTCATCGAGGACAGAGGTTGTATTGAAAACCTGGTCATCGGAGTTGTACATGGAACTTGTTTTAAAACCATTCTCATTCGAAGGCTTCTTCAGTTTCATCTTTTCTGTTTTATTGTCTGTTTTAAGGCTTACTTGCTTCGCTTGATTTAATGAAACACGCTCAGTTTCCTTTTGTTTTTTCAGTTTTTCCTGCTGCTCCATGATTGTTTTTTCTTTTAACACACTTTGCGCTGAGGCAGCATTTGAATTCATACCTAAACTAAAAACAATAAGCAACACAGTACACAAAAAAGGCAGTGAAACAATTTTTTTGTTCTTCATATACAAACCCCTTTCCAATTTTATACTATACATATCGGCGAGGAGCTCGGATCATTTACATAAATATATTTATTTTCATGAATTGTTTATTTTTTCTATTTGGTTAATGACCTGCCATTCGAAGCCATCAGCTCTTTATACCAATAAAAGCTTTTCTTGCAGCATCGAATTTATCGAAAGCGCCTAACCCGTTTTCTGTCATGATCAATGGCAGCTGTAGCGGTCATAGACTAAACATTTTGTAAAAATTGACGGCGGTTCCATCCTTTTCTATGTGGTTTCTCGTACAATAGAAGTATCGTTACTGGGGAGGGGCTCTGCAGATGAAACGTTTTACGAAACAAGAAAACAGCTGGGTTGTATATGACTGGGCAAACTCTGCTTATTCCATTGTCGTCACAACCGCGGTATTTCCGTTGTTTTATAAATCAGCCGCTGCGGAAGGCGGTGTCAGCGCTGCTCAATCTACTGCTTATTTAGGCTATACGATAGCGATTTCTACCTTTATTCTCGCCATGCTCGGCCCGATTTTAGGAACCATCGCCGACTATGAAGGCTGCAAAAAAAAGTTTTTCGGTTTCTTTGTGTCTGCCGGTGTCGCCAGCACTGCGGCGCTTGCCTTTATTCCTAGTGAACATTGGCTGCTTTTGCTGCTGTTCTACACCATATCGGCTGTCGGTTTTTCCGGCGCCAATGTTTTCTACGATGCCTTCCTCGTTGACGTCACGCCTGAAGAGCGAATGAATCTTGTTTCCGCTCGCGGCTTTGGTTTAGGCTATATTGGCAGCACGATTCCATTTATCCTCAGCATTGCCGTCATCCTGCTTGCACAAGCAGAAACAATTCCGATGTCTGTGTCTGCCGCAAGCCAGCTGTCCTTTTTTATAACGGCCGCTTGGTGGGGGCTGTTTACCATTCCGATGCTGAAACACGTTCATCAGCGCTATTACATCAAAAAAGAACCCCGCATCATAGCCAACAGCTTTAAACGCCTCGGGCAAACGATGAAACGGATCCGGCAGTACCGGGCGCTGTTCCTTTTTCTGCTTGCTTATTTCTTTTATATCGACGGAGTCGGCACCATTATTACGATGTCGACGTCCTATGGATCAGACTTGGGCATCAGCTCCACAAGTCTCCTGATCATCCTGTTTGTCACTCAGGTCGTCGCCGCGCCGTTTGCCATTTTATACGGAAGACTGGCGGAGCGCTTTACGGGGAAAACAATGCTGTACGTTGGCATTGTCATGTATATGATTGTCTGCGTATATGCGTATTTTCTGGAAACGACGCTTGATTTCTGGATTCTAGCCATGATTGTCGCCACCTCGCAGGGCGGCATTCAAGCATTAAGCCGCTCCTATTTCGCCAAGCTCGTCCCGAAACACCATGCAAATGAATTCTTCGGCTTCTACAATATTTTCGGGAAATTCGCCTCGATTATGGGGCCGCTGCTCATTGCCGTTACCGCCCAGCTAACCGGGAAATCCTCGACTGCGGTGTTCAGCCTGATCATTTTGTTTGTGATCGGAATTGTCATCCTCGCGTTTGTGCCGGAAGAGAACAGTGCCGATGTCAGCCATCACAAAAATGACCTGCCCCTTTAACTGGGAGCAGGTCATTCATCATTTATTCGCTTTATTCACCTTAAGCTTTTTCCCTTTGACGGTTGTATCCTTCATGGCTTTGAGAACACGAGGGCCTTTTCCGTTTAAAATTTCTACGTACGAGGCGTTATCCATGATTGTAATGATGCCAATGTCATCAGCTGACACACCATCTATTTTGGCAATCGTCCCTACAAAATCAACGGCTCTGATTTTCTTTTTCTTTCCGCCGTTAAAATACAGCTTCATGATGTCTTTATTCAGCTCTTCGCTTTTGTCCTTTTTGATTTTCGGACGGTCCTTCAGTTTAGCGAGAAAATCCGGTTTCTTTTTTGCGATTTCCTCTTGGGACGGGGCTTCTAATGTCTGAATCCCGAATCCGATATAGTCTTCTATTTCAGCTAGGAACCGCTTTTCAAACGGTGCCACAAATGAAATTGCTTTTCCCTGATTCCCGGCTCGCCCTGTCCGTCCTGTACGGTGTACGTAGCTTTCTTTCTCAAGGGGCAGATCATAGTTGATGACAAGGGCGATATTCTCGATATCGATCCCCCGTGCGGCGACGTCTGTCGCGACTAGATACCGGTACTCGCCTCTCTTAAATTCATTCATAACGTCAAAGCGGTCTTCCTGGATCATCCCGCCGTGAATTTTATCACATGGATACCCTAAGTCATCCAATTCATCGGTCAGCTGATTGACATGCTCTTTCGTCCGGCAGAAAATGATGCAGCTGTCCGGGTTCTCAGTAATAAGTACATCCTTCAGCAAAGAAAACTTATTCTCTTCTCTGACTTGAATCACCGCATGTTCAATATTCCTTGTGGTGAGGCCCGCCGCTTTGATTTCGATATGCTCTGGGTTTTGCATATATTGACGGCTTAATTTCTCAATATCCTCTGGCAGTGTCGCAGAAAACAGCATCGTTGTGCGCTTAACCGGGAGATGCTTGATAATCGCCTCCACCTGATCGATAAAGCCCATATTCAGCATCTCATCCGCTTCATCAATGACCAGATAGGAAAGGCGATCCAGCGGCAGCGTTCCTTTTTCAATATGATCCAGGACACGCCCCGGAGTGCCGACAACAATATGGCTTTTTTGCTTCAGCTCGGCTTTTTGTTTATCAAAAGATGATTTTCCAAACACAGCTGTGGCTTTGATTCGTTTAAATCTTCCGATGTTCGTGATATCCTCTTTTACTTGCACGGCAAGCTCACGGGTCGGTGTCAGCACCAGTGCCTGCGGTTTGTTTTCGTCCCAATCCGCCATCTCGCAGAGAGGAATGCCAAACGCAGCCGTTTTCCCGCTTCCCGTCTGTGATTTGACGACAAGATCTTTTCGTTCAAGGGCAGCCGGAATCACGCTTCGCTGCACCTCGGTCGGTTCTGTATACCCCAGTCCTTCCAATGCTCGTAAAATGTCATGACTGATTTGATAGTTTTTAAAATGACTCATGTATAAACTCCTGTCTCTTGCAGATGTTCTCATTATACTCTAATTTCCGGCAGCGTATGTGTTTTGCCGAAAAATGACGTTTTAGAAGCCATCAATCCCCTGTCTTTTTAATTCCTGAACGGCCAATCGCGCCAGTGCATCGGCCCCCGCGCGGTTCGGATGCAGTGTATCGCCATCCATATAAAGCGCGAGCGTTTTTACCGGACCGATCGATGTAAAGTATGCCGAACTGAGGACATTCAAGTCAATAAGATGTGTTTTTTCCTCTTCGGCCAAAGCCAAAATAGAAGCCCTGTACCATCGGTTTACAGACGAATGGATGCCTTCAGAAGTGAAATCGGTCGCCCGGCCCTGAGGTGTTGAAAGGATGACTTCCGCGCCCTTTGCTTTCACCTGCCGGATCATATCACGCATAATCTCCTTAAATTCCGCTTCAGATTCATTATGCTTAGGATTTGTATCGTTAATGCCGAGCTGCAAAATAAAGTAATCTCCCGGTTTAATGTACTTCAAGATCGCCTCAAGCTGTCCGTCATTTCGAAACCCTCTCGCAATCTGCCCGCCTGACGCCATGTTTCTCACTTGAAAGGTATGCTTGTCGACATAGTGAGGCAGCATCTGCCCCCAGCCCGCCTGCTTGCTGCTGTTGAGCGGATAATAATTGCACACCGTCGAATCGCCGCCGATATAGATCGTTCGGTTTGTCACCGGCTGATCAGACAATTTCTTGATTTTTAGCGCGCTGAGCGTAAAAGCGGTACCCGCCTTGCCTTCAGTCACCAGCAGATTCAGCTGCCCGTCGGTGACAGGAATTTGAAACGTATCCTCCGCACCGTCTCCCGTCATATTGATGACCTGAAACACACCCTCCGCCGCCACACTTGCCCTCGCCGTATTGCCCAGCGTCACCTTCACCTCATAAAGACCATTCGGAATATCCACATTAAACGTGTTGTCGCTTTTCGTCCCATACGCCAAAAATTGAACCGCATCACTTTTCACGCCCGTCCCGGATGCCGCCACATCCTTCATATGTTCCGGCGTTTGAAAACCGTAGCCCCTTGACGGGTTATAACGGTCAGACGCCCTTACCCCAATGTAATCAGGCTCAACCGAACCGCTTCCAAAGTCAAACTGATATACCTTCGGCTCTGACGCCTTCAAACTCTCCGCCCCGCTGAAACCCAACATCAACATCATCACAAAACCCGACGTTATCCACTTTTTCATTAAGAATCCCCCTCTATGAAAACGCATTCATTAATGCATACTCGGTGATTGTTTCTTTATGATGACTGAATGCAGAAAAAAATTGCATTGACAAAGGAAAAGGAAGATTTTATCATATCAATTATTGATATATCATTAGTTGATATAAGAAATGAGGTGACTGCATGCCAAAGCAACGTCCGCAGGAAATGGATCAGCTTACTGACCCAGCCTATTATATTGTCTTAACCTTGCTGGAGCCAAAACACGGCTATTCGATCATGCAGGAGATTGAAGACATGACCGATGCCTCCTTTACGATCGGCCCGGCTACCTTATATACATTGTTAAAGAAATTATTGCAGGAAGAGATCATTGAGCTTGTCAACAACGACAACCCGCGCCGCAAAGTGTACCAGACCACCCTGCACGGCCAAGAATTACTCAAAAAAGAAATGCAGCGCAGAAAAATGATGGCGGAACACGGCGAACGCGCTTTTCAACAATTGAAAGGGGATTCATCATGAAACAGAAAAAATATATGATGTCCGAAGGCTTGGCTTTTTCAGAAGAAAAGGATATGAAGAGACTAAGTGACATGGCCAGCAAGGGCTGGGTGCTCGATTCTTTTGCGTTTATGGGATATAAGCTTAGAAAAGCTGAGCCGCGGAAATTGATCTACAGTATTGATTATCATGATGTTGGGGATGAAAGCTTGGCGGAATACACCGAGATGTTTGAAGCGGCCGGATGGGAGCGTGTTTGCTCTTCACGAGGTATGCATATCTTTTCGGCTGAGCCTGGGACTTCGCCGATATACAGTGATTACTCCACCTTGAGAGAGAAATATAAAAGAAGCAAAAAAGACGTTCGAAACGTCACCTGCACCTTCAGTTTCCTGACTCTCTTGTCCATTACACTCCATTATGTAAACGGATTATCAAATTGGGTGCCTTTGTTTTTTCTGATTGTGACTATCCCGTTTCTCGTGACATATGCGGCAACAAAAGCAAGAACGCTGGGAAAGTGGGGAAAATCAGTGTGACTTCTTGTCACACTTGATTACATCCCATCCTCCGCAATAGAAGCTTATTTGGTTTTCTTCGTCATACACATAATAACGGAGCCTCTCCCATTGGTCGTCAGTCGGTAAAAGCTCCAAGTCAACCGAATCGATGGATTCAAGGTCATCCAGCTTTGATGCACTGATGTCTTCAAACCGCAAATGAATGTCACAGGTTTGAGCAGATAGTTTTAATTCAAACACAGGAATATGAATATAACGATCATCTTCTTTCATATAGAAAGTAAACTCGTTTAATGTAAATGGACCTGTATCCGCATCAGAAAGATGCTGTTTCATTTTCTCATATTGTGTGATATTCATATGGATTCCTCCTCCTTTTATGTTTCATCGCCAACCATATAGATCTCCGCAGCATCGTATTCAAACCACATGATCCGTTCGCCTGAGTCCGTTAGGCACTGGAGTTTGCCTTCGGAAAGATAGTTTTTCGGTTGAGGGTCAGTGATCAGAAAAACATCATCATTGATGGAAGCTAACAGAAAGAGAAAATCTGCAATGCCCCGGTCTGTTTCATGTACTACGCATTGGAAATGAAATTGCCTTTTCGCCAGCTTCGTCACTTTGTAAGCATAGCCTTTGAAAAACTCTGACAGGTCTTCTATAAATGAACCACCTGTTATCACCTGTATCATGATTTGCTCATAGGCAAGCCCCTGCCAAAAACGATAAAAAGACTCAGCATCTTTAAGTTCGCATGACGTAACGGTTTGGTCGGGCTTAAGCTCGACCATGTCCAAATTGCCAATACTGCTTATAGAGGTTTTTTCCATAAAATCCTCCTTATTAGTTGGATAGCGCAGCGCAAATCTCTTGTCTGACTTGCTCATACAAAAGAATGTGATGATACAAATCAGTATCGTGTTTGATCATATCCAGAGGGATGTCAGGATACAGCTCAAAAAAGCTTCTCTCCAACGAATGCCGCTGATGCCGGGGCATCCTTTTATTCGCCAGCACATAACCCAAACTGCCGGCAATAAGCATAAAAAACTCATATATTTCCGCTTCAAAGCCGTACAATTCATCAGGAGACGGCTTTTCTTCAAGCTCTTGCTGTCTTTTTCTCAGTTTTTCAAACACGCGATCCTCTCCTCCGACACATGTTAAATAACAAACTCATCTATCTTGAAACAGGATAGGCGGATATTTATCTATCGCCTCCAACAGGTCTTCACCAAACACAGTGATTGTACATTTCCACGGATCACCCAAAAGCCCCCAAGAAAAATCCTGATAAAAAAAGAAATAATAGTCTCCATTTGGAAATACGGGAACAGGCCAATCGCCAAATTCATCCTGAGGCATTGTCTGATGAGGGCTAAACATATATCCGTCATGCTGCCAATCTAATGCGTACATTACATCGTTCTTTCCAGTACATAATTGAAATGCTTTTAAAATAGAAGTCTCTAAATCACTCAGCACTTCGCTCACATCATCATGACCGGATTTACTGCTCATCGCGCTTGAGATATCAAACACTCGATATGGATCAGGCGGGATGATGTGATGACATCTGCTTCCGGGCTTCCATTTTACAAGCTTGTTCACATGTGACCAGATTTGGTCTTGTTTTGTATGACTTAAAGCGTGCCAATTCATCATGATCTCATCCTTACCCATCATGCTAATGGATATCCTGCTTATAAACACCAGAAGAGGTCACTGCATAAACAGCGTTACTTGTCAGTTTCAGCTGTTGAACGTCTAGGGCTACACCGTTCGAGTCACAGCATGTTATCTCTTCCATCTCTTGACTCACATCGGTAGAAATCAAATAAAGAGACGGCTTAAGGTCTGCTCTGTAACAGTTGACCGTCCCGATCCAAAAACCTTCTTTAGTTACTGTGAGCTGATCAAACACTTCTGATTTAGGTGCTTCATCCGACAGAATCCACACCCGTCTCACAACGTTTTCATCAAATGCGGCGACTGCATCTCCGTAATACAGCATATAAATCAATCCGTTTTTTTCTGCAAGCCCATAACATTCATCTACAGCCGGTGCATCCATTTCTTCAAGCTTTCTATCAAGATACATTTCCTTCTGCTTACCATCTAACGTAAAACACCACACACTATCACCCTTGGGATTTTCATCATGATAAATGCCTTCATCACATAAACCGACCCAAAGGTGTTGCTTCTCATCAAGAAGACAGCAGGAGACCCCTGAAGGCAAACATAAAGCCCTTCTCACTCTTCCCTCTTCTGAAAAAACCTTTACCTTCGGCTCATACGATTCGTAATAAACAAAGACATAGCCATTTGCACATTGTTGAAAGAGCTGAATATCGCTGTATGCCATCTGCTCTTTCACTTTAAAATCGCGAACTTCACCAGAAGGATCATAGATTGAAACAGTGATATCACCTTTCTCACCTTTTCCAATGTAGACACGCCCCTGTGTATCAGCATGAAAAAAACAATCGTGGGTGTTCGTGTTGATGATTTTATTCATTTTTAATTTTTTCATTTGTTATGCTCCCAGGTTAGAAATGAAGTGATAAGAATAAGCCATTTATTAACTATTAGTAACGGACAGCCTAGTTTCATTAATCGTTTTGATATAAAGCTACTTTCCAATTCAGTCTTAAATCGCGATGACGTTGTCTTTTACATTTCGTCTGGCTGCTGTTATGTTCTAAGTAAGAAAAGAGAGGCTGACAACCTCTCTTTTTTTATTTAGTGTTCAATTGGTATGCATAAAACGATCGATCATCAAAGCGAACTGTTTCAGCTTCTATAGCAATCAACATGCTGTTCATATTTATAAGAAAATTAGCGTTTGAATGGTAGTGTTCAATTTTAGAATTCGAAAGGTTTCCGATCCCTTCTGGGTGATAACTGAACTCAAATATTTGCCAATTATATTCTTCTGGAATAATTTTTTCTAATCTCATGTCGCCAACATCTGCACTATAATAAGTAGATGCCATATTTCGGAATAATATTTTATGCGTATATTCAGCTTCACTTTCAAAAACCTTGATATTAAGTGAGAGCTCTTTTTTAAACACATTAAAATCTAAATGAAGGACACTGCATCCCTCATCTATATAATCAACCCATTCATTAATTGTTTTGTACATTGTCATCTCCTACCTCGTAATCAATAACGCCTTGCAACAAGCAGAAAAACTAATTACTCTGTATATTGTTTGATCCAATCATTTAAATCATCAGTTGAATGCAAATAAGCTTCAGGAGAATCTTTTAAATCAATCCCACTTAGAAGGATTAACATATCCCAGACTCTATCGTCTTCTACTTCGGGGTTATCCGCATAAACATAAGTGCCCGCCCAATCTGACACTTCTTCTCTTGTTGTTTGTCCATTTAAGACCCTTTTGATTTTATTTATGCATTCTATTAGCTTTGGCTCGCTCAATTTGATCACCACGTATTCAAGTATTAAATGATTTATTAATAGTATGCAAAGCACCGTACTGATTGTTAGATATTGAATTTTTTTCCACAAAGGATACATTCCAAAAGAATTCCTCCTAGGAAAGCATCTACCAATAAACAAGCTCGCATCCGTATTCCGTGTGCAATATACATAAACCAAACTGACACTCGGGCTCAACCAAAATAAAACTATGATTGAGAAGCCCTTCTTCGAACTCAATACATTCGAATAAGCCGTCAAGGTGCTTGAGACATTTTCCGAAGGTACAAACTAACGCACCAATTTCGTTGCTGTATTGATGAAACAGCAGAACGTCCCTGTCATCATAGGCAACATAGGACTGAGATGTTTTCAAGATCAGCTGTTTCGCTTCCGTTTTTCCGAGAGCATCAACCTCACGGGTATTGGCTTGTATTGAATTTGATAAAACCAGCTCAAGCAACTGCTTACTTTTCGCCAGATCAGCAAAACGATAAGTAAAGCCTCTTTCTGCACAAGGGACTAGTTTTTCTTTGATTTCACTCTTCAACAAACGTCTTTTATTCTCATCGAGTTTTTCGATTAATCTTTTTTGCACGCGCCGCAATCCCTCCGCCGTCAATTTCTCAATTTTTTTTCATTTGATTAATCTATCTCTTGTTTCTTTGTCATTTATCATTCAGATTTGTTCTAAAAAAGCTTGTATCGCTTATTGATACAAGCTTCATATTCTACTACTTAAAACTCACCTAGCGGATTTTCCCCAAAACGCTCCCACAGTTTTGGAAACCTTTCAGGCAAATCTTCTTCTCCCCAATCCAATTCAATATCTTCTAGTTCGGCAAGCCCCTTTTGTTCAAGCGTATCTAGTAGCTCATCGTATACTTCATCATCCCAATCATCGTCACCAGTCTTCTTGTATATCAATGCCTCTGTCGCCACCGACAGAAAGTCTTCATTTTGCGGATAGCCTTCCTCGTCAAGCGTTTCCTCCGTGATGTATGCTGCCAAATACTCGTGATCATCCAGCACTTTTTCGAATGTCTCTTTGCCCCTGGGCAATCAGCCATCCGCGGAAATAATCAAATGTATCGTCCGAGCAACCGTCCATGAGAATGTATGCAGCTCCCCATAGGGAAGACTGGTAGCTTTTTTGCATTAAAGTTTGAATCATAAACTCAAAATCAATGATCTCATCGGTCTCTTTTTTCACTAATGTATCACGCAGCCACTCATTAGGTTCTTCCTGACTTCCAGCTTGGTCAATAAGCTGCCAAAATGATGTTTCATTCATTTGATTGTCCCCCTCTGATATCCCTCTTATAGATCCCCGAGTCTGATAGAGCATAAATAGAATTACTTGTCAGTTTCAGCTGTTGTATCGAGAGCTCCCGCCCGTCTCGATCACAGCACTTCACCTCTTGTATCGGCAGACTGACATCAGCCGGAATGAGGGACAGTGAATGTTCATCTTTGCATATCCAAAACCCGTCATCTGAAATTGCAAGCTGGTCATATACTCCAGAATATTCTTTATCAGAAACAATCCACACTCGTCTCACGTCCGTCTCATCAAATGCGGCAATGACTGTATAAGAGTAGTACAGCATGTATATCAGTCCATCTTTTTCTGCAAGTGCATAGCAGTCATCTACCGCGGGCGCATATATTTCTGAAAGCTGTTGATCAATGTGAGTTTCCTTTAATTGTCCGTCTAAAGTGAAGCACAGCAAACTTTGCTCACTGGGGTTTTCGTCATCATAAATACCTTCATCACTTAAACCGGCCCATAGGTTTTGTTTTTCATCCAAAAGACAGCAGGAAACCCCTGAAGGCAGAGAAAATACACTTTGTTCTTTTCCATCTGCTGAAAACACCTTAACTTTATACTCATGCAGCTTAGAGTAAACAAATACATAACGGTCATCCGAACTCTGTTGAAACAATATAATATCCTCGCACAGAATTTGTTCATTAATTTCAAATCTCCGGATATCGCCGGACAAATCAAAGATCGAAATTATAATTCCTGTTTTATCCTTTTTCCCGATGTACATGCGTTCATGATTATCCACATGAAAAAAACAACCTTCATTTACTTCCTTTTTTATCTTGTTCATTATTAATTTTTTCATTATATCCCCCTAGTCTCTAGTACGTTAAGAACTGCCTTTAAAAGCAGCTCTATTACAAATTAATATGGAAAACTTGTTACTATTCTCCCATTCCTATCTCTTATAACTCGAACACGTTTAGTTTTTCTTTTATTACCATTCACTCCAACATATCTTTTAAAAGTCTTTTCGTAAACTGTACGACCATATTGTCCTTTACGTGCTTTCCCTGATCTTAATGTACTTCTTGTTGTTCGTTTCAAAGCTCTGTTACTCTTGAATTTCCCCTTTTTTCCATATTTTTTATCGGAGCGCTTTGGACCGTGTCTATCTTTTATATGATGCCAAGACTCTTTATTAAACCAACCTCTTTTTGCCTTATTAGCAAAACTATAAGCCCTCTTAGCACCCTTAAATATCTTCCCAGGACCAAAGTTAGAAGCAGCTGCCCAAGCAGCACCTTTCCACCCCTTACCTGATTTATATGCCTTATATCCATCATAAGCTGCAAATCCGGCATTTACCACAAGCCATACCCAATGCCCATCCGGATCAACATTCATCACTGGGTTATTATTTCCATAAGCATACCCATTCTGATCCAATGAGTCTCCGTCGCTGCCCGGGTCTGGGCCGAGCGATAGGAACACGCCGTTTCTTGGCTCGTAGTAGCGGGCCATGAGATAGTACAGGCCGGTTTCTTCGTCGTATTGGTAGCCTGCGTAGCGGTAGCGGTTGTCTTTTACTTCATCACTTGCTTCGGTTTTTGTTGGATTTCCCCATGCGTCATATTGATACTTGGCAACGGTTTTTCCCGTGCTGTCTGAGATTGCAATGACGTCACCTTGTGCGTTGTAGTGATAGAAATATTTCTTGCCATTTTGCGTGAATGCTAGCAGTTGTCCACTATCACCGTATGTGTATGCTTTTGTGAAAGTATACACATTCAGACTGTCGCTGTAAAAATAAATTGTGTCTTTCCCGAATTAATTAAAACAGCTGTCAAATATACTTGACAGCTGTTTTTGTTTATTATTTTAGTTTAAAGATTCATACTCCTGTTATAAGCTTATTAATCAAAATCCTAATTTTTTCATGAAATTCTAAGCATTCACTTAATTCTTGATATTTTAAAATATCACTTTTATAATTCCTAAAATGAGGATAATGTTCATAGAACGTTTTTTTTAACATTTCTCTTTGATATCTAGGAATTTTTTTATCTTCAATTATATAATTTAAACTTCCAGTTATTAAGGCAAAAAATTCATAAAATTCATCTAAAGAAGTATTTGTTTCTTCTTCAAAATCATACATATCATTTGGAAACGGACCATGTAATAATACATAATATTTTTTGAACTCATCTAATGTTTTTTGATCAATATTATATCTTTTAAAAAATTTCATCCATATTCAGGCCCTTCTATATTGTAGAAATTAAAATTAACGCTTTTTCTTTTTCTTCCATTTATTATTCACAAATGTAACTACCTTTCCACTTCTTGTGTAATAACCAGTTCTTTTTCCATTCTTAATCCTGTAACCTTTTTTTCCAGTAGCTAGTATTACTTTTTCGCGTAAATGCTTATTAGATCTATAAAATGCTCTAGCAACTTTTGTATATCTCTTTTTACTGTAAGATTTACCATTTCTCACAATATGTTTATTATGATGATAGTCCAATGACTTTCTTTTAGTTTTAAATGTTCCTTTATACCAATGTCTTGAGGTGGCCCATTTTCCGATTTTTTTTGTTAATTTTAACTTTCCACCACCTACAAATCCTGATGCGGCTGCAACCGCTACGCCTTTCCAACCCTTGCCTGATTTATAAGCTTTGTATCCATCATATACCGCAAATCCTGCATTGACAACAAACCATACCCAATGGCCGTCTGGATCGACATTCATGACCGGGTTGTTGTTTCCATAGGTATATCCGTTTTGATCTAGTGAATCTCCATCGCTTCCTGGGTCTGGGTCGAGCGATAGGAACACGCCGTTTCTTGGCTCGTAGTAGCGGGCCATGAGATAGTACAGGCCGGTTTCTTCGTCGTATTGGTAGCCTGCGTAGCGGTAGCGGTTGTCTTTTACTTCATCACTTGCTTCGGTTTTTGTTGGATTTCCCCATGCGTTATATTGATACTTGGCAACGGTTTTTCCAGCTGTCTGAGATTGCAATGACGTCACCTTGTGCGTTGTAGTGATAGAAATATTTCTTGCCATTTTCTGTGTAGGATACAGCTGGCCGCTGTCACCATCTACGCCAATTTCTCAAGTTCTTTTCATTTGATTATTCTTTCTCTTGTTTTCTTTGTCATTTATCATTCAGATTTGTTCTAAAAAAAGCTTGTATCGCTTATTGATACAAGCTTTTTTTGCTCTTATAACAAATTAATTTGTTTCCCATAACCACACTACACTAAGTATTATCCTAAATATTCCTCAATTGTTTTTACATTTGGTAATAGCCTTTTGAGATTAACTATTAACTCAGGGCAGCCCGTGAAGACAATATCAGAGGAGTCAAAAAAACCGACTTCGAATACAGCTCCTTCTACTGGCGAGTTGTAGTCTTTATCCCAATAAGCCCTATTCTCATTAATAACTGGTACCGAGGATAGAGACAGTTTATTCAATGATTTAGAGACAGCTGTAAATACTCCAAAAGTGGGAACGATGTCATAAGTACTGAGTATCTCCTTTAAATTTTCACCTTTTATATACACGAATTCTAAGTGTCTTGAGAATAATTCATGCTCAATATAATTTTTATTTTCAAACAATGTTATATCAGAAAGATCACTGATAAGCCAATTATATTCTTCTATTTTCAAATCTATCTTGTCTAATAAGAGTTTTAAATTAAAGTATTGATCATTATCTTCTAATACAATTCTCATTCTTTGCCTCCTAATCTATACCTTATGGTCTCTCCCATCGTTGTCTTGGCTTCACTTTACTCCAATCCCATCTATGCTTATGAGGAACTATTGGATGTTCTTTTGCGTTTCCATGATTAGTATAATCAATATCGTATTTTGCCCATCCTCGATGATCATATCTTCTTTTTTGATGCATTTTCTTCTTCTTTATCCAATATACAGTGCTGTTCCGTTTTCCCCCCTTCGCTACTGGTTTTTTAAATGTAACATATCTATTACTCTTCCTTATTTTCCCTCTATATTTTACACCTTTTGATTTTCGAACGAATTTGTAACTTTTAACCGCTTTATAAACCCGACTAGCACCCTTAAATATCTTCCCAGGCCCAAAGTTAGTAGCAGCTGCCCAAGCAGCACCTTTCCACCCTTTACCTGATTTATATGCCTTATACCCATCATAGGCTGCAAACCCGGCATTTACCACAAGCCATACCCAATGCCCATCCGGATCAACATTCATCACCGGGTTATTATTTCCATAAGTATACCCATTCTGATCCAGTGAATCTCCGTCGCTGCCCGGGTCTGGGTCGAGCGATAGGAACACGCCGTTTCTTGGCTCGTAGTAGCGGGCCATGAGATAGTACAGGCCGGTTTCTTCGTCGTATTGGTAGCCTGCGTAGCGGTAGCGGTTGTCTTTTACTTCATCGCTTGCTTCGGTTTTTGTTGGATTTCCCCATGCGTCGTATTGATATTTGGCAACAGTTTTTCCAGTGCTGTCTGAGATCGCGATGACGTCTCCGTGTGCGTTGTAGTGATAAAAATATTTCTTGCCATTTTCTGTGTAGGATAATAGCTGGCCGCTGTCACCGTATGTGTATGATTTTGTGACTTTGTTGTCCGCGTCTGTTTCATACAAGACGTTCAGGCTGTCTCCGTCGTAGAAGTAGTTCGTGACTTTTCCGTTGACGGTTTTTTGGATTCTGTTTCCTTTTTCGTCATACTTATATGTTGCGAATGGCTTGTCTTCGCCTTTTTTTGTAACGGCAGTCAGGTTATCCTCCGCATCCCACGTATATGTGAATTTGCCGTCAGATGTGCGGTTGCCGTTTTTATCGTAAGAGATGCTTTCCTCATTGACTTTTGTCAGCTGGTTCATGATGTTGAAAGAAGCGTTCACCGTTTTGCTTGTACCGTCTTTTACAGTTGTAACGGTTTTCCGGTTGCCGAATCCGTCATATGTGTATTCAATGACAGTTCCGTCTTCATGGGTTTCCTTGATAAGCTGATTCAGCTTTCCATACTCATATTTCACCTTGCCGCTTGCTGAGCTGTTTATCGTTGTGCGGTTGCCGTTTGCATCGTATTCATAGCTTTCTGTCAGAATGCTTCCGCCATTTTTGTCGCCGATATGCAGCGAGCTTACAAGGTTTCTTTCGTCATATGAAAAACTTGTTCCGCCGCCGTTGCCCGTAATAAAGGTTTGGACGTTGCCATTTTCATCATAATCAAATGAATAGGAAGATGTACTATCTTTCATCTCAACCATTTGATCCAGTTTGTTATACGTAAATTGATTCGTTCCTTTTTGGTCCCCATGGCTCCATGAGAAGGTTTTCAGCTTATCGGAGTCACTAGGATATGTCCATGTTTGGCTGCCGCCGCGGTCAGTCAATTCGGTTAAACGGTTTTTGTTGTCAAATGTCCGTTTCTTTGTGGTGTTCTGCTCTTTATTGACGACCGATGTTTCATTTCCATTTTTGTCATACGTGAAATCGTACTTTTCTGTACCGTTATACGATTTTGATTTCACCCGGTCTGTTCCATCATAAGAAAGAGACACTTCGTTGCCATTCGGTGAAATGGTTTTGGTTAGATTGCTGTTGGCATCATATTCACTTGCTAGCACATTACCCAGAGGGTCAGTTGTTTTGACAAGCTTGCCCATGACATCATATTCATATTGATAGGTTTGATCTGCTCCCGCCCGAATGGTTTTGCTTACCTCATTGCCTTCCTTATCATAGCTGTGAAGGATAGACGTGCCGTTAGAGAGCGTCATGTTTGTCAATTGGTCTGCCTGATCATACGTATAGGTTGTTTTTTCACCTTTTGCATCCGTTTCAGCTGTTTTCTTACCCGTTTCATCGTAATCAGTTGAAGTAGCGTAACCTAGTTCGTCCTCTTCCTTGGTCACATAGTTTCCATTGCTGTCATACGTGCTTTTTGTTAAAAGGCTACCTTCAATCAGACGGATATCATCAAACCACGCGGTTCCTGTCGCGCTCTTTTGAAACAGTATGCTGATATCGACTTTATTAATCGGCTTTGTTTTTGGTATAACAACAGCTGCGCGGTTCCATTCCTGTGTTCCAGAAGGGAATTTCGCATTGTAGACGCCTGTGCTGCCGTCCGCATAAGTGACATTAGCCTGCAGAGAATAGTCTTTTTCATCTGTGAACTTGACACTGCTTGCTTTCGACATTCCTGTCAGTGTGAGATAAACCGGTTTGTCGTTTGCGCTTTGCCCTAAGACAACGGTTTGTTTTGTTACTGATCCGGCTTGGGACGCACTGGTCCGGGCAGCTTTTAATGATACTTCATCATTAAAGCCTTCTTCAGAATCAACGGATGCCCCGCTTGCGCTCCAGTTTTCCGTTGCTGATGTGAAACTGCTGTTTTGAACTGGGTTATAGCTTGACGATACTTCGCCTTTTTCCAGCTGAACTTCATCAAACCATGCTTTCCCTTTGCCATCTTTATCTTTATGGTCCACTTCCATATACACAACAGCTTTTCCTGCATTCGCAGGAGTCGTAAAAGTGATTTGCCGTTTTGTCCAGTCATTTTTTCCGGCTAATGCACTGTATTCATTGTGAATCCATTGAATTCGTTTTTGATCTTTGTCTCGCAAATCAATATTAAAGTAAGCTCTTGATTTCGCTAGATCGGTTTTTATTTTCCCGCTTAATGTATAGGTTGTATTCGGCTCCAGCTCAACTGTTTGAGTCGCTGATGAATACCCGTGATCTGTTCCGGCAGACGTTGATTGGCTCAAGACTTCCAATGCCTTTGATCCGGAAAGAACCCCGCTTTTATCGGCGATGACTGAGATTTTGCCGCTGTCTTTAGATGCGGTCAGATTCCAGCCGGATTTTTGCGCTTCAAAGCTTCCATCTTTCAGAATATTGGTTGAGGCGGATAACTCTTTGCTGGATTGAATCTGATTTCCGTATTTATCATAAACGGCTGCTGAAGATGATTTTCCGCTCTGATCGGTTTCGGATACAGCATCCAGTCCGTCATAGGCAATATCCGTTACATTCCCCTCAGTATCCTTCATCTTTGTGACATCGTTGTTTTTGTTGTATTCGTATGTCTCAGTTCCATATGCGTCTTTAACAGACGTAACGTTGCCATCTTTGTCATATTGATAGCTTTCCGTTGCTTTTCCTGTTCCGACGTCGTTTGGATCTACATCTTCTACGACATTGTTGCCTTCATACTTTGTATTCGTTGTAATTTTTAACCCTTCCGCATCATCAATGACCTGAATCGGATTTCCCGCTTCATTATAGCCGTACTGTACTTTCCGGCCATTCGGCTGTGTCATGAGAAGCGTCTTTTTATCAGCATCATAGCGATAGACATATGTTTCTTTCTTAGCGTTAATCGCTTTATCGAGACGGTGCCCGCTATACTGATATTCGGTAAAGACAGGCTTTGCTTCGGTACTGTTGGCTGAATATTGTTTGATAAGGCGTCCTTCACCATCATAGTCATAGCTTGTGACAGTCCCATCTGTATCCGTGACTTTCTTCAGCAAATCATTTTCATATGAGTAGGTGACTTTCTTATTCTTAGGTCCGGTGATGGAAGTCACATGGCCATTTTCATCATATGTGAGTGTGAGCTTGCGGCCTGATGCATCTGTAATGGCTGTCAATTGATTCTTGTCATTATAAGTGTAGACGGTTGCATTGTTGTGGCCATCCACTATCTTTTGAAGCTTGCCGCCTTTTTTATTGAAATAGGCGTTTGTTTGATCCTTTGTTTTTAATATGAACTGATCAGCTGTTTCTGTTAATTCAAGATAGACACCGGTCGGCGGCTGATACGTGCCATCGGCTTTTTTAGTAAAGCGATGAGTAGTAGCGTCTTCATCAATATACATTGCCCCGCCGTTCGTCGGTATGACAGATGTTTCTGCATCAGCATACCAGCCTTGTCCAAATAAGTGATCAGAGCTGTCAAGACTGTTGTAGGTTCTCGATAAGCCCAGTCCTGGTCCGCGCCCGTCAATTGACATATCCTCTTCATTCACAATGACATTTCCTGTCGCACCGTTTAACTGGCCACTTGGGATATCAATGATAGACCAGTATTCTTCTGTTCCAAGGAATTCTGCGCCTTCATGGAACGTTGGGTTAAAGGGTGCTGTCGGAATCGTTTCACCATTCGCATCATAGGCGGAAAGAGTGAAGGAATAATTCTTCTTCCCTTTGTAATTTCCATTTGCATTGTTATAGACAGGTGACGGGTCAAGTGCCAATTCACGGCCTTTTCCGTCTGTATGCAGCTTGTAGCTTCCGGCTTTTATTTCCTCAGAAGTCGGCCAAATGTTTTTATTTTGGGTTGTCCAATGATCCACGTCCCCAACATCATAGGACTGATATTCTTTTCCGTTATAGATATTAATTTTATAGCCTTTCGCATTTTGAACCCTTTCCCATATCAAATTCACATAACCGGTTTGGCTTGATTTTGTGTTTGTATACACATAACCGGATAAGTTCTTTGGTTTAGCGATATCAGGAAGTGTCGGGTTGGCAGCCGGTGATGCAATGGCTTCGCCATCTTTGTTATAGGCGATTATTTTAAATGAGTAATTTTTTTTGGCTGCATCCCCACCGGCGTTTTTATAGGTTGGTCCGGGATTGATCGGCAGCTCTGCTCCGTTTCCATCCTTTAGGTGTAGAGCATATTTTCCCGCTTTCATTTCTGCACTTGTCGGCCAGATCTTTTTCCCCTTGGTAGTCCAAGACGTCTGATTTCCGAGATCAAGTGTCTCAAAGCCTTTCCCATTGAACACTTGGACTTTATAGCCTGTTGCACCGGATACAGCTTTCCAAGAAAGATCGAAGTATCCTGTGGCATTCACATTATTAAAGCCCTTTGTTGACGGTGCTTGTGCTTTTCCTACATTAGGGATAACAGGCTTTGCCGGTGCGGACATCGCTCCTTCTCCCTGATCAAAGATTGCACTGACGCCAATCCAATAGTTTTTGCTTGTGGCATAGCTTCCGCCGGAGTTTTTATACACTGGAGATGGATCTAGCGCTAATTCAGTACCGCCTTTGCCATCAAGGTGAAGCTTGTACTTACCGGATGAAATTTCTGCACTTGTCGGCCAAATGTTTTTCCCTTTTGTGCTCCAGGATGTCGTGTTGCCGACTGAGATCGCTTGATATTCTTTCCCATTATAAATCCATACCTTATAGCCTTTTGCACCCTCGGCCTTTTTCCAGCTGATATTGAAAAAACCAGTGCCGTTCCCGTTATTGTATGCTTTAACAGCAGGTGTGCTCGCCTTCGGGATGGTGTATGTCACTTCAATATAAGGCTTATTGTTTGAGTTCGCTGAGGAAATTAGTTTTTTCCAGTATTCCTTACCGTTTCCGTTTGCATGAAGCTTGAATCCATAGTTGGCCCCGCCGGAGTTCCATGCCTTTACAGCGGCGGTCACATCGTAACTCGCCCACTGTCCTTTATGGACGTCGGCTTTTCCGATATTTTTAGATGCCGGTTTGGTGTTCCATGTTACTTTTGCATGATCATAATTGCTGTTGACCGTATCCAGCCAAAGACCAGTTGCCTTTGTTCCGTAATAGGAATGGGCGACGTATGTTTTTAATGTAGCTTTGCTGACTGTCATATTTTGAATCGGTTTTAAATTGTTAAATTTCATGAACGCATAGTTTGTGCCTGTTGTTTTGTCGTAATAACCCGTTTTCAGCACATAGGCCTTCAGATTAGCATCCCATTTCTGCGAAGATGCAGAATAGTTGGTCGTCGGGTAGGCACTCATGACAAACGTATCTGATGAAACAGATAAGGACGTTGACGGGTCGATAGACACTGGATACACGCGTTCAGGGTCTTTCAGCCAGTTCTCGTCTGCCGTGAGATGAAGCAAATACCCTTCATCATTCTTTTCCAGCTTATAGCTGACTTTTTCTGATCGTCCCACCTCACCGGAAAGCTCATCCAGTTTTGAATCAGTCATAAAAGGTTTAGGCACAGAAAAAACAACTTTTCCTTTTTCATCAGAAAAATCTATTGATCCGTCCTCTTGTTCTTTTGCCTGCAAATTGGTTTTGACCTGAAATGAAAATGTGTTGTATCCATCATACTGATGAAGGACTACATCTTCTTTTATGTTTTCGTTGAATGTGAAAGTCTGAAGATCAATGTTCGGAAAAACATCCGGATAAACAATCTCATTACCATCAGTCTTATAATCTGCTGGAGTATCTTTCGGAGTAAGTGAAGTTTTATTTGGACCTTTTGCTTCTACAAGTGAATATGTAAGGTTGTGATCATTGTGCTCAAAAGTCGCATAAAGTCCGTTCTTCATTTGCTTTTGAAAATCTGAATTCAAAACAGCATTTTCAGTTTCGACTTGTTTGCTTGTCGTTTCTTTTAATTCAGGAGAAATCTCCTCCCAGTCTGCATTCGATGTTTCCTTTGTATGAATAGGATCAAGGTATACTTCCTGTTTATAAACACCGTCCCCTTCATAATAAAGCTTTGTGTTTTCCGTTCTTTCTGAGGTGATTTCTCCCTCTTTGTTTATATCCTTCTCATTAAATGGTACAGCTTTCTCTGTTTGATCATTCTGAAGGGTTTCTTCCGGATCAGCAGCTGCGACACGATTTCCGGACTCTTCTTCTGAAGTTTTTGCCAGTACATCTACTGGCAATAATGAAATCATTAGCGCCAACACTAAACATACGGCAATGAATCTCTTAACGTTCCGCCTCTTTCTTTTTTTCATTTTCTCTCTCCTTTTGTAATAAAAGTAATATTTACTCAACAATGTTAACGTCACTGAAATATTATTACAATATTTTTCTAGAAAATTTATCTTATTTTAAGATTTAAACAGAGCATAAAGACCCAAAAAACCAAAAAAAGGCCCATTTAAGGCCTTTACACTTTTTTCTATCATGATTGAAATTGTTCTAAATCCTTTTCTTCAGCAGCTGCATCCGCCTTCCCCTGCCTCCTGACAAGCGTCAAAGCCATACCCCCAAATATCATCACAATGCCGAGCGTTTGATAAAGATCCGGGCGGAACCCTGTAAACACGGTATCCAGTACGATCGCGACAGCGGGGTCGAGGAAGACAATGATCGAAATAAATTTCGTTGATAAAAATCGCAAGCTGTCAAAAAACAGCAAATACACAATACCTGTATGAATAATACCAGTGGAGACGACCATGATCCAGTTCCCCTGAGACAGGTCAGCAAAAGCGCCGAAATGAATAAACGGAAGGAGGATGATGACACCTAATCCGGTCTGCAAAAAGGTTGTCGTATAGGGGCTCAGATTGTGAATGCCCTTTCCTAATAACGTTGTGAATGCGTAAAACAGCGCGGCGAGAACTGCCCAAATGATCCCCGATCCCATCAGCTGGCTGAATGAAGTATTGCCGTTAATGCCGGAAATCAGCGCCGTTCCAAGAAAACAGATCATAATGGAACTGACGGAGATGACATTCAATTTTTCTCTATAGATGATGCTCCCCAGGAGAAGAACAAGCACCGGTGCAAGGTGGTATACAGAGATGGCAATGGTAACTGACGTTTCTTCAAAAGACTTAAATAAGAAGACCCAATTGAATACCAGAAAGAAACCGCATGCTAATGTTTGCAGGACTTCCCGCTTGCTCCATTTTTCAGTTTTATGCTGACCGGACGCCAGCCAGCAGACGCTTAAAAATAACGTCGCGCACAGACAGCGAACAAATACCAATTCAAATGACGGCAGATTGGTATGCTCTGAAAAAAAGCCAATGGAACCGAAAATCACCATAGAGATGATCATTTTCAGCACGGCTGTTGATTTTTGTTTTGGTAATAATAAAAGATTTTGCTGCATCAAACGTATTCTACCTCCAGTTATGTATATGGAAATGCACCCTTTATTATAGTTTCTTGCCGGCCGTCCAGCCGTCTATGGCTAGGTTTGAGCTGTAATGAAGTGTGCCTCATTAGAAGCATTAACTTCTTAGAGAAACGATATTTTACTTGACTGCCCTCGCGTATGAGGGGCATGATTATCTATAATAACTGAACCATTTCATCGTCCTTGAAACGATTCTTCCGTTAATTCTGTTTGGATCACACCCGTTGAAATGCTATTCCTGATTCCCTTTGAACATAGCGAGCTGCTTTGTCAGTCCGATGACCGCATGCTTGGAGGACATATAAATAGCCCGCGCAGGCTCTGCCATCAAGTGGACACAGAGCGATGTTAATCATACACCTTGTTTTCCCCCCTCAGATCACAGCCTTGCTATCATGTATATCACTATTTGAATGATGCGGCTGATCATTCTAGAACAGGGGTGATTTCCCTTATTCCTGCTGCGTTGAATAAAATATCCGGATGTAATTGGCTTTTCTTCAAGCTTTGGCATCAAAGATCCCGCCTGCTGGACTTCAGACAAGTCTGATTCTTCCTGTTTACTATAAATTCTGACTTTTTATTTGTTTGAATATCTACTCCATCGACCCGAAAGCTGTCCGCTAAAGATTATGTGACCGCCGAAAAGCTGATTGCCGTTTCTCTATTTACCCCAGTAATTAGTCATTCTTTTTTTGCCATTTTCTGTTTTTACTCATTTTGATAATTTTACATAAGCTTGCATATTATAGTTTGTAATATCATGTAGGATCGCCACCCATCCTCTATTTTCCATATGTTTATCATACAGACATTTACCAAAAAACTCACCTGTTTTTTAAGGAGAGAGATCATTATGGTTCAAGCTTCAGGTGCACGATGAAATGATCAAATGACTATTTTACATCTGTATCTGTTTCAAAAAAGCCCCGGATTCCTTTCTTGTTCCAGGTTATTTTTTCTAGTAAGAAAGAAAAATCCATTAAATACCGAACTACTCTTTAGAGTTAACTATAAATGAGAAGGGAAATACTGTTGATATTGAAACTTTTACGGCATACTTTACAATTTAGAAAGGAAAGATGTGGATGGAGTCTATCTGGCTTGAATATGTCTGGACATTGTTCATTTTAATCGGATTAGAAGGACTGCTATCGGCTGACAATGCTCTTGTACTGGCAGTTATCGCCAAGCATTTACCCAATGATCAGAAAAAGAAAGCGATAAATTATGGAATCATAATGGCATTTGCCTTCCGATTTGCGGCGCTTTTTGCCATTTCGTTTATCGCAAACGTCTGGCAGATTCAGGCGATAGGAGCAGCGTATCTTCTTTACCTGGGCTTAAAGCATGTGATTAAGGCCCGTTTCGGGAAAAAAAGTAAGAATATTCATGAGGAGGACAAAGAGGAGGCTGCCGGGAAAGGTTTCTGGCCCACAGTCGGAAAAATTGCTTTAGCGGACCTCGCTTTTGCCATTGATTCGATTCTGGCTGCGGTTGCTTTAGCTCTCGGGCTTCCTGATTCACCACTTGATGATTTCGGCGGCATGGATGGAGGACAATTTATTATTGTTGTCCTAGGTGGAATTGCAGGCCTTATCCTAATTAAGTTTGCAGCAACTTGGTTTGTAAAGCTTCTTAATCAACGCCCTGCACTGGAAACAACCGCATATGCCATTGTGGCCTGGGTCGGCGTCAAACTGGTGGTCATTACCCTTGCCCATGAAGACATTGGAATCCTAGATCATCACTTTCCACACAGCACCATCTGGACACTAATCTTCTATGGCGTATTAGTGGCCATTGCTTTATTCGGCTGGTTTGCACCGGCCAATAAATCAACAGAGAAATAAAGATATAAAAGTATATTGGTCATTTAAACATATGCGTATTAATATTTGAAGCCAAACAAGATAGAGGCGTCCCCTTACTGATTAAGGGAGCGCCTCTTTTGGGTAACATGTACATTTTTATCTATCGAACAATTAATACAGGACAAGGCGATAATTGAGACACTTTGTGGCTGACACTACCAAGCATCATCTCTTTCAGGCCGCTGATGCCCCGGCTGCCGACTACGATCAGGCTGACGCCTTTCGCTTTTGCGGTATTTCTTTTGCCAGATGCACTGCGGCATCAAGCGCTTTTGCACTCATGTCTGCGGCTTTTAATAAATCCCCTATTATCACTCAGTTTGAATTTATCATACTGAAAAGATTCAATGACAACAATATAAACGTTTTCACTATATTATTTTCAGCTAAATAGTTAGTAAAGAAACTATTTAACACTCTAAAGGGTATATAGACATAAAAAATCAACTTATCCTTAGGTTGTTAATCATTCTTTAACTCATTTGTTTTTAAAATACAATCTAACAATCCCTTTATTCTTTCTGCCTCACCACTTTCATTGGTTCTCAATCTAATAAAAGGTATCCCCGATTTTTCAAGAATAGAGTCCTTTAATTTATCCCTTCTTTTTTGGTCGTCTGAATGATGATAAGAAGTACCGTCTACCTCTATTACCCCAGCAGGTTCATTGCCCATTTTGTAATAAAGCAGAAAATCAAATCGAGCTACTGTTCTAACGAACCTTTGTTCCTCTTTGTTTAAATGGGAGGTATCATTAAATAAATCCTTTAAACGATACTCCCTTCTAAACTCAATTTTTTTATAGGCTTCTTCTTTAAGAATATCTCTGAGCAAACTCGCTATAATCCTTTCAGATTTAAATCTTGAGTCACTCTCTAGTAGTTTATTTTCTCGTTGTACTAAAACTTCTGAGAATTCTTTATATAGTAAATCGAACACGGAAACGACCTGACTTTCATGATATAAACTAGCTTCCGTATAATATTCCATATAACGTATTAACTCGGAGATTTCTTTGTTACTTCTCTTGAAAATATCGACAGCAGATACTAAAACAAAACGTTTTTTTGCTCTCGATATAGCTACATTTAATAAAGTGGCACTATCAACAAATTCAATATCCTTTTTACCGCCCTTATCATCAAGTACTGTGGAGAAAATAATCCCATCACATTCTCTTCCTTGAAACTTATGTACAGTATCTTTAATAATTACTTCTCTCATATAACGGTTAGCTGCTTTTATTTGGGCTCTATAAGGAGCAATAAATCCAATATCATCAAAATCATGTGGGAAAACCTTCTCTCTAATCGTTGCCTCTTCAAGAGAATCCAATTCACGAACATTGTGTCGTCCGCCTTGAAACCTCATATGATTTCCTTTAACGGTTTTTATTAAAATAATTGAAGAATCCTCTTCTTCATCATATTTAGTCAACGGAATGAGATTGCCTTCATAGTATTGTTCATTACAAAATTTGATGATCATAGGGTGGCAACGATAGTGCTCCTTTAACAAAGTAACGGGAATTTTATTCTCATATACTTTTAGAATTGAATGCAGCAGGCTATTTTCTACATAATCAAAGCAAGGTTCGATTCCCATCTCTCCCTTTAATATGTTCTTATCTGGAATATGAGGTAGTTGTTTCGTATCTCCAACAATAATTACATTTTTAGCACAGCCTAGAGCAAGGATACCTGGCATCAATTCCAACTGTGAGGCCTCATCTATAATTAAGTAATCAAATAAGAAACCATCTGGAATTGATTTCATTAAAGAGAATGCAGTACTCAGAATGATAGGATATCGATTTATAAATCGATCAAACTGCTTTGCGTCTTTATACTTCTTGTGCTCAAAGATCTCTTTCTTAACCGCTTTTTGTTTATTATGTATATAATTTTTAAAAATTAATGTAGAATAATTTTGAATTCGATTACTTAGCTCGTCAAAATTTTTGGCATGTAGCATTTGATTTATTTTACTTAACTCTGTATTTAATTCAGTTAGTTTTTGCTTATAGAATTGATATTGGAGTTGAGAAAGCATTTTCTCTTTATTTAAACTGTCCCCTATTTGTTTGAAGTCATATAATCCATAGTAGAAAAGATATTTGGTTTTCTTAAAGAAGTTCATTCGGTTCTGTTTGTTGAGTACTTCATCAACCATAAAATTTAAAATCTTAGAATTATTAAACTTATAAAAGGGTAAAAGCTTTGGCTTCATGGTTTCTAATGAATCAAAATGTTGTTTATAATATTTTTTCTCTGTTTCTAGGTCTTTTATTTGCTGTTTTATTACTGCTTGTCTGTTTTGTAACTTTAATAGTTCTTTAATAGATTCTACATCACTTAAGAGGCTTTTCAGTAACTCTGATTCTCTCTCATTCTCAATCTTCCAATCGGCTATATTTTGAGGAAATTCCGGAAGTTGCTCAAAGAATTTCTTTTGATTACCTTGGCTACCTAATGATGCGAGAAGAAAATCGTATCCTGCTTTCTCCATTTTTTCTCTAACATTAGCAACTGCAGAATTATTACTTGAGACAATCGCAGCATTCTTTCCTTTGATCACTAAATTAGTAATTATATTTAAAATAATTTGTGTTTTCCCAGTACCAGGAGGGCCTTCAATTACACTTATTTGAGAAGAAAAAGCAGATTGAACTGCCTGGATCTGACTTAGGTTTAAACCAAAAGGAAAAAGGAGTATCTCTGAATCCTTATATGCCCGACTTTCCTTCGAAAAATAAGCATAGAGAGCACTTTCTATTCTTAATGGCATACGCTGAATTTCACCTTCCAAAATAGGTGGGATATCATTTTGTGTTTTATCTTTAACAGCCGCTATATATCCAAAATAATCTAATAAATGTTTAAACTTTGCATTACCTAAAGTAATCTTTTCAATATCTTTTTCTTTATAAATATATTTCTGATCATTTCCACTAAAATTTAAAATAGCATATTTATCTCCATATATTATAACGTTTTCAATATTCGCTTTTACATTTCCCTTTAAAACAAGTCGTTCTTGTTTATTAATGACCATTTCTCGAACAGGTGTAATTATACACCTATCTAACTCTTCACTTTTCTTCATTCCACTTTTCAATGTAATATGAACAATTATTTTAGCATTATCACGTTTAGAAAATCGCCATTCTTTAATTTGATCAGAATATGTTGTATTACCTACCTCAATGCTTACACCCGCCAAATTATTCCCTCCAAAAACATCTTATTTATCTATAAAATTGTTATTTTTTGTTATAGTATACAAAATTAATTAGAGATTATCAAAATACCTATTAGAGTAGTAAGTAAGAAAAGAACCTTTTCTTAATCAAGAAAAGGTTCTCAAATATAATTTATCTTATAATCTTACTCCCCATACAGCCTCACCGCTACCATTCAATACACTAAACGTCATCACGTTCTTCTCTCTCACCGAATCCCACTGGCGTAAAAATACGCCATGATACATCTTGCCTGCTAACGTAAGTTCAGCTGTATTCTTTCCGGTTTTCTTCCACGTTCCGGTCATTTCCCCGGAAATGGTGTGGTCTTTGTTGAGCTGAATGTTGATGGTTTTTTTGATGTCTGCTGAGATGTCTTTACCGTGCTGAATGAGCTTGTAGGTTCCTGTGATGTCTTTTTGTTTTGCTTTTTCCAGTATTTCTCCTGCGTAACGATATGGCGCCACTACCGGCCAGCCGTCTTTATTCATGAACATTTGATGGACTCTGACTTCATGTTCTTCACCCCTGCCCGGGAAGCGGGTGTGGAAGATTAAATAGGAGCGTCCGGTTTTTTCGTCATAGTATGCGGAGTTGTGGCCCGGTGAGACATAGCCGGTTCCTTTTTCATTTTCTGTTTCAAATGAATAGCTGCCCATGAGTTTGACGCCGTATGGTTCGATGGAGCGGTCGTCGAAGAATGTGCCTTCTTTGCCGCGGACGTCAATCATTGAGTTGCCCTCTGCATCATAATACGGGCCATCCGGATTCTTGGAGCGGGCGACACGAATGTTATAACCGCCTGTTGCGTCAAGACCGCCATATGATAGGTATAAGTAGTAATACTTGGTGTCTGGATTGTAGAGCACATATGGGCCTTCGATTCTGCTGTGGTTGCCGCCGAGCAGTTTTTTGCCGTAGCCCTGTCCAGGGAGCGGGAAGCCCGTTTTCGGATTCATTTCCAGAATGAAAATGCCGCCTGAATATGAACCGTACACCATCCACAGCTTGCCGTTTTTATCAAAAAAGGTGTGCGGGTCTACGACATTTGGGTGTTTGGTTGCGTCATAAGGTGTTCCGTCACTGCTTGTGCCTTCCATGCCTGATTTCAAAAAGATGCCCTTGTTTTTATAGGGCCCTTCGATGTTGTCAGCGACGGCCACTCCCATGGCGGATCTTGGTGAGTCACCGCGGCAGGCGTTGTAGTACATATAGTATTTGCCGTCCGCCAGCTGCGCGACATCAGCCGCCCACAGGGTATTGGATTGCGCCCATTCGAAGGTATCTTTTAATTCTTCATAGACATTGGGAATAAGAGGGTTGTCGTTGCTAACGCTGGTGGTCAGCTGCTGCCATTGCATGAGGTCATTCGTTTTTGCTGAAGCGAGATGAGATCCAAAAACATAAAAGGTGCCGTTTGACTCAATGATGGAAGGATCATGGACACTGACTTCTTTAAAGACGGGTTTTTCTGCCTTTTGCGCATAGACGGAGTTTGGCAGGGTGAAGGCCATGATAAGGGCTGCAAGAAAACATAAACGGAACAATCGGTTGAACATCTAAACAATTCGCCTCACTTTTTTTTAAATTTTTAAACGCTTACATTTTTTATGAAGAAACACTGGCCCGCTATGAAGGCCGGATGTTTTCATATTCAAACGGGTAGGTAATGCCCCACTGTTCTCTGACATTGTCCAAGATGCTCATGACATTCCAGGGAGAGACTGATGGTCTGGCTGCCTGTTTGGTGCAGGACTGCTGCTTGCATATCCTCTACTTCATAGTTCAACCCTTTTGCGGTTTCTCCTTCTTCAATCTCCTCTGTTTTTCCATTGGCGTATGTAATGAGTGCTTTTTCCGGCCTTGTAAAGTCGTCGACTGTGATAAAGCCATTTTCTCCGGCAACTACGCCTCTTTTTGGCATTTTCGCTCTCATTGTCAGCGATATGACAGCCATTTCGTTGTCAGTGTTTTTTAAGATGACGCCCGACTGCTCGTCTACAGTCGGCTTGGCAGGGCTGAGAATCTCATTCGGCTGGCCCGTGAGAAAATACCTTGCGGAAGAGAGCGCATAGGCTCCTGTGTCCAAGAGTGCGCCGCCACCCACACACCTATCTGGCATGAATGATGTGCAATGTGCTGAGATTTCTGCATCACGATATCACAATACCAATCTAACTTGTTAAAGACTGTAAAAAACCTTTTGACTTCTATTGCTGAAACACTTAATATAATACTCAGTTAATAGTTATCAGAATTTTTAGGAATTGAGTGATTCATATGACACTGCATAAAGAGCGCCGGATCGGCCGGCTGTCTGTTCTTCTGTTGCTTAATGAAGCTGAAGAACGTACACAGGTCGAGGAGCTGGAGCGAGATGGATGGAAGGTCTGTCTTGGCAAGGTAGGATCAATGGACGCGCATAAAGTAGTAGCTGCAATTGAAACCGCTTCCAAAAAGAGCGGCGTCATTCAATCTGAGGGCTACCGTGAGTCACACGCGCTTTATCATGCGACAATGGAGGCTTTGCATGGCGTGACCAGAGGTGAAATGCTGCTAGGATCGCTGCTTCGGACGGTGGGATTGAGGTTTGCCGTTTTGAGGGGAAATCCTTATGAAAGTGAAGCGGAAGGCGATTGGATCGCTGTCTCGCTTTACGGAACAATAGGAGCGCCGATTAAGGGACTTGAGCATGAAACATTCGGCGTTGGAATTAATCACATATGAAACAGCCCATAGATCTTAGACGATAGGGGGCTATGCGTGAAAGCAGACTTTCACAGCATAGCCCCTTTTTGCATGGGTGCTTTACCAAAGTAAAGAAAAAGGAGTTGGGCTTATGGTGACTTTAGACGGTTCTTCATTGACAACAGTGGACGTTGCTCGTGTGCTGTTTGATTTTGAAGAGGCAGCGGCTTCCGAGGAAAGTATGGGACGTGTGAAGAAAAGCAGAGCGGCAGTGGAACGGATTGTTCACGATGAAAAAACAATTTACGGCATCAATACCGGATTTGGCAAATTTAGTGATGTCTTGATTCAGAAAGAAGACTCAGCGGAGCTGCAGCTGAATTTAATCCTTTCTCATGCCTGCGGAGTCGGCGATCCTTTTCCTGAGTGTGTTTCCAGGGCCATGCTGCTTTTGCGCGCCAATGCGCTGTTAAAAGGCTTTTCCGGTGTACGCGCTGAGCTGATCGAACAATTGCTTGCCTTTTTAAATAAACGCGTCCATCCTGTCATCCCCCAGCAGGGATCACTTGGCGCAAGCGGGGATCTGGCGCCGCTCTCCCACCTGGCGCTTGCGCTGATCGGGCAAGGAGAAGTCTTTTTTGAGGGAGAAAGGATGCCGGCAATGAAAGGCTTGAAAAAAGCTGGAATTCAACCGGTATCACTGACATCCAAGGAAGGGCTTGCCTTGATTAACGGGACTCAGGCCATGACTGCTATGGGTGTGGTCGCATACATTGAAGCGGAAAAACTAGCCTATCAAACAGAGCGCATTGCCAGCTTAACGATTGAAGGGCTCCGCGGAATTATCGATGCGTTTGACGAGGATATTCACTCCGCCCGCGGCTATCAGGAGCAGATCGATGTCGCAGAGCGAATCCGTTTTTATCTATCTGACAGCAGCTTGACAACCTCTCAGGGAGAACTGCGGGTTCAGGATGCGTATTCATTGCGCTGTATTCCGCAAGTGCACGGTGCGACCTGGCAGACGTTAGGCTATGTGAAAGAAAAATTAGAGATTGAGATGAATGCAGCTACGGACAACCCTCTTATTTTCAATGACGGGGACAAAGTCATTTCTGGCGGAAACTTTCACGGACAGCCGATCGCCTTTGCCATGGATTTTCTAAAAATCGCAGTATCAGAGCTTGCGAATATCGCAGAACGCAGGATAGAGCGCCTTGTAAACCCGCAGCTGAATGACCTGCCGCCATTCCTAAGCCCTCATCCCGGTCTGCAATCCGGTGCAATGATCATGCAGTATGCCGCGGCCTCACTTGTTTCTGAAAATAAAACACTGGCCCATCCCGCAAGTGTGGACTCTATTCCGTCATCCGCCAACCAAGAAGACCACGTCAGCATGGGAACCATCGCCGCGCGGCATGCTTATCAGGTGATCGCGAATACAAGAAGAGTGATTGCGATTGAAGCAATTTGCGCATTGCAGGCTGTTGAATACAGAGGCATAGAACATGCTGCCTCCTACACCAAACAGCTTTTTCAAGAAATGAGAAAAGTCGTGCCGTCCATTCAGCAGGACCGTGTTTTTTCCTATGACATTGAACGCTTGACTGTCTGGCTGAAGAAGGAATCTTTATTACCTAATCATCAGAAAGAAGAACTAAGGGGGATGAACATATGACTGATGTAAAAAAATCAATCCGTGCCAATAGAGGAACAGAACTTGAATGCTTAGGGTGGGAGCAAGAGGCGGTGCTTCGGATGCTTCGAAACAACCTTGATCCGGAAGTCGCCGAGAAGCCGGAAGACCTGATTGTATATGGCGGGATTGGCAAAGCGGCACGGGATTGGGACGCTTTTCACGCCATTGAGCAATCCTTAAAAACACTAAAACATGATGAGACATTGCTCGTGCAATCCGGAAAGCCCGTTGGCATGTTCCGTACACACCCGCAGGCGCCGCGCGTGCTTTTAGCAAACTCTGTGCTTGTTCCGAAGTGGGCGAACTGGGAGCATTTCCACGAGCTTGAGAAAAAAGGGTTAATGATGTACGGGCAAATGACAGCAGGCAGCTGGATTTACATTGGCTCACAAGGCATTTTGCAAGGAACCTATGAAACCTTCGCTGAGCTCGCGAGACAGCATTTCGGAGGAAGCTTAAAAGGGACATTGACGCTGACAGCCGGTCTCGGCGGAATGGGGGGCGCCCAGCCGCTGTCTGTCACGATGAATGACGGAGTTGTGATTGCCGTCGAGGTTGATGAGAAACGAATCGACAAACGAATTGAAACAAAATACTGTGACCGGAAAACAGCGTCGATTGAGGAAGCCTTAGCGTGGGCTGAAGAAGCAAAGCTAGCAGGAAAACCTCTCTCCATCGCTCTTCTCGGAAATGCGGCAGAGGTTCACCATACTCTTCTGAACCGCGGCGTCACCATTGATATCGTCACCGATCAGACGTCTGCCCATGACCCATTAATCGGTTATGTTCCTGAGGGCTATTCACTTGATGAAGCTGATCGTTTGCGCCAAGACAATCCAGACCTTTACGTGCGCCTTGCGAAACAAAGCATGAAAAAACATGTGGAAGCCATGCTGGCCTTTCAACAAAAGGGTTCAGTTGTATTTGACTACGGCAACAACATCCGGCAAGTTGCTAAGGATGAAGGGCTGGAGAATGCCTTCGATTTTCCGGGGTTTGTCCCTGCTTATATCCGCCCCTTATTCTGTGAAGGAAAAGGGCCATTCCGCTGGGCGGCGCTTTCCGGTGATCCGGCAGATATTTACCGTACGGATGCGTTATTAAAAGAACTGTTCCCGGCAAATAAAGCCCTTCACCGCTGGATCGATATGGCTCAGGAAAAAGTCGCTTTCCAAGGCTTGCCGTCCCGTATTTGCTGGCTTGGATACGGAGAAAGAAAAAAGATGGGGCTTGCCATTAACGAATTGGTTCGAAACGGGGAGCTAAAGGCGCCTGTCGTCATTGGGAGAGATCATCTGGACTGCGGGTCTGTCGCCTCACCAAACCGGGAGACAGAAGCGATGATGGACGGAAGTGACGCTGTCGGCGATTGGGCTGTGCTAAATGCGCTTGTCAACACAGCGGCGGGTGCGAGCTGGGTTTCCTTCCACCATGGCGGCGGCGTTGGAATGGGCTATTCACTGCATGCCGGTATGGTTGCGGTTGCCGATGGAAGCAAGCTGGCTGACGAACGGCTCGCCCGAGTCTTAACGAGCGACCCGGGAATGGGCATTATCCGTCATGCGGATGCGGGTTATGAACGTGCTGTTGAAGTAGCGAAAAAACAAGACATTATCGTGCCAATGCAAAAATAAGGGAGTGATGACATGCCGAAACAAATTGATACGATACTCATCAACATTGGTCAGCTTTTGACGATGGAAAGCAGCGGCCCCCGCGCGGGCAAAAGCATGCAGGATCTTCATGTGATCGAAGATGCTGTTGTCGGGATCCACGAACAGAAGATTGTGTTCGCCGGAAAAAAAGGGGCTGAAGCCGATTACGAGGCAGACGAAATCATTGACTGTTCGGGACGGCTTGTAACGCCGGGCCTCGTCGATCCGCATACCCATCTTGTATTTGGCGGATCTCGGGAAAAGGAGATGAATCTAAAGCTTCAGGGCATTTCCTATTTAGAAATTCTGGCGCAGGGCGGCGGGATTTTGTCCACTGTCAAAGACACCCGGGCTGCCTCGGAGGAAGAGCTGCTGAAAAAAGGCCATTTACATCTGAAAAGAATGCTGTCATATGGCACGACCACTGCTGAAGTGAAGAGCGGCTACGGCTTAGATAAAAATACAGAGCTGAAACAATTGCGTGTCGCGAAACAACTGCATGAGAGCCAGCCCATTGACCTTGTCTCCACTTTCATGGGCGCTCATGCCATTCCTCCTGAAGATAAGGACCGCCCCGATGAGTTTTTAGATCGCATGCTGGATCTTTTGCCGGAAATAAAAGCGGAAGAGCTCGCAGCCTTTGCAGATATTTTTACAGAAACAGGCGTTTTTACAGTCAGCCAATCCCGACGTTACTTAAAAAAAGCGGCTGAGGCGGGATTCGGATTAAAAATCCACGCTGATGAAATTGATCCTCTTGGAGGAGCTGAATTAGCGGCTGAGCTAAGAGCTGTCTCAGCCGATCACTTGGTGGGCGCCTCAAATGAAGGCATACAGCAAATGGCTGAATCAGGAACCATCGCCGTCCTCTTGCCGGGCACGACGTTTTACCTTGGCAAACACACATATGCCAGAGCAAGAGACATGATTGATGCGGGGGTACGTGTCAGCTTGGCAACGGACTTTAATCCGGGCAGCTCCCCAACTGAAAATATTCAGCTGACAATGTCGATTGCCGCGCTTCACCTGAAAATGACCGCAGAAGAAATATGGCATGCCGTCACAGTCAATGCCGCATATGCCATAGGAAAAGGTGATGAAGCAGGGCAGCTCAAAGCTGGACGCTCTGCAGATCTTGTCATTTGGCAAGCCTCGAATTACATGTATATTCCGTATCACTACGGCGTCAATCATGTACATCAAGTCATGAAAAACGGAACAATTGTAGTCAACAGGGAGGGAGGCATTTATGAATAAATACCCTTTTCTCAGAGAGGCAGGTTCTTCGTTTAAAGACCGAGATGTCACAAAAATGAGCGATCTGATAGAAAAATGGAACGGCCAAAGCATTAAGGGGCCGGGACTGATAGGTGTCCCCCTATCAAAATCGTCCATCAGTCATTCCGGCGCTTCCTTTGCCCCCGGAACAATACGCCAGGCTCTAAAACATTCATCGGCTTATTCTGCTGAGCTTGGGGAACATGTCGTATCAGATTTTCTTTATGATCTGGGGGATGTCGATATTCATGTGACTGATATCGTGAAATCACATGATCAAATCTTCCAAACCATGCATGCTCTGCTTTCGGATTATCCAGATTGGGTGCCGCTCATACTCGGGGGAGATAACTCCATCAGCTACTCCACCATAAAAGCGATTGCGCAAACGAAAGGAAAGACAGCCGTTATTCAATTTGATGCCCATCATGATGTGCGGAACACGGAGGACGGGGGGCCGACAAACGGCACCCCCTTCCGCCGCCTTTTGGATGAAGAGATTATAGAAGGTCAGCATTTGATTCAACTGGGTATCAGAGAATTCAGCAACAGCTTGGCTTATGAAACATACGCGAAAAATCATCACGTGGACATCCACACGATGGGAATGATTCGTGAGAAAGGCCTGATCCCGACCATTAAAGAAATCCTGCCTGCTGTTCAAACTGAAACAGACTTTATTTTTATATCTGTTGATATGGATGTCTTAGACCAGTCTCATGCACCCGGCTGTCCAGCGATTGGCCCGGGCGGCCTCTATACAGACGAATTACTCGAAGCAATCAAGTACATCGCACAAGAGCCCAATGTCGCAGGGATCGAAATCGTTGAAGTTGATCCCACCCTCGATTTTCGGGATATGACAAGCAGAGCCGCAGCTCACGTTCTGTTACACGCATTAAAAGGGATGAAACGCTCCCGATTCAAGTGATCTTCCGGCAGGTTGTATGTTGGTAACAAGAAACTCATCTGCCTGATAAACGGCAGCTAAAAGGAGGACGAGACGGTGGGTCTTCAGGAGAAAAGCGGCCATCAGCTGAAACGGACAATGAAAAGCAGGCACTTATTTATGATTTCATTGGGAGGCGTCATAGGAACAGGACTTTTTCTCAGCACGGGCTATACGCTAAGCCAAGCCGGGCCCGGCGGGACGATACTCGCTTATTTAATCGGCGGATTGATGATGTACCTCGTCATGCAATGTCTCGGTGAATTGTCAGTCGCCATGCCGGTGACCGGTTCCTTTCAAAAATACGCTACAACATTCATCGGGCCATCTACCGGTTTTATGGTCGGCATCATGTACTGGGTGAATTGGGTGGTGACGGTAGGTTCTGAGTTTACCGCATCCGGTATTCTCATGCAGCGCTGGTTTCCTGACAGCAGCGTATGGATGTGGAGCGCGATTTTTGCAGCTCTCCTTTTCGTATGCAACGCATTTTCAGTCAAATTATTTGCGGAAACCGAATTTTGGTTTTCGAGCGTGAAGATTGTCACCATCATTTTATTTATCATCTTAGGAGGCGCCGCCATGTTTGGCTTGATCTCTTTAAACGGGACGGCTGATGCCCCTATGTTTTCAAATTTCACCGGTCATGGAGGATTGTTTCCGAACGGCTTTCTCGCTGTATTTATCGCCATGATATCTGTGAGTTTTGCCTTTTCCGGAACAGAATTAATCGGCGTCACAGCAGGAGAATCCGCAAATCCTCAAAAGGATATTCCGCGCTCCATCCGTAATGTCGCATGGAGGACAGTCATTTTTTTCATTGGTGCCATCTTCGTATTATCCGGACTGATTTCATGGAAAGAAGCAGGAGTAATTGAAAGCCCCTTTGTAGCAGTGTTTGCAGAGATCGGAATCCCTTACGCCGCAGATATTATGAATTTTGTTATATTAACAGCCTTGCTGTCCGTGGCCAATTCAGGCCTGTATGCCTCAACCCGTATGCTGTGGTCGTTAGCAAATGAAAACATGATCAGCTCTCGTTTTAAAAAAGTCACATCTAAAGGCATTCCACTCAATGCCTTAATCATCAGTATGGCTGTATCTTGTTTATCTCTCGTATCCAGTATTGTGGCACCTGGAACTGTATATGTGGTGATGGTAGCGATTGCTGGATTTGCAGGGGTTGTGGTCTGGATGAGCATTGCGCTGTCTCAACTCTTGTTCCGAAAGAGATTTCTTAAAAAAGGGGGGAATGTAAAAGATCTGACATTTCGCACACCGCTTTATCCTCTTATGCCTATAGCCGCCCTTTTATTATGTTCAGCTTCTTGTATCGGTCTGGCTTTTGATCCCAATCAAAGAATCGCTCTCTTCTGCGGAATTCCTTGTATCATCCTATGCTATCTCATCTACTATTTCAGAAAAAATCTTACGAAAGCAAAAAAAATCGAACAAGAGGATTATCAGGTTGATCATATCCTGTAATCAAAACAGCACACCCCACTCAGGATGGGATGTGCTTTATTTTTATTCCGTAATTAATGTATGAATCAGCTTCGGCGCCTTCGCTTCCGCTGCGATGCGGATGTTGTCATAAACTTTCGCGATGACTTCATCGACGTTTTCGCGGTTGGCGTAAAGCGTCACGAGTGGTTCACCTTTTTCTACCTTGTCGCCGACCTTTTTGCGGAGCATGATGCCGACGGCTAAATCAATTTCGTCTTCTTTTGTGGCGCGTCCGGCTCCTAACAGCATGGCAGCAACGCCGATTTCGTCCGCTACGATTTCGGAGACCACACCCGCTTCTTTTGCTGGCACATCAATGTGATAAGCCGCTTGCGGAAGCTTAGACGGATCGTCAACAATCGAGCTGTCACCGCCTTGGTTTTTTAAGAAATCTTTGAATTTCTCTAGCGCTTTGCCGTTTTTCATGACCTCTTCAAGCTTCGCTCTTGCTTCGTCTAATGTACCTGCTTTTTTCGCAAGCACGACCATTTGGCTGCCGAGTGTTAAGACTAGCTCGTGCAGGTCTTCAGGGCCTTCGCCTTTGAGCGTGTCTATCGCTTCTTTCACTTCAAGCGCATTTCCGATCGCAAAGCCGAGCGGCTGGGACATGTCGGAGATGACAGCCATCGTTTGGCGGCCGACTTTGTTGCCGATTCGTACCATTGCTTTCGCGAGTTCAGCCGCATCTTCCTCTGTTTTCATAAAGGCGCCCGCTCCCGTTTTCACGTCAAGCACGATCGCGTCCGCTCCGGCAGCGATTTTTTTGCTCATAATGGAGCTAGCGATAAGCGGGATGGAATTTACCGTACCCGTTACATCACGCAGGGCGTACAGTTTTTTATCCGCCGGCGTTAAGTTGCCGCTTTGGCCAATGACGGCAACCTTGTCGCGGTTCACAAGCTTAATAAATTCGTCCTTAGACAGTTCCACGTGAAACCCGTCGATCGCCTCTAATTTATCAATTGTTCCGCCCGTATGACCGAGGCCGCGGCCGGACATTTTGGCAACCGGCACATCAAGAGCCGCGACAAGCGGTGCAAGGACGAGTGTTGTCGTGTCGCCGACGCCGCCGGTTGAATGTTTATCCACTTTAATTCCCTCGATGGCAGAAAGATCAATCGTTTCACCGGAGTTCACCATAGCCATTGTTAAGTCCGCCCGTTCACGATCACTCATATCCTGAAAATAAATCGCCATGGCAAGCGCGCTTGCCTGATAATCAGGAATGCTTCCGTCCGTATAGCCGTTCACGAAAAACTGGATTTCTTCTGTGGTGAGTTCTTTTCCGTTTTGTTTTTTGATGATAATATCTACCATTCTCATTTTAGTCACCGATCCTTTTCGATTATGTTCAGTAAATCAGACCTACAACTGCCGCTGTTAAAAAGCTGACAAGCGTAGCACCGTATAATAATTTCAGACCGAAACGAGCAACAACGTTTCCTTGCTTTTCATTCAGACCCTTTACAGCACCGGCAATGATACCGATGGAAGAGAAGTTCGCGAACGAAACGAGGAATACTGATACAATCGCTGTTGTGCGGCCGCTGAAGTGAAAACCGTTTTGCGAAAGAGACGTCATAGCGACAAACTCGTTCGATACCATTTTTGTTGCCATAATACTTCCGGCGTTAACAGCCTCATTCCATGGAATACCAACAAGAAAAGCGAATGGAGCAAACACATATCCAAGCAGGTCTTGGAAGGAAATACCGAGTACAGCGTTAAAGATACCATTGATCAAAGCAATAATCGCGACAAATCCAATCAGCATTGCTGCGACAACAACCGCTACTTTGAAACCATCTAAGATGTATTCTCCGAGCACTTCGAAGAAGGATTGTTTTTCTTCATTTTCTACACGGAGCATATCCTCATCTTTTGCGACCTCGTAAGGATTAATGATAGAGGCAATGATAAAACCGCCAAATAAGTTCAATACAAGAGCCGTTACGACGTATTCAGGCTTCAGCATCGTCATGTAAGCGCCGACGATTGACATGGATACGGTTGACATCGCAGAAGCGCAAAGCGTGTACAAACGCTGCTGTGACAGTAAACCGAGTTCTTTCTTTAAGGAGATAAAGACTTCTGATTGCCCTAAAATTGCAGATGCGACAGCATTATACGACTCAAGTCTTCCCATTCCGTTTACCTTGCTGAGGGCAAGGCCGATGTATTTAATAATAAACGGGAGGATCTTCCATTTTTGCAGAATTCCGATGAGTGCAGAAATAAATACAATCGGCAAGAGAACGTTCATAAAGAATGTCGATTGATCCGCATTCACCAAACCGCCAAACACAAAGTTGATTCCTTCTGCCGCATAGCCAAGCAGGTAGCTGAATCCTTGTGCAAATCCTCCTACGAGAAAATTCCCGATCCCCGTATTAAGGAGAATGTAACCGAGAATAAACTGCAAAATGAGCATGACAATAATTGGGCGGACCTTAATTCTTTTTTTGCCGCTGCTCGCGATCCACGCAAGGCCTAAAAACACGATTAAACCGATAATCCCGATCAAATACTTCATATGTGTTTCTCCTTTATTTGTATTCGCTTACATTATTATTTCCCCGGAAAGAAAAGCAGGGCACGGAAAGCAATTTGCCTTCCGTCTGCTTCTTAATAATTGTCTCCGCCGGCTCCGTTCTCTCCTTTTACAATGGAAACGCCTGCACTTGCGCCAATGCGGCTTGCACCTGCTTCGATCATCGTGTCTACATCTTCTTTCGTTCTGATACCCCCGGATGCTTTTACGCCGATATCAGGACCTACTGTTTTGCGCATTAAAGCGATATCTTCCTTCGTTGCGCCGCCTGTTGAAAAACCTGTTGAGGTTTTCACGAAATCCGCGCCCGCAGAAACTGCTAAACGGCATGCACGCTCTTTTTCTTCATCTGTCAGCAGGCATGTTTCAATAATAACTTTGACAAGCGCTTTTCCGGCTGCAGCTTCCACCACACCACGAATATCCGCTTCCACCGCTTCATCTTCTTTATCTTTCAAAGCGGCGATGTTAATAACCATGTCCACTTCAGTGGCGCCTTTTGAAATCGCATCCTTCGTTTCGAACGCTTTTGTTTCTGTTGTGTTGGCGCCGAGCGGGAAGCCGATGACTGTACATACGTCAACTCCTGTTCCCTCAAGCTCTTTTGCAGCCAGCTGCACCCATGTCGGATTTACACATACAGAAGCGAATTTGTATGTTTTCGCTTCTTCTATTAATTTCAGAATATCCGCTTTTTGTGTATGCGGTTTCAAAGCTGTATGATCAATTTTATTGGCTAATGGCATCCTTCGCACACTTCCTTTTTTGTTAAGATATTTTTTAGCATAACCGACTTTTGAACATATGTAAATTGGTAATTGAAATTTTGTTCAGCGAACGGTCTAAAGGTGTCACAAATCATTAACAAGTGCCCTTGCGGTATGCTGATCAATGATTAACACGTTGGCATATTTTCCTGTTAACGCACCGTGGATAGAAGGCACTTTTCGGCTTCCGCCGGCCACTAATATAGAGCGTTCCTTCAGCCTCAGATCTTCAAGCTCGACGCCGATGGTCCGGTCATTGATGGCGGTGCTGCAAATATTCCCTTCCTCGTCAAAGAACCGCGAACAGATATCTCCAACAGCCTGATGTTTCAGCAATGCTTTCTCTTCTTCGTTAAAATAGCCGAGCCGGAATAACAGCGCCTCGTCCCGGACGGTACCAACTGTAAAGAGAGCGATATTGGCCTGCTTGCCCATCTCGATAATCCGTGCGATATGGCGGTCCTTCTCTACCATTCGCTTTACATCGGCGTTATCAAAAATGACGGGAAGCGGGAGATAGCGCGGCATCGTTTGAAAAGCCTCTGCAAACAGCTGAATCGTTTCAGCCGAATAGGTGTTTACCCGGGAATGGCTGATGCCGCCTTTCAGCTGGACGACCTCTACACCCTTTATTTGCTTTGGCTGCATGTTTTGCGCGATCTGATACATGGTGGTTCCCCAGCTGACGCCGACGATGTCGCCGTCTTTTACCGTTTCATGCATATATTCTGCACCGTAACGGCTCAAGTCATGTGTGATTGCTGCATAGTCCGGTGTCGGAGAAAACACAACGTGTGCTTCGAGAAGCCCATATTTCTCTTCCAGCATCGAACCCAGCGCATCTAAATCTTCAAAAGGGTCCATCACGCGAATTTGGACAAATCCTTTTTCTTTTGCGTATTGCAGCAATCGGGAAACGGTCGGCCTTGAAATGCTGAGCTGCTCTGCGATTTGCTGCTGACTGTAGTCAGACTGATAATAAAGCCTTGCCGCTTCTATGCTTAATTGTTGTTTTTCCCGATCCATTCCGCACCTCCCTTGAAAGACATACAACGCATTACTTGTTTATATTTCCAATCACTTAAATCTGTTATACGAGCTGCTTAGATCATTAAACTTTCCCGCGAATTTAATTTAACTTTATTTTCACATACAGCATACTATGAAGTTTTCCATTCTCCAATATATAAATTACTCTTCCAACACCCAAATCATATTAAAAGCAGGCGAAAAAACAGAAAAAACTTTTAAAATTAGAAAATACATTTTTATATATCATATTATAAATTTATTCAATTAAATAGAAAAATATAGTTGACTTCCCACTTTATTATAGTTATATTGAATTAGCGCATTTAATAAAAGGAAGGGTTTTGTATTTGAAAAAAGTATCTCTCATATTACTATCTATAGTATCTTTGTACTTATTATCAGCATGTAATAATAACAAAATAAAAATGGTAACAGATGAAATTTCCGAACCAATAATTGTTATTACAGATACAGATAAAAATTCAAAAAATGAAGATAATACGTTTTGGTTGGATTCTGGATCAAAGCATATTTATTTCAAAGAAATATTTTGGTCATCAGACATTGAGGGTGGACCATTTTATAAAAAACAAATCGCTTCTAATGATGTTGATAGTAAGCAAGTTTTAAAAGATAAAAAGACTGACACAGCTCCCCTTCCGAAACATTATAAAATTTCTATGGTTACAGATTTAAAACATCCTACCCCAGCATATATATTGGGCAAAATAAATAGTGCTGGTGGAAAAGAAATTACATGGAAACAGGAATATAAGGAGCCTGATAGTGATAGTGATTATTTAATTGAACTGCCATCTTTTAAAGGCAGTACAGCTACTATCTCTTTAAGGTTTATTTGGATGAATGAAAACCAAGAATGCTACGGTGTGGCGGACAAGGTTTTTAATATAAAAAAAATTTAGGAGTGAATACACTTGAAAAAGAAGTTATTTGTATTGATGCTAGTACTGGGTATCAGTATTACATCACTTGGTGCAGCTAAGGTTTTTGCAATACACGCACCTGATGCTAACTATAAAGATACTTCATTTCATTTTGGATTTTTAAAGGGTAATCCATATGATGAAACAAAAAAACGTGATAAGTATAGAACGACCTATGTTTATCAAAAAGTGGAGGATGTTAATATTTCCTACAAATCTTGGGTGAAAGCAAAAGGAAAGGATGCCTCAAGAGGACACATCTACACTATAAAATCAAAAGGTGTAGTTCTCATGACTAACTGGGCAGTTGAAGATCATAAAGGCTGGTGGGCTGACTATGTACCAACTTCAATTGCGGCTAAAAAGGACGGGAAGGGTCATTCAAACGGCGTTTGGAGTCCTGATTACGATAAAAACTCTTAATAACATAAAATAATCATTATTATTATTTAGTTTAAGGAAGATTTAAGTTCTTTGAGGACTCCTTAACTAGTAATATATTATTTAGGTGCTGGCTACGCTCAGTGCCTATTTATATTTATAAATGGAGGGATTATATGGGGGCATTAATTTTACATCGTCTTCTACATAGAAAATCATTTTATATATCGCTATTATTTGGATTATTTTGTGCAATTGCCTATTTTTATGCGGATGAACTTTTCTTAACTGAATCACTAGAAAAAGATGGAGGAGTTGCATTCACTCCTTATACAAAATGGATGGGTATTGGAGGATTTTCAGATTATCCCGCATTGTTTTTATTTTTGTTACCCATATTGGCCACTTTGCCATTGGCAGATTTATTTGCCAGTGATCATCGTACAGGTTTCACGTCATTTTTATTTTCAAGAAAGAAAGCTAGCTCTTATTTTAAACATTTATTAATTATAAATTTTGCGGCAGGCTTTTTTGCCGGAGCAATTCCTTTATGTATTAATCTTTATCTATCTTTTATGAAACTTCCTAATGTCCCGCCTGACCGAGTAATCAATAATGAAATGCCATTAGTCACAGGATATACTTTTTTCCCAGATTTATACTATAACCATCCATTGCTGCATATTTTTTTCTATATCATGCTGACTGGTTTATTTGCAGGCATCTGGGCTACTCTAGCATTAAGCATTGGTATGTTTTTCAAAAACACTTTCGTTGTTGTGTTGTCTTCATTTGCTTTTGAATTTATTCTAAATACTATTTTTTCAACGATAGGGCAGGATAGTTTGCAAGCGTCTAGTTTCTTACAGCAACAAGCCACTAATGGCGCAAGTTTTTCAGGCATGTGTTTTCAATTAATAGGGATGGTTGTTCTTAGTATTGTACTTTATGTTATAGGAGTTCGAAGGTATGTTCATAGTTAGAGAATGGAAAAGCCTTATAGCAGATCTACGTGCCGATAAATGGAAGTTGTTAGGATGGTTTTGCTTACTGATCCTAACCATTCTTTCTTTAATTAAGAATGCACGGCTTGAAGACGTAAAAGGCACGATCAGCATTGCAGATGCAATGGATCAATTTTTCTCGGTTTACACATTTGTTTTTCCTGTTACCCCACTTTTACTTTTGTTCATTGCAATTAGTCTTTTGCCTTTCTTTTCTCTATTTCGAGTCATTCGTTATAAATCAAGGGCAGAACTTTTTTTGGCTTTTGTTGGTCGAATTCTTGGTATCTCCTCTTGCTTTACATTTGTTTTTTTATTATTTGGTTTTATTATGAGTGTTATTTGGTGCGGGGGGTTTGTTCATAACTGGGATACAATTAATGGAACGCCCTACATATTATATGGGGAACAATTGCAGGTTAATGTATTTTCTCCTGTATGGATGATATTTCGTTATATCACAACAGCCTTTTTAGTTTTCTCTTTTTTTATAACCTGTACCAGTGCATTTTATTTAATTTTCTCAAAATATATTTATAGTTTTATATCAATAATATGTCTCCTTATGATGGATAGAATGTCGAATACATTTTTCAACATATCGATTTTACATGATTATCTCTCATTAGAATTAACTCAATGGCTAGTACCAGGATCTTTCGAAATTACAGTGTTTTTATATTTAGGGGGGACGATTCTGTTGCTATGTGCGATATATATTGGAATGATAACAAAAGATTTCTCTAACGGAACCATTGATATAAACAAACGAAAATAAAAAGTTTGGAGTGAAAAAAGTGTCAGAAACCTATTTAAAAGCAGATGGTGTAACCAAATTATTTAAGAAAAATAAAGTGTTAGATAATATATCTTTATCGTTGGAAAAAGGGAAAATATACGGTTTTCAAGGGAGAAATGGCTCCGGCAAAACAATGCTTCTCCGTATACTCTCTGGATTAATGAAGCCCACTGAAGGGCAAATTTGGATTAATGGGACTAACATAACAAAACAGGGTAATTTTCCAGATGATATTGGTGTACTTATAGAATATCCAGGTTTCGTATCTAATTACACAGGTTTTAAAAATTTAAAATTACTATCAATGATACGATCTAAAATTAACGATACCGATATTAGAAAAGCTATTACAAGTGTCGGACTTGACCCTGATGATAAAAAAAAGTATAAGAAGTATTCCTTAGGGATGAAACAACGATTAGGCATTGCACAAGCTATAATGGAGAACCAGCAGTTAATTATGCTAGATGAGCCTACAAATGCTTTAGATAGAGAAGCCGTTCATCTAGTTGAAAAGCTCTTTTTCGATTTAAAAGCTGAAGGTAAAACCATTCTAATTGCAAGTCATGATTATGAAACGCTTAAAACTGTTTCTGATAAAATTTTCGATATTGATGGGGGTCGTATTGTTAATGAATCCGAAAGGAATGTAAACTCATGACAAAAAGAAATTTTGTTTTAATATTTATGTGCTTTCTGTTTCTAGCCATAGCCTTTAGTATTTTTCAATATACGTCTGTAAATAAGCCTTATAGAGGATATAAATTGAACATCATCAATTCAAGAACTGAATCCTCAATTAATGCATTGGGTTTAACACAAACCTTTGGTCAAGCAAAAACTGAAACTATCAAAGATGAAATGTTAAATGAAATTACGAATTATATTATTCCTTTTACATTTAAGAATAGTACAGGCAAAACAATCGATCTTCACCCAGAGTTTTATCGTTTAATGCACGAAGAAGACATGACTCAAAGTATTGACTTTATTGACGATAAAACCAAAAAAAGAGTTTTAAGTATACCACCTGACACCATAATACATGGGAAAGTAATATTTACATACAACGACAACAATGTTGTGAAACCTTTACAACTAAATATAAATGATCGAAAAGGTATGGTTATTAATTTATTTAAAATTCCCGTCTTTGAGTAAATACAGGAAGGAGAAATATGAGAGACTTTTATTTATTATTCAAAAGAGATTTATTCACAGGTTATAACCATATAAAATTTAATTTCATTTCTTTGATTATTTTAAATCTATTCTTTTTATTTTATCCAATCATCCTAATTAAATCCTATGATACTGGCTTGCATTATTCTTTTTTAGATACATTAATTCTTGGAATTGGCGGAGTTCCTATTGAATTTGTTAAAGAGAAATCTTTTTCGTTTCCTTTTATATGGCTTTTTATGCAATTCAATATGGTGCTGTTAGTAAATACATGGGCAAGAAACGATGTAATAGATTCAGGTTCCTTTATAAGGATTAGAGTGCGTAAAAAGTGGAAACTCATCCTCAGTAAGTTCTGTATTATTTTTATTAGTACATTCATTTTTTGTGCTGTTGTATTTATATTACTCTTTTTTTTATGCGAAATATTTAAAATAGATGCTATCAATTACACAGAGTATACTATACACACACTTAGCTTTACAGAGAGTACCTTTACTTACAAACAATTGCTCGCATTTATTATCTTTTCAACTTTTTTAGGAATGCTTTCAGTTGTTTTCTTTTTCACTGCACTCTCTTATATTATTAAACCTATCTATTCACTCTTAACTGCAGCCACATGGCTTGTTTTATCTATTTTCAATGATAATATTTTTCTTATTGGAAATCTTAGTATGATTCTTAGATCCCTTAATACTTTTTCACATAACTCTATTATTATAACAATATCACTCCAAATCTCGTTTATTTTAATTACGATTATTTTAACTATACTCATTATGAATAAAAAGGAAATTCTTCATTCTAGCGTTAACGATTAAGTATAACAATAAATAATCATCATTTGATTTTAAAAAAGCTCTGTCATTTCTCGTTCAGAGCTTATTTTTCCCACTTCATATATTGATAAATGCCTTTCATGATGGCGTATATTCCATATAACACAAGCCCGCACGCCAAGAAGATCAGAATCAGTCTGCCATGCGGCTGCTGCGCGAGTTCAGCGAGCGCCCCGTCAAAGCCTCTTGTGTCGTCCGGATCAGAAGTGAGAGCGGTTTTTATGAGAAAGAAGCCGATGGCTGAGAAAATAATAGCACGGGCGATGTTGCCTGCGCGTCCTGTGTTTTTTGCAATACATATCATTTCTTTGCTCATTTTTGACGTATTGAATTCTTTCATAAAAGAAGCACGGATACCTTTTATGAATTGAACCACTGCAAATAGGAAAAAGCCCGCTCCTGTGAGTCCCGTCAGCCACTGCCCAAACGGCTGCGCCAATATATAAGCAGACCACGTCTGTTCTGAAGTGCTGCCGCTCCCATGATCAAAGACAAACCGAAGGGCATTCCACGCAATTGATGCGTATACGGCGGCACTGAACAAATTTCCCGTTCTTCGTGACAGGCCCCTTCTCCCTGTGCCGTGGCCCTCTGTATCCTTAACCGCACTCAGCACCATCCATATGACATACCCGATGAGTCCGACTCCGATGAAGAAAAGCAAAATCGACCCAAACGGCATGCGTGATAAGGTTTGAAGTGCTCCGCTTGAATCCTTTGCCCCGCTGCCAGAACCGGCAGCCGTCATCAATGCCAGAATGCCGAGCAAGATAAAAACACCGCCGAATGTAAAATAACCAAGCCTTCCGAACCGCTTTATCCAAGGCTTGGATTCCTGTTTTATTTTAGAGATGCACTGGTCCTTCGCATCCATGTGCCCAACCCTCTTTCCGGAATCGTTACTGTATCATTTCCCTAATGAGGAGAGTTGAAACAGCCTTCCTCAGTTTTGTTTAAGAGAGTCTTGTCTTTGCTGCCCGGCCGAATAGGCGGGCGTGGCCCACGCAGCTGCCGCGACAGCTGTAATACCGCCAGCTAATTTCCCGATGATCATGGCTGCTGCCATTTCTTTTTTCATTCCCGCCACAAAGCCGAGGTGGCTGCCGAGCACAAAGGCGGCGCTGACCGCAAACGCGACATTGATAACCTTTCTTCTCGGCGTCATGTCTTTTAAGGTGGCGAGCATTGGGATATGGTGTGCCAAAGAAGCAACCATTCCTGCTGTCGCTGCCTGATCTAGGTGCAATACCCTGCTCAAAGTATAGAGCTGTTTGCCAAAAGCTTTTGTGATAAAAGCTGTCAGCGGAAAAGCGCCCGCTAATACAATCGCGATGGTGCCTACGGTTTGTATGCCTGTTTCAATCTTTTCGAGGCCTGGTATCAGTAAAATGCCTGTCATCGTTTCAATCGAGACAGCAACAAGCCCAATGATCGCAACTATACTGACAGCCTTCCCAAAAACGTGAAATACGCGGATTTCTTGTCGGTGTAGCGCCATAATCCAAAAGCGATAACCGCAGAAAAAAGACTTGGAATCAGAATGTTTTTCAGGATCAATCCCATCTCAAATCCCGCAGCTAACCCGCCTGCGAAGCATCCGATCGGCACAGTGCACAGTCCGATTAAAATGCCTTTTGCAAAATACGGGTGATCCTGTTTTTCAATCATGCCAAGAGCGACAGGAATGGTGAACACGATTGTCGGCCCCATCATCGTCCCCAGAAATACCCATGAAAACACGCCGGCGTCCGGATCTTTCGCCATTTCTGCTGCCAGCGCATAGCCTCCCATATCAATGGCCAGAATGGTGTTGGCAAAGGAGGAAGGATCTGCGCCAATGGCGGCATAGATCGGGGACACCACGGGAATCAGTATTCCCGCAAGCACTGGCGCAAGCGACACTATCCCAACCATTGACAGCGCAAGCGGCCCCATGGCCTTAAAGCCTTCTGCAAACCGCTCGCCAAGCCCCCACCTGTTTCCCAAGCAATAATCGGCTGCCCCCAATAATAAAAAGATGGCCAGAATACATACAACCGCATCATTTACCGTCATGGCCTTTCTCCTTTATCAAACGTAAGATTTGGCTTTATCATATCATCTGAAGGAGGGATGGGAGGCGGATTCTAATCTAAATGCGATAAAAATTCTTTCATGTCAGCGCGCTCAATGGCTCCTATGATATGCGCTGCTTTTTGCACATCACTTGGCAGCGCTGATTTCAATTTTTCTTTTACGTCTTCTTCAGACAGACCGTTTCCGGGAGCTCCCTTTGGGCAGTCCACGCGCGCTTCACATATGCGGCCATCTGATAAAAATGCCCGAACAATGGTGAAACGGCCTTTTGGAACCGCTTGAGAGGCTGGCTGAATGCGATTGTCATACACACGCTGAATATGACGCATTGCGGCGTGCATGTGATTTGGTATCGGCTCGCTGTTGAAATGTTCAGCAATCAGCTTCTGTCCGTGCAGGGCAAGGGCAATGACATATTCAACGCTAAAGCGGCCTTCCTCTCCTGTTTTTGGTGATCTTGCGGTTAATGCAGCATCTCCGCCAGGCGGAAAGACGACTTCAATCCGTTCTGTATTGTCAGCAGAAATGGCTTCCTGAAAGATAAGCTGGCGAATGGCATCTGCCGCGTGGTGTGCCGCGGAGCAGAATGGATAGATTTTAAACCATAGACCTGGCTTCACGATTCTCCATGGTTCGCCCCAATGGCTTAACAGCGTGGTTTGGGACTTGTCTACATCACCGTATAGGCCGAAGAAACCTTTTTCTCCATCCAATGCCGTACGAGTGCCTCCAACATCAGATTGGGCCAGCTTAACAGCAAGCAAGCCTGATTGAGCTGCCAGCCCTGCGTGCAGCGGTTTCATTTCTGTACCGAATTGCACCCTCATTCCGGCAGACTGCGTTGCGGCAAAACCGATTGCTTTTTCCAGTTCTTCTTGAGTGAGTTCCTCCGCGTACCCGACAGCACAGGCGGCAGCTATGGCTCCGAGCGTTCCCGTATTGTGCCAGCCTTTTTCATAGTGCAGGCTGCCAATCGACTCTCCAAGCCTTGCCATCACTTCCACACCGACAATATAAGCGCCAAGAAGCCGCTCGTCACTTTCGCGAGCGGCAGCTGAAGCAATGAGTGCCGGTAAAATCACTGCACTTGGATGTCCCCTTACATCAGAATGGACATCATCGAAATCCAGAGCATGGGCGATAAATCCATTGAGCAGCGCAGATTGTAATGGCGCTGCCTTTTTCCCTTGCCCGATAATAGGGACAAGGGGCGTGCCGCCTTCCTCTTCAATCAGGTGCAAAAGCTTTTGAATGCCTTTTTCTTCTCTTCCTGCGAATGATGCGGCTGTAAAATCAAACAATCCCTTTTTGGCTTCACGCATCGCGTCAATGGCGTCCTCAGGTTGTGATAATCTTACAGCCTCAGCAAGACCTGCTGTCAGTTCTGTTTGGATCATTTGATTGACTCCAGTACAAGTACAGCCAGCTCAGCAAAGTAGCTGGCTGCAACTTGCAGTGCGTCTTCATCCAATGTAAACGCCGGATGATGCCACTCTTCTGTGCCGTTTGTTCCCATCCAGACAAAGAGGCCAGGAATTTTTTCTTGATAAAGAGCAAAGTCTTCTCCGCCCGGAGATTGCTCCGCTTGCACCGTTTGATAGCCAAGCCGTGCCGCAGCTTTGGATGCCGCGTTTAAAAATGTGCCGTCATTCTGAACGGACGGCAAATAAGGAAACCACCGGAATTCGGCCTGTGCCCCGTAGCCCGCGGCGATTCCTTCAGCCACTCGTTTCATATGCTCGGGAACGGTCTTTCTCGCTTCTTTTTGGAAGGTGCGAACGGTGCCTTCCATCTCAGCCTGGTCCGGAATCACGTTCCATGAACTGCCTGCCTGTAATCTTGTGATGCTGACAACCGCGTTTTGCAATGAGCTGATATTGCGGCTGACCACAGATTGCAGGCCGCTGATAATTTGTCCTGCTGCAGCGATTGGATCAATACTGTTATTTGGGATGCCGGCATGTCCGCCTTTCCCTTTCACAACAATCTCAAATCGGTCAACACTTGCCATGAGCGGACCTTCCTTTATCCCAATGGTGCCGACAGGCAAATCAGGCTTATTGTGCATGCCAAAAATGGCGGAAACGTCATCAAGTACGCCAGCTTCTATAACCTTTCTTGCTCCTGCGGCGATTTCTTCCGCAGGCTGAAAGATAAAGCGGACTGTGCCTTTCAGCTTGTCTCTTCTTTTATTCAGCAAAATCGCCGTGCCGATGATGGAAGCGGTATGAAAGTCATGCCCGCACGCATGCATCGTGCCGTCTATTTTAGAGGCAAACGGCAGATTCGTTTGTTCCTGGATCGGGAGCGCATCAATATCCGCTCGTATCGCAATAACGGGGCCGTCTTCCTGCCCTTTGATTTCGGCAATCACGCCAGTCTCTAATTGAGGAACGTCAACAATATCTATATGTTCTTCTTCAAGCCAGCGGCGGATTTTTTTTGTCGTTTCAAACTCTTGAAATGACAGTTCAGGGTGTGCATGAAGGTCACGCCGCATATTGATTAAACGTGTCTGAAACGTTTCTTCGGCCATTCTTCTTCTTCCCTTCTATATAATCTCTGCAGGCTCTCCCACCTGCTTGATAAATCGTTTTGTCCGTTCATTTTTCGGATGGTCAAACAGTTCTTCAGGCGTTCCCTGCTCGATAATATGGCCGTCCGCCATAAAAATCACTTTATCTGCAACCTCTCTTGCAAATGCCATTTCGTGCGTGACGATGATCATTGTTGTTTGTTTTTCAGCAATCGATTTGATGACTTGAAGCACACCCGCCACAAGCTCCGGGTCAAGCGCCGAAGTCGGTTCATCCAGCAAAATCGCATGCGGATTGACCGCTAGTGCCCGCGCGATGCCGATTCGCTGCTGCTGGCCGCCGGACATTGTGATCGGGTAGCTGTCCGCTTTATGCTCTAAACCGACCTGCTTCAGAATCTCCATCCCAATGCGGTTCGCTTCATCGCGTGATTTTCTTTGAGCCGTGAGTAAAGCCTCCGTAATGTTTTGCAGGGCGGTTTTATTTTTGAACAGATTGTAATTTTGGAAGACCATGGCCGTTTGCTGACGGAGCTGGTATGCCTCCTTGCGTGTAAACTTTTCCGCGTTCAGCTTGGCTTCTCCTATTTCAATGATGCCTTGATTGGGACGCTCCAATAGATTCAAGCACCGAAGAAGCGTTGATTTTCCGGAACCGGACGGACCGATGATTGCCACCACTTCTCCGCGTTTGACTTCAAGGTCGATTCCGTCCAGCACGACCAGATCTTTAAACGCTTTGCGTATATTTTTTACTTTTATCAACTGATTTCACCTCTAAGTCCGGTATGGCTTGCTCATGGCGCGTTCAAACAAGTCCTGCAGGATGCTGTAAATGATTGTAAGAACCCAATAGACAATCGCAACCGCCAAATAGGTTTCAAAATACTTCAGATTTCCCGATGCATACATCTTACCTTGCGCAAACATCTCCATGACACCCAAAGTAAATGCCAATGAGGTTTCTTTTAGGAGGCCGATAAATGTATTACCCGTTGCCGGTATCGCATTTCTAACTGCCTGCGGAAGGATAATTCGTCTGTAGGCCTGCAGCTTCGTCATACCGACAGACAGGCACGCCTCCAGCTGACCTTCATCAACAGAGTTGAGGGCAGCACGGAAAATTTCTGCCAAATAGGCGGCGTTTTTTAAACTTAAACCGATAATGGCAGCTGTGAGAGCTGTCATCTTGCTCATCTCCGGAAACAGCTGCGGCAGCCCGTAATAAATTAAGAACAGCTGCACAAGTGTCGGCACGCCCCGGAAGAATGAGATATACAGCTTTGACAGCTGATGAAGCACTGGAATTTTATTCTTTGTAATGAGTGCGAGAATAAGTCCGCCGATAATCGCAAAAACCATGGCTGCTACAGCCATAAACAATGTAATCGGAAGGGCCTGAATTAAAGTCGGGAATGCTGAGATCATGAATTCCCAATCAATCGTATTCATTCTGGTGGTTCACCGCCGTTTCTTAATGCTTCTGTTCTACTGTAATATCTTCGTTAAAATATTTTTCTGAAAGCTTTTTAAGCGTTCCGTCTTTGCGCAGTTCATCGAGCGCTTTATTGACTTTTTTACGGGTCTTGTCGTGCGCGTCATCCTTGGCAAATGGGAATGCGACTTGTTCGTACACAATCGGATCTCCGGCAAGCTTCAATGGCAAGCCTGTTTTCTTAATTTGCGCGATCAGCACACTTCGGCTGTTTACGTAAGCGTCCACACGTCCGTATGCGACATCCTTCAGCGTGCCTTCCTGTGTCTCGTATGTTTTGATATTTATTTTTTTGTCAGGATCTTTGCTTTCAAGATTTTTCGCGTGATTTGAACCTAATACAGCAGCTACTGTCTTTCCTTTTAAATCGTCTGCTGATTTGATGTCATTGTTGTCTTTTTTGACGACAATCTGTGTTCCTGCATAAGAGTACGGTTCTGTGAAGTTGTACATGTCCTTTCGTTCATCTGTCACCGCTACCTGATTGGAAATGGTGTCAAGCTTGCCTGTTTGAAGCTCTCCCATCAGACCGCTGAATTCGAGCAGCTTCCAGTCCAGTTTCATGCCGATTTTCTTTGCAACAGCTTCCATTACTTCTACATCAAAACCTGTCAGCTTTCCGTCTTCTTTATAAGCGAACGGGTAGCTCTGACCGGTCGCACCCACATGAAGTACGTTGTCATCCTCTTTACTGCTGCTGTTCCCATTGCCGCAAGCTGATAGCACGGCTAATAACGCAGCAACTACCAGCACAGTCCATTTTCTCATTTTCATTTGATTTTCCCGCCTTTTATCTTTTATAGGTCATGTCGCAGTTGTTTTTTCATATAGACTGTCATATGTCCTTTGCCCAGATCCTGCTGGCCTGCTCGGACATATCCTTTTCTTTCGTACATCTCAATCAGCCACGGGTGCTTATCCGCTGTTCCAAGCGATACAAACGGAACCTTTAACGTATCACGCAGGATGGTCTGCTCCAGCCATTGAAGCAGTTTTGTCCCGACTCCCTTTTGTCCGGTTTCAGGATCAACAGCGAACCACCAGATATGAGGAACGCCATACGGTCCAGGCTGCTGTCCCCAAGGCATTCTTAAGGAGATGGTCGCAATGATCCGCCCGTCTTCTTCCATGACGTAACAGGCGTTTTTTCGGATATTGTTTAAGACCAGATCCAGATCGGCTTGGGCCGCGGCAAAACGAATGCCGAGCTTTCGAATCGGTTCATAGGCGCGCCTTGTCAGCTCGAGAAGCTGTTCGGCATCACGTTCAGTTGCCAGGCGATATTGCGTCTTCATCGAGCGTTCCTCCTTACCTCGCATAACGGTTTACCGGTTTTTCTAAACCGAAATGCTCTCTCAATGTTGTGCCTTCATATTCTTTTCTGAACACGCCGCGCTCCTGTAAAATCGGAACCACTTTGTCAACGAACAGTTCAATTCCTTCCGGAAGAAGCGGGGGCATGATATTAAATCCGTCACAAGCTTTATGGTCCACCCATTCCTGCATCTTGTCGGCAAGCTGTTCCGGCGTTCCGACAAAAATGTGATGGCCTCTGGAGCCTGCAACGTATTTGTAAAGCTCACGTATCGTCATATTGTCCCGTTCAGCCATCTCTTGAACAAGCTTAAATCGGCTCTTCACCGCGTTGGATGCATCCGCGTCAAGCTTTGGCAGCGGCCCGTCAAGCGGATAAGCAGACAAATCAATTCCGCCTAAATAATTCTGAAGGATTTGCAGACCGACAGATGGAATGATTAAATCCTGAAGCTCTTGATATTTAGCCCGCGCCTCTTCCTCAGTATCCGCGATGACCGGAAAAATGCCCGGCATGATCGCGATTTTTTCAGGATCGCGGCCAAACTCGGCTGCCTGCTTTTTAATTGATTCATAAAATTCCTGTGCTGATTCCAAATGGTTTTGTGCCGTGAAAATCACTTCAGCTGTTTTGGCAGCCAGCGCTTTCCCGTCCCCTGATGAACCCGCCTGAATCATGACAGGCTGGCCCTGCGGCGACCTTGAAACGTTCAGAGGCCCACGGACTGAGAAATAATCTCCTTTGTGGTTGAGCTCGTGCATTTTTTCTTTATGAAAGAATTCACCTGTTTCTTTATTGCGGATAAAGGCGTCCTCTTCCCATGAATCCCAGAGTCCCTTTACGACCTCGACAAATTCCTCTGCCCGCTGATAGCGCAAGTGGTGTTCGAGATGCTTTTCCCCGCTGAAATTCAGTGCCGTTGACTCAATGGATGAGGTCACGACATTCCATCCGGCACGGCCATTGGACAGGTGATCCAGTGACGCGAATTGTCTGGCAATGTGAAACGGCTCGCTATAAGTAGTGGAAGCTGTCGCAGTCAGGCCAATGCTTGATGTCACCTGCGCCAAAGCGGAGAGCAAAGTAAATGGCTCAAACCTTGTTAACACATTTGGATGCGATTTGCTGTCAATTGACAGGCTGTCTGCTAAAAACAGCATATCCAGCTTGCCCCGCTCTGCTGTTCTCGCCAGCTCTTTAAAATAATCCAAGTTCATGCTCGCATCCGCAGGCGCGTCCGGATGCCGCCAAGACGCAACATGATGGCCGGTTCCCGCAAGAAAAACTCCTAATTTGATTTGCTTCTTTTTGCTTGTCATGACGTTACTGCTCCTTTTATCATGTTTTAGGCTGAAAAGTTCGAAAAATAAACTCCTATATTCCTAGTTGTTTAATGTGAATAAATCAAAATGTACATTTGTATGGCGAGTTTGTCAATGAGTTGAGATCAATTTTTTCTATACAAGCTGAAGAGTTCCTTGCGTGAACATGATGGAATAACATTGGTTCATTCAACTAGTGCAACCTCCATATCGGCAAAGAAACTGAGTCTGATGAAGCAGCGACTCAGTTTCTATCCAAACATTTTATAGAAATGCAGTTTTTAACATTTCCTTTGCCTTTTCTTCTCTTTTGCAAACCGCCTAACGTAACTATCTAATAAAAAAACAGCTGACTCCGGATTCAAACCGGAATCAGCTGATTGAGTCAATTAATTAAGCTCATGAATACTCTCTTCTGCTTTAGCGGAAAACACTTTAGGCTCTAAGCAGTCAAGGTCTTCATGAAATAAATTTACTTTTTGGATTTGCCGATTGTCATAGTGGTGGAAATAATAGTTTCCAGTGTCATTGCACATCACGGAAGTATATTGCGTATAATCGATTTCATCTTCCTCCGTTATCACTGCGCCCTTGGGTATCGTCATATTCGCCAAAATTTGAAAAGCGGCTGTTACCCCTTTCGTTTCATCGGCCGCCGGCTCTAGATGTTCTTTCAAATAAACAGCTCTGACAAACCGGGAAGGCGGTGTATAATCCCCCGGAAGGCCCACAGTCCCAGAGCCTTGGCCAAAAGCGGACAGCGGTAATCCGCCCATCTCCTTGCTCTCTAATTGCTTCGGTCTGATTCCAATATATTGGCGCAAATTGGTCACATGCCATAAAAAGTCGGGGCTGTTCGTCATGACACCAGGTTGATTGTCATAGACTTTGAGGCCGTCTGCTCTCGGTTCTATCGTCAGGCTGCGTCCCGTCCGGTCTGACAATATCCAGTGAAGCGGTAAAACTGTATCCAATAGATCTAATTTTTTCTCTACAATCGTTAAAGATCGAATCTTTTCTTTCACGTCTTCCAAAGACTTACAGACTGACAGCGCCCATGTCACAAACTCATGCGGGGCAATGTTAACGGTGTCTTCCCGTATCGTTTTTTCGTACTCCGCATAGCCCGGAAAATAAAGTGCAGCACACGATAAACCGTTTTCATTAATGCCGTCTGCAAATAAAATATTCCCAAGTTTTCTCCCCATACCGATAAAAGCGTACTGTGTCTGATGGGCCTTTCCGTCAGCTTCACTACTCCAACTGTGACGGCGCGGATAGAGAATCACCTCTGTCCCCAGCTGAAATGCAAAATCCATTGTTCTTGCTAATACATGTTTACGGTCAGCAGTTTCCAATGTAAGACTTGTGCACATTTGATCAGTCCCCTTTTCAATTCAGATTAATATCATACATATTGTGAATGAATTGGTTTTATCAGCATAACGAAAGTCAAATCGATTCGTCAAAGAATTGACATTACATCTAATAAAACGAAAAAATCCAGCCTTTAGAAGGCTGGACTTTTTATTTAGCCAAAACAAGCTCGTGAATCGCATGTGCAACGCCATGTTCATTATTAGAGCGCGTTTGAAAGTTTGCGGCCTCAAGCACTTCCGGAATGGCGTTTGCCATGGCAACACCGCAGCCGGCCCATTCGATCATTGTCAGATCGTTGCCGTTGTCGCCTATGCTCATGACTTCAGCCTGCTCGATTCCGAGCAGATTCGCCAGCTGACGCACAGCATTTCCTTTGCTTGCTTCCGGATGCAGAATTTCGTAAAAGAAAGGCGCGCTTCTGACCATCGTATACTTTTCTCTCACGTCTTTCGGTATCGATGTAATGACGTGGCTTAAGTGCTCTGGTTTATCAATAAACATCACTTTCGGAATGAGAATGTCTTTAGGCATCTCCTCAATTTTGCGGTAATGAAGCGGCACCTGTGTCACGTACGACTCATATACGGTAAATTCGCTGATATCACGGTTAGGCGTATACAGGTTGGCTGAGTCGAAGAAGTGCATCGGTGTCTCCAGCTCTAAGCTCAGGTCATATAATGATGCCAAATCATCATATCCTAGAGACAATTCCGTCACCACTTCTTTTGTATGCGTATTTTGAACAAGCGCCCCATTATAGGCAATCACATAGTCGCCTTCCTCAATTAAATTGAGTTCATCTAAGTATCTCCGAACACCCCCGATAGGCCGTCCGGTGCAAAGGACAATTTTTACCCCTTCCGCTTTTGCGGCATGCAGCGCGTCACGGACCTCCGCCGTCACTTCATGATGATCATTTAAAAGTGTTCCGTCCATATCGATTGCTATTAATTTGTACATTCTGCATCTCCTTCGTGTCGTTTTCAGGCTATAGTCCCATCATATCGTTTTTTCTTTTTGATATTCAACCGCAAGAGATGATTTTCTCCTGTTTCTGTTTAGACGTCTGCCTTGTCTCCGAATCCGCGTGTGCGGCTTGCGTTTTCTTTCTGGACCCTTTTCGCCGGTTTCTGCTTGTTTCTGTTTCATCAGCAGGAAGCCGGCAGCTAAAAATGGAATACCCGTGATATTGAAGATGGCAAGCTTCACACCCGCCGCCGTCAAAAAATATGCCCAAGAAGATGAAGGATTCCGTCTGATCATCACATAAGCAGCTATTTCGAGAATAATCATGATCGCATGCAGCACTAAACAATACATAAGCAATGCAATCACAAAAAACAGAACATAATTCACCAATGCGCCCGAGTACATCATAGAACGCAGCATTTGCATAAATGATAACGACTGCATCGACCCGTTTATGACATTCGGGTTATAAATCGTATAGTCACTAAATAAATGCTTAATCTTGAGAAAAGCCCATAATACGAATATCCACTGAATGATATGTAAAATAAGACCTGTCACCACTAGACTTTCCGCTTTTTTATTTCTCATGTTTCTCCTCCTTGCCGGCCTTTGACTCGATTCTTGTCATCGTTTTTTCCTGGCCATTTTGCTCCCATATCAGCGTCCCGTCTTTCCCTCTTTTCAGTTTGCTTTTGATCGGATAATAGGAGCCAAGGTACTGGATCTCAATGGAGCCGTCAGTGCTTTGAGACATCACCTTGTATTCCATAAAGGGCAGCTGCACCTCTCCTCTCCCTTCAATCACCTCCGTCTCCAGCACCTTGTCTTTGGTAAATGTGACCGTTGCTGATTTCACGCCATCCATGGGACCGGGGATAATGCCCTCATCCCAAGTTCCGTAATAAAACGGCGTCTCGTCTTTTGGCTGCTGGCAGCCCGAAATGATGAGACATACAGCAGACAGGAACACAATAACAGGTCCTTTTCCGCTCAGCGTCATCACCGTCCTTTCTTACTTTTTTAGGCGAATGCCGTGGCACTGTGCCAATGACTACATAGATTATAAGGAATTCACCCACATTTCTTTTTAAGGAGATTGATTACATGAACCCTTATCAATATTACAGCCCGCAGCTCCCTCAGCAGGAACCTTACTATAGCCAATATGAATACAATCCATATCCGCAGCAGGATGTATACCAGCCATACCAGACGGACAGACAGCCGGCATTGGAAAGAAGAATCGCTGCGCTTGAACGGCAAAACGAACAGCAGACAAGAGAATTAACCCGTCTGTCGAATGAGGATCGCCGTCAAAACCGGGAAATTGCAAGGATGGCCGATCAGGTCAATCAGCTAAGCCAGGCTGTTGAACGCCATACACGCCGCTTAAACCGGCTCAATCAGCGCCTCCGCGCCGTAGAAAACAGATTAAATATCCCATTTACTGCGGGCGAAGGCGGTTTCTGAAGCAAGAAAAGAAAAAAGCGGAATACGATTCTCCAGATGTCGGAGTTTCGTTTTCCGCTATTCTTATGTGCAGGGCGGGACATTTACATAAAAAGGGTTTTTACAAGTATACAATTTTTGCCGATGTCATTCAAAGGATGAGGGGGTAAGGAAAATAATTGTAGTTCTCCTTTTGCCGAATTTCTTCTGGTTCAGGTTGCATGATAAGACCGACAAAGGTCAATTGAACACATGGAGGGATTATACATGCACAATCCGCAACACAGTCTGCAGCAGCTGAACCAATGCCGCCAGACAGCGCAGCAGCTTATTCAGCAAACACAGCAAAGCAGCAACCAATATCGTCAAATGCTTCATCAAGAGCAGCAAAACATTCAAATGCTGCAGCAGATCCTCAATCACGAACAACAAGCTGCACATACCATTCAGCAAGCGCTGCAAGGGCATGACGCAGCCATTCAAAAATGCCAGCAGGTTGTCAACATGTGCAACCAAATGCAGCAGGAACTCAATGGACAATCAAGTGTGATGAATACAAATGTATCTACACTTCCATTCGGTCAACAGACGCCATTTCAACAGCAGTCCTATCAGCAGTAACAGATAAAAGCGGCATAGATGTTCCCATGCCGCTTTCCTCTTTATTGTTTTAATTTTGATTGTACGGTTTTTGGCAAATCTTTATATTTCACTTCTTCCCAAGTCTCTACATATTTGCCTTTTGCACTGACTTTTACATACGCATTCTTCCGCAAATCTTTGCCGGCGTAAAACGTTACCTCGCTCTTTTCACCGGATTTGTTATAGCCGTCTAGTGTATATTCAGTACCGCCCGGGCTAAGGTGTTGGCCATTTCGATTAATCTGGACATACATATCCTGTCTGGAGATAAGCGGGTTGACCCTATCGGTAATCTCGTTATGAATGAAGAGAAAGCCGCAAATCGCTGCGACCGCCCCTGCAGCCACAATGCTTGAAATGATTTTTTTCATATTCATCATCCTTATTTCATCGCTAAAAAGCTTTTCATTTTTTTCAAGTAGCTGGACCGGACCATCAGGAAGAACAGCAGCTGAAAAGCCAAAAATCCTCCGATTGTCAGCAGCACTGGTTTGGTTACGTTGACAAAGCCGCCAGCTCTGATGGCAAAGGCCGTATGAAGAACAGCCATCGCAAACGGAAAGAAGAACAAGATCGCTAATTGAATGGTTACGCTTTGTGACATTTCTTCTTCACTAAATCCAATCTTCGCTAGTGAACGGTAGCGCTTCTGATCTTCCTCTAAATCTGTATACAAGCGGAAGTACAAAAAGCTTCCGGCCGCGGTAAAGAAGACAATGGCAATGAAGAGCCCGATAAATAAGCTTAAGCTTGGCAGCTGCACTGTAAGATAGTGCGTGGTGGCCTTCGCATCAAATTGAAAGTGAACGTCAGAATAATCACCATACAGGTTATTGGCAAGTGATTGGCTGATGCTTAAACTGTCTTTCCAATTTTTATATTTATAACCGAATAGCTTCGTGCTTTCTCCCAGCTGATGAAGTTCTTTGTAGGTCGTTTCATTTACGACAAGAACACTGTTTACAGAAATCAGCGGTTTTTTTGTTTCCTTCACTTTGAGCATCTGATTTGTCAGCTCATTTTTCTTGTTCAGCAGATCTAATTGTTGCGGAAATTCAGTTTTATCCTTGATTTCATAGGTGCTTGGGAAATAGATGCTTTCCCCGTTTTTCAGATTGTTCAGGCTGATACTGAAGTGCTTTTGAAAGGTTTTCTGATCCATTAAGATCACAGGCGGCGCTTCATCACCCCGCTTATAGCGCACGTATGAAACCGGCATATCGTAGCGTGTAAATGAGAAATGGTTTTGTTTCAGCTCATGTTCAATCTCTTGCAGATGCTGTTTTTCTTTCTGATTGCCTTCATAAGATAAGTACTCCATTTCATAGGCTGAATCCATTGCCCCGACAGTTGACTTGTAAACAGCCAGAACACCCGTGGCTGTGAAAGCAACCGCCGAAATAATACTCACAATAAAAAACAGGCGGGCATTATCCTTTAAGCGATAGACTAAATCAGAAATCCAAATGACATTTTTCCCGCGTAAATAAAAGCCCTTCCACTTTTTCACAGCCCGCAATACCCAAATGCTGGTTTGGCTGAAGAAAAAATACGTTCCGATAATGGTTAAGATTAAAATGAGAAGAGGCATATATGTGTGAACATAGCCTTTTACAACCAAGCCGTAGCCCATCACAAGGCATGCGACGCCGAAAATTGACAGAAGGATAGACGGCTTCGGCTCAGGTTTTATGTTTTCTGCGCCTTTTATCAGCAAAATAACGGTTTTGGATTTAATAAAAAAAAGCGTAAATTGCGATATAAGAAAAAATAAGAGCATAAATCCGCAAATCGTGATCCCCAACGCCTTCCAAGGCATATACAGCGGCAAAGCGTCCATTTCTAAAATATAGGCGCCGATTGTAAAAAACGTTTTTGAAAAAATCAGTCCGCCGATGATCCCGGCAACAATTGAAAAGGCGCCGATCAACATGTTTTCAGCTGTCACCAGTACGCGCAGCTGGACAGGTGTAATTCCTTGAATCAGCAGAATCCCAAACTCTTTATTTCTGGATTTCAAAAAGGCGTTGACGGAATAGAGAACAAATAAAATCGAAAAGATAAAAATCAACCACTCCGCTGCCATTAATCCTTTCTTTGCAATGTTATTTAAGTATCCTTCCTTAAGAGCAGGATGAAAAATAAACATCGCGAAGGTAAAAAAGATCAATACGGAAAAAGCACTGCTCAAGAAGAACGCCAGATACGACCTTTTGTTTCGTGTAACATTTTTATAAGCGAACTGAAGAAAGGTCATTTGCGTTTCCCCCCAGCATAGAAAGTACATCCAGGATTTGTTCATAAAACACCTGGCGGTTATCTCCGCGGTAAATTTCATTAAACAGCGTTCCGTCTTTAATAAAAATCACGCGCTGGCAGTAGCTTGCAGCCACAGGATCATGGGTGACCATTAATGCTGTAATCTGATCGTTCTGGTTCAGGCTTTGCATCGTTTCCATGACATCCTTGGAAGCTTTGGAATCAAGATTCCCCGTCGGTTCATCTGCCAAAATAAGAGAAGGTTTATGAATCACCGCTCTCGCAATGGCCGCCCGCTGGCGCTGTCCGCCTGAAACCTCAAATGGACGCTTTTGTAAAAGATTCTCTATTCCAAGCTTTTCAGCGATGGCATGCAGCTTCTTTTCCATCACAGAAGGAGATTCTTTTTCAAGTGTTAACGGCAGCATGATATTCTCGCCAACCGTCAGGGTATCAAGCAGGTTAAAGTCCTGAAACACGAAACCAAGCTGTTTGCGTCTGAACTGTGCCAGCCTCGTTCTTTTCAGATTGTGAGGGTTGTCACCTTTGATCAGGACGTCTCCGGAATCGGGACGATCTATGGTTGAAATGATATTTAAAAGCGTTGTTTTCCCGGAACCCGACGGCCCCATCACCGCTGTGAACTCCCCTTCTTCTACAGAAAAAGAAATTTGTTTTAACGCCTGGTGGGACACTTGTCCTTTATAGGTTTTATTTATATGTTTGACCTCGAGCATATTCGCCATGAGAATCCTCCTTATCGTTATTCTTCATCATAAATTGGCTTATCATGTGTGCGGCGGACGTACCTCATAAAAAAATCCCCCCTGATAAGCAGTTCGTAAACAAATCTTATCAAGAGGGATGTCCCGTGCGCTATGCGGTTTTCTTAATGCCTCCTTACACTTTTGTAAGAAACAAAAATTGTACCGCTGTGCCTTTTCCCGGAGCAGAGCTGATCTCTACTTCATGATTCAGTTTTTCTGTGATTTCTTTCACCAGATGAAGGCCTATGCCGGTTGACTCCTGGAAACGCCGGCCGTTTTCGCCTGTGTAATAGGGATCAAACACACGCTTGATATCCTGCGAGGGAATCCCCACACCATAATCTCTTACTTCTAACACGGTTTTACCCTCACGCTGAAAAATTGTCAGCTCAATCCGGTCACTCATGCCCGCAGAATATTTCACCGCGTTTGTCACGACCTGACCAATCGCGAATTTCAGCCATTTTGGGTCTGTATAAATCATATCGTCAGTGAGAAAATTGGTTTTCGGATATACACGATGCTCAATAAAAAAACGTTTATAGCTCTGAATAACAGTTTGGAGAATATCAGATAAAGAAACCGCTTCTATTTTGAAATCTCGCTCAAACAGGTCGAGCCTTGAGGAATACAGCAATGTTTCCAGCCCATATTCAATCTGCCGGATTTCTCTTTTGATTTGCCCAAAAATGGGCTCGTCCTCTTCCTGAATGATTAAATTAATAACAGAAAGCGGCGTTTTCACTTGGTGCACCCACTGGTTCATATAGGTCACTCTTGCTTCCAGCTTCGCTTCTGTTTCATGAAGCTTCTGATTGTGAAGGCGGTTCAGTTCCATTTGTTTTTCATAAAGCTCAGAACAAAACAGAGAAGAACCCAAATCAGGCACTTCCGCATCCTCCTGATGAGAGCTGAGCCACTGATAAACGCCGCGGTGTTGATACCAGCGATAGATCAAATACCCAGCTAACAACAGCAGCTGCACGCCGAGTATATAGAATAAATGAGACAGGGAACGCTGGCCCGCAAACCAATAGTATGTAAAAACAAAAATGCCTTGAATCAGGAAAAGCAATATCAAGAGTACATGAGTCCGTAAAAACAGCTTCATGACAGCGGCCTCAACTGATATCCTTCACCGCGGACAGATTCAATTGAAATGGGCACCTTAAGGTCACGCAGCTTTTTGCGCAAACGGGTGATATATACATTCAGGGTATTGTCGTCGACAAACAGATCAGTGTCCCACGTTTTTTCCATTAACCGGTCTCGCCCCGTTACCTTTTCTCCCCGTTCCAGCAGCACCTCAAGAAGCTTGCTTTCTTTCTTGGACAGCTCGCTTTTTTCGTCTTGATAACGCAATTCAAACCGCTCAACATACAGCTGTACACCTTCGAATTCCACGATTCTTTCTCCCTGCTTCACCGCATATTCTCCGTACGCCCTGCGAATCTGGCTTTTGATTTTCGCCAGCACAATATCATAAGAAAACGGCTTTTCAATATAATCGTCTCCGCCGTTTTCAATCGCCATCACTTGATCCATCTCTCCGCTTCGGGCAGAAATGAAAATGATCGGGCTGGTGGAATGCTGGCGGATCTGCCGGCACCAATAATATCCGTCATACGCCGGTAAATTGATATCAAGCAGGACCACGTCAGGCTTTTCCCGCAAGAACACATCTAAAACGGATGTGAAATCAGTGGTAACCACCGTATCATAACCGTACTTCTCCAAATAATTTTGCAATAATGACCGAATGTCTTCGCTATCTTCCACAATCATGATTTTATTCATGCAATCCATCCTCCAAAAGGATCCGGCCGTTTCAGAGCCATCATTTTTTGATGCCCCCATCATAATGCTTTCATCGGTTCTGCGCAACAAGAGAAAGCGGGCTTTCATAAAAGACCCGCTTCTTACTGCTCTTTGCGAATATGTATATCCTGAATAGACTGTTTCGGCGCATGAAACCTGCTCTCGGCTTCACTTCTTGCCTCAGCAAAGGTCCGTGCCTCCACATTGTCTTTGTAGACATCCAGCTGAATCAGATACAGCGGGCGCACTTTAAAACCGTGAATAATCGCCACAGCCCACAACGGGAGCACAATAAGCAATCCGGGCGGATCAGGCAGCACGAAAGCAAACGCAAATACGAAAAAATAAATGATTCCGTACATGATCCACTTTTTATTTCTAACCTTGATGCCAATAAATAAAAAGGCAAAAAAACTGGTAATGGCAAAAGGCATAAAAATAAACAGCATCCACCAGCTATGAAGCCATTCCCATACGGCACCTCTTTTTGTGATTTCCATATTTACCTCCTCCTATTTACCTATAATAATCGATTAAGAATACCGCGTCACTTGTATAACAAAAACTTTCTCCTTTTAAAATAGTGATAGACGGGGCACAGGTTTCTTGCTATATTATTAATTGATAATGATAATCATTACTAATGGATCAAAATACATATTGGGGGGTTCTTGATGAAAAAGAACACATTGCTCGTGGGCATGCTGGTGCTGCTTCTCGTATTTGTCAGTGCTTGCAGCGGCACAGCTTCGAAAGGAAGCCCAGATGATTCAGCTTCCGAAAAGACAGAAATGAGAACATACAAATCAACAAAAGGGAATGTCAACATTCCTGCACATCCAAAACGCATCGTCACTGATTTTTATGCTGGGGAATTGCTGTCTGTCGGGGCAAATGTGGTCGGCTCGGGCTCATGGTCATTTGATAATCCATTTTTAAAATCAAAGCTCAAAGATGTAAAGGATGTCGGTGATCCGATCAGCGTTGAGAAAGTCATGGAGCTTCAGCCTGACTTAATTGTTGTCATGAATGAAGAGAATGTCGATAAATTAAAGAAAATCGCTCCAACCGTTGTCGTTCCTTATAACACCGCGAAAAACGTCGAAGATACCGTTGCAATGTTCGGAGATATTGCGGGCGCCAAGGATAAAGCAAAAGCATTTATGGCTGACTTTAACAAAAAAGCGGAAGCAGCCAAAAAGAAAATTGCCGGCGTCATCGACCAAGATGCGACCTTCGGCATTTATGAAAACACAGACAAAGGCAAATTCTGGGTCTTCAATGACAATGGCGGACGCGGCGGCCAAGCTGTATACAACGCGCTTGGGTTAAAAGCGCCTGAAAAAATTGAACAAGATGTCATCAAAAAAGGCGAGATGAAACAGCTCTCTCAAGAGGTCATTCCCGAGTATGCCGCAGATTATATGTTCATTACGGACTACAATCCGAAAGGCGAAAGCAAAACACTCGACAAGCTGAAGGAATCCTCCATTTGGAAAAACCTAGACGCTGTGAAACATAACCGTGTGTTTATGAATGATTTTGACACCTTCTATCCGTACGACCCGATTTCCGTCAGCAAACAGGTTGATTTGATTGCTGATATGCTGGTAAAGCGTGAAAAAGAGAATCAGAAATAAAGCCCATATATAAAAGCACTCACCTCGTTGTGAGTGCTTTTTCTTCAGCTTACCTGCTGTCTCGCTGCTTTTCCCGCTGAGCCAAACTCTTTCATTTTGCTTTTTACCGTTTCTTTTACGGCTTCGATGCCAGGCGTCATATAAGCGCGGGGTTCATATAAATCCTGGTTCTCTTGAAACATAACGCGTGTTTCTTCTGTCCACGCCATCATACATTCCGTATTGATGTTAATTTTCGCATGGCCGAGCTGAATGGTTCTTGCAATTTGGTCAGCAGGTATCCCCGACGCCCCGTGTAGAACTAGCGGAATGTTCGTGGTCTTAGAGATCTCCTCCATCTCCTTGAACCCCAGCTTAGGCTCTCCTTGATACTTTCCGTGGACTGATCCAAGCGCAGCTGCCAGCGCATCAATATTTGTTTCTTTAACGAGACGTTCACATTCATGAAGGTCAGCATATTTCACGCCGCCCACAAGTCCGTCTTCCATGCCGCCCACTGTTCCGACTTCGGCTTCCACTGAGACACCGTGAAGGCGGGCATAATTCGCAACCTCTTTCGTCATCGCAATATTTTCGTTTATCAGCGAATGTGACCCGTCAATCATCACTGAGCTAAATCCCGCGTCAATCGCTTGTTTGCAGCGCTCCACACTGCTTCCATGATCAAGGTGAAGCACAACGGGAACGGTGATTGATAATTCTTCAATCAGCGCATTGACCATCGCGGCTACGGTTTTAAATCCACCTAAGTAGTCGATTAACCGATCCGATGCCGCCGCGATTACAGGTGACTGTTCTTCCTCTGCCGCCTGTAAAATCGCCTTCGTCCACTGCAAACCGTTGATATTAAACTGGCCGATCGCGTATTGCTCCCGCTTTGCATCTTCAAGAAGCTCTTTCATCGATACAAAAGCCATGTCCACCCCTCCTTTATCCATTACATGTTGAAGTATTTTGATACGACATCAACCGTTGTTTTTTTCGCTGTTTGAATGGCTTCCTCAGCACTCAGCTTATAGTATTCAGGCCGGAAGAGCTCAACCGATACAACATCAGAGAAGCCGATTTCCTTCAGAGCCGATAAGTGGGCATCTAAGTCAATCGCCCCGTGGCCCGGCCATACACGATCCTCATCTGTTAAAAACCCGATTGGAAAATCTTCTGTATCATCGATATGGTAGATGAAAATTTTCTTTCCGTCCGCTTGCTTTAAGCTTTCGATATTAGAACCCATGGCGTGGAAGTGGAAACTGTCAAGGACAAGCCCGACATTGTCACGCTCGACAGTGTTTACGATGTCGTACGCTTGTTCAAACGTATTGACTGTACATTGCGGGTGGCCGACAAATTCAAGCGCAATTTTTACGCCATACGGCTCTGCGATATCTGAAAGCTCAGTCAGTACCTCTACACTGCTCTTTTTGATTTCTTCTTTTACAATCTTCTGCTCAGTCACAAGCGGTACGGCTACGACATATTTCACACCGAGGGTTTTGCAGGTTTCCATCATGTCTTTAAATTCAGCGATGATCTCATTGTGGCCTTTTTCATCACGGTTGTTGAAGAACACGAGTGCGTTTAAGGCCAGCGGTTTGATGTGATGGGTTTGAAAGTATTCCGCAAGATCGGCCAATGAATGGTCTTTTAAGTACTCCGGCAGCTTATCCATTGTGCGGATTTCAATATAATCATAGCCATGCTTTTCACATAGCTCTACATCCTGTTTAAGATTTGAGTTTTCCAATGTTGTTGCTTCGTTAAAACAAAGTTTCATGCCAGACTCCTCCATCTGCAATTTTAGATATGAAGGGAGTTCGGCAGGAAGGCTGTTCGCCATATCCCGCCGAACTCCATGCTCAGCTTATGCCAGACCTAATTCTTCTTTCATTTTTTTAAGCATAAATCGGCTTGATTCATCCGCTCTTTCATCGACCCAAGCAAAAACGGCATTCGTCGCAATTCCGTCGAACTTCATCTCTCTCAGCTTTCTGAAAATCGTCTCAAAATCAACCTCACCCTGACCAATGTCCAAATGCTGATGAACCGTTACTTTCGCGTCAGGCGGATTGACGATGTAGCGGAGGCCATGAGCTGCCTTATGATTAAAGGTATCCGCAAATAAAACATGTGTGAGGCGGTCGCCGGCTTCGTCAAACATGGTCTCAATGTCGCCTTTGCCGTCATCATAGAAGAACGTATGGGCAGTCGAGTAGACAAGATTGATCCAATCCTTGTCAAGCGCGCGGATCATATCCATCGCACCTTTGTGCGTTTCGATAAAATCGTATGGATGGGCTTGAAGATTGAGTTTAATGCCCTCTTTTTCAAAGACGGGCAGAAGCTCATCCATGGATTTGATGAATTTTTCTTCACTTGTTAAAGGATCATATTTTGAACCGCTGAATTCACTGTTCATCAAATCCACTTCAAGCTCAACCGCAATTTCGATCGCTCTTTTCCAGTTGCGTACCGCAGCCTGGCGGCGGTCTTCTTCAGGACCCGCCCAGTGGTAAAGCGGAAGGAGTGATGAAAGCTTAACACCTGTATCCCTTAAAAGCCGCTTTAATTGTTTGATTTTTGCTGAATCGACTTTCGGATATTTATAGAAAGGGCAAAAATCCTCACGCGGCGACAGTTCAATATATTCATAGCCAAGCTCCGCCGTTTTATAGACCATTTCCTCCAACGTTAAATCATCTCGATACATTGATGGATCTAATGCTAATTTCATATTATCATTCCTCTTTTTTTAGTTTTCTACTGTTGTAAATGATAAATAGAATTCCGGTTTTTCCTTCAAATCAACCTTTTCTTTTTGTCCAGATTCCTGGGCTTTTACACACGCGTCAGTTGTAACGGCAGCAATATAGCCGTCCCATGCCGTCGGTCCGCTGACTTCGCCTTTTTTCTGGATCGAATCAATGAAGTCTTGGATTTCCACATCGTACGCATCCACAAAGCGTCTCTGCCAATCCATCAGAATGTTTGTGCTGAATTTCCCTTCTTTTCTCATGCTGATGCTTGATGGTTCAGGAAGCTTGATGATGCCGTCTTCTCCAACAATCTCACATTGAATGTCATAGCCGTATTTACAGTTCACAAAGATTTCAGCATTAATGACGATACCGCCTTTTGTTTCAATGACTACGATTTGCGGATCTTTTAAGTGCGGCAGGGCGTTTTTCGATTTTTTCGGATAGATGACTTGAACGGACTCGTAGTCATCATTGACGAGCCAGTGCAGCACATCAATTTCATGAACGAGCGTATCAACAACTGCCATATCAGTCGTATAATTTTCAGCTACAGTCGGGTTGCGGTGCGCGCAGTGAATCATCAGCGGCTCGCCGATCACATTGTTGTCGAGCGCTTCCTTCAGCTGTACGTAACCGCTGTCATAACGGCGCATAAAGCCGACTTGAACGAGGCGTTTCCCCACTTTCATTTCTTCTTCGACGATGCGCATACATCCATCAGCAGTTGTCGCAAGCGGTTTTTCACAGAATACATATTTCTGGGCTTTAATGGCTTTCAAAACACTCGATTCATGCGCAGGCCCCCAGCTTGTCACTAGGACAGCATCTACATTTTCAGCTGCCAGAAGGCTGTCATCATCAGGATATACTGCTGCATTTAATTGGTAGTGCTCGACGACGTTCTGTGCGGCTTCTTGATTCACATCTGTTACAGCCACAATTTCTGCGCCGGACAGTTTGTTTGTGATGCGGTTAATGTGTTCTTTTCCGATTGCTCCAGTTCCAATAACACCAATACGTAAACTCATTGACAGCCACTCCTTCTGTTGGTTACATCATTTTGCTTTCTTTGCCTTGCTTTACGTGATTGTAAGGCGATCCGTAGAGTTCCTCTTGAATTTGTTCAAGTGACTTGCCAGACGTATTCGGCGCGAAGAGAAGCCCGATGATCATACTGGCCGTCACACATCCGAGGAGAATTGCAGCCATCGTTCCAATGCCGAAATTGGTCATAATCATTGGGACAAACAGACTCCAAATCCCTATTGAAATACGGACGAGGAAAAACATCAGTCCTTGTGCAGAAGCACGATATTGCGTAGGAAAGATTTCACTGGCCCATAACTGATAGTTCGCTTGCTGTCCGGCTCCGTTATTGATGCCGATCACGACAATAAACAGGAGCAGAACCGGCAGGCCTTCAACCGGCAGCAGAAACAGTGACCAGCCGATCACTGCCATAAAAGCTGCGATTCCAAAAACACGTTTTCTATATTGATCTGCAAAAGGCATGAAGATCAAGGCGACCCCCAGTCCGGTAAAGATAAACAGTCCCATTTGCAAAAGATTTGCCATATTGGCAGATACCCCGCCGACCTGCTGGTAAATGTATGGCATAAAAAAGCCCATCACCCCGGCGGCTAAATTCCAAACCAGGTACACACCCATCAAAAACAGGATGCTTTTTAGATACATAGGCTTGAGCAAATCAAAATACGATGTTTTGTTTAATACAGCCGGCTTCTCTGTTTGTGTGTCTGCGGGCTGATTTTTCTGCTGCCATGCATCTGACTCAGGAAGTCTGATTCTGAGGACGTACGTAATCAGCGCAATAACCAGCAGGTGGGCAAACACGATTTTATTTCCCAAGAGACCTAAGTCACCGACCAATACGGAGAGAAGCAGCACAACGACTGCCCCCGCTGCCCAAGCGACCTGTGCGACTCCGCAATGGCGGGCCCGGTTTTTCTTAGGCGCGTTTTCCGCGATAATGGTCCACGATGCGGTGATATCAGCGCCAACCGATAGCCCGATAATCATGTAACCGCTTAACAACATGGGGAAATTGACTCCAAACAGGACTAAACAAATCCCCAGCGCGTAAACGAGCATGCTGTTGGTGTAAACAGCTTTCCGCCCAACTCTATCCGCCAGAAATCCGCCGAGCAAAGCGCCGACAGCGGCAGAAATGGCGTTTGCACTCAACGCGCCGAGCAGACCGATTTGAGTATCTGACAGTTTCAGGTAACTGACCCATAACGATAAACCAGCAGATCCAGCCACAATCGAACCGGCATCAATATAGTTGGCCAATGCTGCCGCGATGGTCCGTTTATTGAGGGCCGAATCTGCAATGGTATTGCCCATATATTCACTCCCCCTCTAGTTATTTCGCCACACCTAACAATTGCTTATCAATGTAGTTTCTGGCGATCAATGCGTACTCCAGCGGGTTTGCGATATCGGGATTCTGTTCAGCCTCAACAACAATCCACCCGGAATAATTGTGCTTTAACAGCAGCTGATACACTTCTTTAAAATCAATGCATCCGTCACCGGGAACCGTAAACATGCCTTGTAAAAACGATTGCTGAAACGATTTCCCTTCGATTTTGCATTGTTCCATGACATTCAGACGGGCGTCCTTAAAATGCACGTGTTTAATGCGATCAATATGCTTTTCCAGCATGCCCATGTAATTGCCGTCAGAAATATATGAATGGCCTGTATCATAGAGGAGATGCACATGTGCAGGGTCTGTTCCCTCCATCAGGCGGTCCACTTCTTCCGCTGTTTGGATACCGGTACCGAGGTGGTGGTGATATACCAGCTTTAAGCCATGCTGAGCGGCAATTTTCCCAAGATGATTTAATCCTTCACAAAGCCGTTGCCATTCCTCATCAGTAAAATGCGGCTTCTCTGTAAACACGTTTTTCTCAAGGCTTTGCACGCTGTAGGTTTGTTCAGAGACAACTGCGACATCCGCATTCACTTGCTGCAAATACTCACAATGCAGGGTAAAAGCCTTCGCGGCTTCACCGAGTCCGTCACGCAAAATGAAGCTGCTGAACCATTTTCCGGCAATGCGCAAATTGCGAAGCTTAAGCTCTTTGTTGAGGATGGCAGGCTCGGGGAAAAAGCCCCCGACTTCCGTCCCTTGAAAACGTGCGACGACAATATCACTTAACAAATGCTGAAGTGTATTTCCCGCTCCAATTTCAGGCATATCATCATTCCGCCACCCAATGGGAGCGATCCCCCACAGGATTTCATGTTTGCCCATCATGTTGCCTCCCCTCTAATACTGCTTAGCAGATTCGAGCATTTTCTCTTTTGCTTCGTATGCTTTTTGAACGCTTTCTTGTTCAGATACTTCAGCCACTCCGACATGCCACCAGCTGTCATAGCCGTCCGTCATTGTTTTTGGCAGCACTTTCATTTCAATCAACGTTGATACGTCTTGTTTCTTCGCATCCTCTAACGCCGCTTTTAACTCTTCCACTGTGTTAGCACGGTACGTTTTCGCACCGTAACCCTCAGCGACTTTCGCGTAATCGACATTCAAGATTCGATTGTCATCTGTGCGGAACTCACAGTAGTAGCTGCCGCTTCCGTGGTCCATTTGCAGGTTGTTGATACATCCAAAACCAGAGTTGTCAAAAAGCAGTACATTGATTTTCTTGTTATACTGAATCGCCGTAATCAGCTCGGAGTGAAGCATCAGGAAGCTGCCGTCCCCGACAATGGAATACACTTCTCTATCAGGGTGGGCTAATTTAAGCCCCAGTGTCCCGGACACTTCATAGCCCATGCAGGAGTATCCGTACTCCAGGTGATACGTATTCGGAACATTAGAATGCCACAGACGCTGCAAATCTCCTGGGAGTGAGCCTGCCGAACAGATAATGACGCTGTCTTCAGGAATCGTCTCGTTGATCGTCAGCAATGCCGTTGTTTGCGGAAGCTCCGTATTCAACGCGTCAGCATATTCATTTAGAACCTCTTGAGAGAAATGATGTTTGATTTCCGGATCAAATGCTTCCCGTTTAAACGTCACTTTGCTGAGGCGTTCACGTTCAGCGAGCCATTCGTCCTTCAGCTCCTTGATTGTTGAACCGAATTCACTCTTATAGCCTTCAAGCAAGCCTTGCAGTTTGCCAAGCGTCACTTTCGCATCCGCTACCACTTGGAACGCATCGAGTTTATACGCCTGCATTCGGCTGACATTAATGTTCAGAAACTTCGCTTTATCAAAATCAAAAGCGGTCTTAGAGGATGTCGCAAAATCCGTATATCTTGTGCCGATACCGATAATCAAATCAGCTTGGCGGGCCGCTTTATTTGCCGCAAGTGTACCTGTGATGCCCATTCCGCCGAGGTTGTTCGGAAAATCAGCTTCAACTGTCGATTTTCCTGCCTGCGTTTCAACTAACGGAATGTCATATGCTTCAGAAATGGCAACCAATTCATCGCGCGCACCGGAGTATTTTGCGCCTCCGCCGACGAGGATCACAGGATTTTTACTGGCTTTAATCAGCTCCGCCGCACCTTGAAGCTCGCGCTCGCTCGGCTGCATACGATCAATATAGTGAACCCGTTTGACGAAGAAACTCTCATCGAAATCGTACGCTTCACCTTCGACATCCTGAGAAATGCAAATGGTTGCCGGGCCTGCTTTGGCCGGATCAGTCATGACTTCAAAAGCGCGAAGCAAGCTGCTCATCAGCTGCTCAGGGCGTGTAACGCGATCCCAGTATCTCGATACAGGTTTCAATGCATCGTTTGTCGTAACCGCCGCACTGTATTCTTGCTCCATTTGCTGCAGTACAGGATCTGGCTGTCTTGTCGCAAATGTATCTGCCGGAATCAAGAGAACAGGAATGTTGTTTGCTAATGCCGTGCCGGCTGCCGCCACTAAGTTGGCCGCTCCCGGTCCGACAGATGTTGAGACCGCATAAATTTTTCTTCTCAGCATTTGCTTGCTGTACGCCATTGCGGCATGCGCCATTCCTTGTTCATTTTTCCCTTGGTACACTTTTAAATGGCCTGCATCCTGCTCAAGCGCCTGCCCAATCCCTAATACATTTCCATGGCCAAAAATCGTGAAAATCCCTTCAACAAAAGGCTCTTCTTTTCCATCAACATGGATGTACTGCTGGTTTAAGAATTTAATCAGTGCTTGTGCTGTTGTTAAGCGAATTTTCTTACCCACAAACGATCCCACCTTTACTCGATCTTTTTCAATTATGACTGTGCTTCAATAAGCTGTACGATTTCTTCCGCTGTCGGCATGGCTTCCGATGAGCTGTGCTTGCTGACAACAATGGAGGCTGACGCGCTGCCGTATTTCAATGCGGTTTCAATGTCTTTTCCGCTGACAAGCCCGTAGATAAAGGCCGAAGCATACGAATCACCGGCCCCAAAGGTTTTCAGCACGTTTGTTTTGTACGCTTGGGCGCGGAAGACTTCGCCCGATTTGCTGTATGCGTAAGAGCCCTCTACGCCGTGCTTGATGACGACGAGATCGGCTGAATGCTCAAATAAAGAATTGACAGACTCTTCATTGCTGCCGCCTGTGCGATTTTCCATAACATCGAATTCATCCCGTGTTCCGATGACGATATCGGACTGCTCAGCGACCAAAGAATAGTAAACCGCTGTTTCATCCGCTGACTGCCAAGTGTATGGACGATAATCCAGTTCGAATACGACTTTTACCTGATGCTTTTTTGCATATTGAATGGCTTTTATCACCGCTTCCCGAGACGGGCTTTTGGCGAGCGCTGTACCGGAAACGAGCAGCATTTTCGCATTGGCGATATAGTCCTCGTTTACCTCCGATGGCTCAAGATAAAGATCCGCCACGTCATCGCGGTACATTAAGATGCTGCATTCTTCCGGACTCAGAATCTCCGTAAATGCCAGACCGGCTTTATGCCCTTCCTTATCAACGATCATTTGCGTTGTGTCTACGCCGGTGTTTCTCATATAGGACTCTATGAACCTGCCATGCTGGTCATCTGGAATTTTGCCGATAAAGCCCGCTTTTAAGCCGAGCTTTGAGCTGCCAATCGCGATATTCGCAGGTGAACCGCCGACGTATTTCGAAAATGTCATTGTTTCTTCCATTGGGCGGTTGTATTCAACCGCGTTCAGGTCAATACACGCCCGACCGATGGCAACAATATCAAATTCCTTCTCTTCATTGAATGTATACTTCATCGTAAACAGCCACTCCTCACTTGTTAGCGTTCTAAAATCCACTCATGAGCCGAATCATTATGAAACTTCCACTTTCGCGTCGGCCCTGCCATGACATTTAAATAGTAGGAAGTATATCCGTCCGGCACACCAACCGGATGATATCCCGCAGGAACAATGACAACGTTTTCATTTTCTACAGTCATTGTCTCGTCAATGGAGCGGTCGTCAGTGTATACGCGCTGAAATACAAAGCCTTGGACCGGATCTAATTCATGGTAGTAGGTTTCTTCCAAGAAGGATTCCTCAGGCAGGTTGTCTTGATCGTGTTTATGAGGCGGGTAGCTGGACCAGTTTCCGCTGTCTGTATACACCTCAACCACTAAAAGGCTGTTAGCTGAAGGGTCTGAATCCGGAAGAATGTTGTGAACGGTCCGTTTGTTCGAAAACTTTCCGCGATGTTCAATCCCGTTGTCTTCCGCCTTGATCAACTTTGTCGGAAGCTGCTTTTCTGATTGCGAATAGCAAAGCGCCACTCTCGCATCACTCTCTGCCGTAATCTGAAAGGCACGGTCATTGGAGATATAGACGCTGTCTGTCGGTTTTCTCTCAAATACGCTTTCACGCGTACCGATATGTTCAAACGTAGATTCATGATCCGTCACTGTGATTTTTCCCGTCACTGCCACAATGCAGATTTCTTGTTTTTTCAATTCTTCTGTATAGTTTGAACCGGATGCGAGTTCTAACACTTTAAACTCTACATAGGTAAGATCTGAGTTTGATTTCGTTACTTCATGCACAAGTTTGACGCCTTTTGATACTTCATTCGACTGCGGCTTACGCAACAAATGACTCATGGTTAAGCCCTCCTCTTTCTATGGTAAGAATGAGTCCGAACAGCGCAGAGACACGCCGTTCGGCTGTTCGTCGTTTAGTTGAAATCAGGTGCCGGGTATCTTGCTGTCACTACTTTTTTACGCGTGTAGAAGTCAACGCTGTCCTTACCGTTCGCGTGCAGCGTTCCGAAGAATGAAGACTTCCAGCCGGAGAATGGGAAGAACGCCATCGGTGCCGGCACACCCAGGTTGATGCCGAGCATTCCCGCATCAATGTTTTCACGGAAGTAGCGGATGGCATTTGAGTTCGATGTGAACAAGCAGGCGCCGTTTGCAAACTCAGACTTGTTGGCAATCTCAATGGCTTCTTTCAGGTTTTTCACGCGGATGACGGATAAGACCGGAGCGAAAATTTCATCTTTCCAGATCGTCATCTCTGTCGTGACGTTATCGAAGATTGTCGGGCCGACAAAGTAGCCGTCGTCAGATACGTTTTCACGTCCGTCACAAACGAGTCTCGCGCCTTCTTCCAGCCCTTTTTCAATATAGCTGAGCGTGCGTTTCTTGTTGTCCTCGCGAATGACCGGTCCTAAGAACACGCCGTCATCAAGGCCGTTTCCGATTTTAATCTCAGCCACTTTTTCCTGCAGCTTCGCCATGAATTCATCAGCGATACCTTCTTCAACTGTCACAACCGCACAAGCCATGCAGCGTTCTCCAGCTGAACCGAAGGCTGCTCCGATGATGTTTGTGACCGTGTCTTCGAGATTCGCATCATTCAGGACAATCGTGTGGTTTTTCGCGCCTGTCAGAGATTGAACACGTTTTAAGTTTTCGCTGCCTTTTTTGTAGACGTATTCGCCAACAGGCTTAGAGCCAACAAATGAAATCGCTTTAATTTCAGGATGCTCCAGAATGCCGTTTACCACATCATGTGCACCATATACGACGTTGAAAACACCTTTAGGAAGACCCGCTTTTTCGAAGAGCTCAACCAATTTCTCCGTTAACAGCGGCGTACGCTCAGACGGTTTTAAAATAAATGTGTTGCCGAGTGCAATGGCCATTGGGAACATCCAGCAAGGAACCATCATCGGGAAGTTAAATGGTGCGATTCCGCCGACAACTCCAATTGGGTAGCGATAGTTGGCCGCTTCAACATCCGTCGCAATAGATGCAAGTGAGTCTCCCATCATCAGAGAAGGCGCGCCTGCCGCGAACTCAACGTTTTCAATCCCTCGTCCCACTTCTCCCAGAGCTTCTTTTGTGTTTTTGCCGTTTTCGATGGTGATTAGATGAGCAAGTTCTTCTTTATGCTGAGACAGCAGCTGCTGGAAGTTAAATAGAATTCTCGCACGGCGCGGAACCGCCACTTTCGACCATGTTTTAAATGCCTCAGCCGCTGTTTGAGCCGCGTAATCAATGTCTTCTTTTGTAGAAATCGGCACTTGGCACAGCACTTCTTTCGTCGCCGGATTGATAACGTCTTCATATTGATCTGTTTTGCTTTCAACCCATTCACCGTTGATATAGTTTTTTAATTTTCTGATTTCTGACATTCTTATTGCCTCCTTCATTAGTAAACACATACACTTGTATGGATGGTTCAGGATAGATTCATATGATAAGAATTAAACGCTTTCAAAAAAACCAAAAAAAATCAATGGTTAGATACATGTGTTATGCATGCAAGCAACCATTTCATCACTGAAATCACACATGTCAGGTTACTTCTTGGTCATTTCTTGGTTATATTCTAATCGTATAATACCCATAAGTCAATCATAAACACTAAATTTTCTCATTATTTTTATTATACTAATCTTTCAGCAATGGAAGAGACCGCCTGCAAGTTCGGTGAATCTTGAAAAAAATTTATACCAATGTTATCATTTTTTAAGCAACTATTGATTAACTTTTGATTTTTATTATATATTTACATTACTTTAAGATTCAAGAAGGAGTTTTTTGTATGAAACTGATGCGGATACAGGAAATGGAGGAGTACATTTTATCGCATGGCACTGTTTCCTTAGATGAGCTGTGCCAGGTTTTCAATGTCTCGAAAAACACAGTCAGACGCGATATCAACAAGCTAACGGAAAAGGGTGCGATCGAAAAAGTATACGGCGGCGTAACATCAATTGAGAAAACCGCATTGGTTCCTTTTGAGAATCGCACCATCCAGCACCAAGATGAGAAAACAAAAATTGCCCATTATGCTTCCCGGTTTATTGAAGACCATGACTTAATCTTCATTGATTCAGGGACAACGACCAAATCGATTCTCGATACGCTTGATCCGAACAAAAATGTCACCATTTTAACCAACAGTTTGGACATTATCAATGCGGCGGCGGCTTTGAAACATATCAACTTAATCATCATCGGAAACAACTATAAAAGAAAAACACGCTCCTTTGTCGGCATGGATGATCCCGGTACCTTGGAGAAGTACAATATCAACAAAGCCTTTATGTCCGCAACCGGAACAACACTGACACATGGATTGACCAATTCGGATCTGCTCGAGTACGACATTAAAAAGAGGATTTCTGAAAAAGCGAAAGAAGTGTATTTATTGGCCGATCATTCTAAATTCGGAAAATCAACGCTGCTGACCTATGCGCCCTTTGACAGACTGCATTGTATTGTGACATCTCAGCCGTTAGATGACGAGTACACGCAGTACTGCCATGAGCACCAAATCGGCATTCATCTGGCTTAACGTTTACAATAGTATTGAGAGTCTTTCATCAATTTTATTCCAGGAGGTAGATCATGAAAAAAGCAACGCTCGGAAAATCAGACCTGCAGGTATTCCCTATCGGATTAGGAACAAATGCTGTAGGAGGACATAACCTCTACCCGAATCTGAATGAAGAAACCGGAAAAGAATTGGTTCGCGAGGCCATTCGCAATGGCGTGACCATGTTAGATACCGCTTACATTTATGGGATCGGCCGTTCCGAAGAATTAATTGGTGAGGTGCTGCGCGAATTCAACCGCGAAGATGTCGTCATCGCCACGAAAGCCGCACACCGAAAAGAAGGAAATGACTTTGTCTTTGATAATTCACCAGCATTTCTTAAAAAATCGGTTGATGAAAGCCTGAAGCGTTTGAAAACTGACTATATCGATCTGTTCTACATTCACTTCCCGGATGAACATACGCCGAAGGATGAAGCGGTTAACGCACTGAATGAAATGAAGCAAGCCGGAAAAATCCGCTCCATCGGTGTCTCCAATTTCTCTTTAGAGCAATTGAAAGAAGCAAACAGAGACGGATTAGTAGATGTATTGCAAGGCGAATACAACCTGTTAAACCGTGAAGCGGAAAACACATTCTTCCCGTATACGAAGGAGCATAATATTTCATTTATTCCTTACTTCCCGCTCGTGTCTGGATTATTGGCAGGAAAGTATACAGAAGATACAACGTTCCCTGAAGGAGACCTGCGAAACGAACAGGAACACTTCAAGGGCGAGCGTTTCAAAGAAAACATCAGAAAGGTCAACAAGCTTGCGCCAATTGCTGAAAAGCACAACGTGGACATCCCTCACATCGTATTGGCTTGGTATTTGGCAAGACCGGAAATCGATATTTTAATTCCTGGCGCAAAACGTGCCGATCAGCTGCTTGATAACATCAAAACAGCTGACGTGACGCTTTCTCAAGAGGATATTTCATTTATTGATCAACTGTTCGCATAAGAAAAAAACAGCCTTCTCTATTGGGAAGGCTGTTTTTATTTGCCCATAAATTGGTTTGATTTTGATGTAAAACTTACAAAAAGAGCCATGAATCCGATAAAATAAAGGGAGTTTATCTCAGAAAGAAAGTGATTGAAAAAGCTAAATACGATATGAAAGATTGATATGACGCTAGAATAAGCTCATCTATCTGGCCCCTCTTTCACTTTTGCTGATGATTCAAACCAGAAATAACGGGCCGTTGCGGCCTATGGAGGAAACAGAATGAAACTGAAATATGTAAAAGCCTTAGTTGCAGTAACCGTTGCTTTAGGTGTACTGCTGCCATCAACCATTTCTCATGCAAAAAGTTTTAGTGGCCGCTCATCATCCAGTCACAGCAGCCGAAGTTCAAGCTCGTCATACAGCGGAAGCTATAAATCCAGCCCGAAATCAAGCTACAGTTCAGGATCAAGCTCTTCAAGCAAAAACTCCAAAACGTCTGATGATTCATCATCATCGATTTCGCTGAAAAAGAAATCTTCCGATAAGACAAGCTCATCAAGCTCTAAAACATCGTCAGGCACGTTTTCCGGCGCAACATCAAAAGTAAGCGGAAAGACATACAGCGGAAAAACATCTAAAGCTTATGTTGGCGGACGTTATGTTTCAGTGAATCATTATTACAATGCAGGATTCTCGCCATCAGGATGGTTTGGCTATTATAGCGGATTCACAACGAGCATGTTTATGATCAGCATGATGCACCCTTGGGGTTACACTTATCATCCAGTCGGGGGCCCAGGCTATGTTTCTTATGGCGCTTCGCCTATTGCCTGGATCGTTGATGTCATCGCTTTGATCATTATATTAATCATAGTCATTGCAATCATTCGCGCATTTAAAACACCGAAGACATACAGAAGGAGCTTTTAGGTAATGAGATTGGTATTAAACGAGCAAGAAATTGTAGACGGGATTTGTGTGTATATTTCTAATGAAGAAGAGATTTACCCTGAAGACGTTGAAGTAAAAGAGCTGTCTTACAACAAGCGTACAGGATTTTTCGCTGAAGCCAAATATGGCCTGCATCACAAGCAGCTTGAGTCGGATGACATTTCAGAAGGCATTATTCAGTTCTTAGAGGAGTACCATAATTTCAATCCAGACGTTACCGTCGTTGAATTGCAGTTTGATAAGAAAAAAGGATTCTCCGCCTTGGTTTTCGTCAACGAGGGAGAAGAATAAAAATGTCCTAATTAAAATCTTACTCCGGGCGAGTAAGGTTTTTTAATATGTTTTTTCTCCCGTCCATGAAGTGCTGTAATTACTGTTTCCCGTTTTCATTGGATCTGCCATCATTGTGATCCTCGCTATCGTGATCAATAACTTGCGTAAAAACCGCCAATATCCCTCGTTTTGGCTTTGAATTTCCTTTTATGAAATCAATATTTTTTCAAACAAATGTTTCAAATCGATTAGGAAAAGGGTACTACTCTATTAACTTTGTTAAATATAGTACATACTCATTGGCTCAAAGACTGAGGAGGAACATTTGTGAAGACAAATATAAGGAAATATTTGATCTACTTTTTCGGCGCTTTAGGGGGGCTGCTTTACGGTTACGATACGGGCGTCATCTCGGGCGCGCTGCTATTTATCAACAATGATATCCCTTTAACAACACTGACAGAAGGATTGGTTGTCAGCATGCTGCTACTCGGCGCGATTTTTGGTTCCGCATTCAGCGGGACGTGCTCCGATCGCTGGGGCAGGAGAAAAGTCGTATTTGTCCTTTCCATCATTTTTATCATTGGGGCGCTCGCTTGTGCGTTTTCTCAAACCGTCACCATGCTAATAATGTCTCGGGTCATTCTCGGTTTAGCCGTAGGCGGTTCAACGGCGCTGGTGCCTGTCTACCTTTCAGAAATGGCGCCGACAAAAATCCGCGGAACACTCGGCACGATGAACAATCTAATGATTGTCACCGGTATTTTACTTGCATATATCGTTAACTTTCTATTCACACCGTTTGAAGCGTGGCGCTGGATGGTGGGGCTGGCTGCGGTTCCTGCCGTGCTTTTATTAATTGGGATCGCGTTTATGCCGGAATCGCCAAGATGGCTCGTGAAGCGCGGACGTGAAGATGAAGCGAAACGAATCATGAAAATCACTCATGATCCAAAAGATATTGAAATAGAATTGGCGGAGATGAAGCAAGGGGAAGCTGAGAAAAAAGAAACAACACTCGGCGTGTTAAAAGCCAAATGGATTCGTCCCATGCTTTTGATTGGGGTCGGTCTTGCTATATTCCAGCAGGCTGTCGGCATTAACACGGTGATATACTATGCGCCAACCATTTTTACAAAGGCTGGCCTTGGTACGTCAGCTTCTGCACTCGGCACAATGGGAATCGGTGTCCTCAACGTCATCATGTGTATCACCGCCATGATCTTAATTGACCGTGTCGGCCGCAAAAAGCTTCTGATCTGGGGAAGTGTCGGCATTACGCTGAGCTTGGCCGCACTATCGGGTGTGCTCCTGATGCTGGGGCTCTCTACATCAACAGCTTGGCTCACCGTCGTATTTCTCGGAGTTTATATCGTATTCTACCAGGCGACATGGGGGCCGGTGGTTTGGGTGCTCATGCCTGAGCTCTTCCCGTCCAAAGCGCGCGGAGCAGCGACAGGGTTCACCACTTTGGTGCTATCGGCGGCCAACCTGATCGTGTCGCTCGTCTTCCCGCTCATGCTCAGCGTGATGGGCATCGCATGGGTCTTTATGATTTTCTCAGTCATTTGTCTTCTCTCATTTTTCTTCGCCCTTTACATGGTTCCTGAAACCAAAGGGAAAAGCTTGGAAGAAATTGAAGCAAGCTTGAAACAACGTTTTAAAAGAAAGAACAACAGACAAAGCCGTGTGCTCAATGAACGGACGTCATAAATAAAAAAAGGAATCGTCTCATTTGGACGATTCCTTTTTTATTCTTACACCATTACTTTGCACATATTGTTCGTAAATTCCACAGGGTCCTGAATTGGCAGACCTTCGATCAGAAGCGCCTGATTGTACAGGAGATATGTGTACAGGCTTAGTTTCTCTTTATCTTGTTCGAAAGCGTTCTGCAGCGTGTTGAATACCTCGTGATTCGGGTTGATTTCCAGCACTTTGTCCGCCTTTACATTTTGGCTGTCCGGCATCGCATTTAAGATTTTTTCCATCTCGATTGTCACTTCACCGTCAGCTGCAAGGCAGACCGGATGAGATTTGAGGCGTTTGGATACTCTGACGTTTTTCACTTTGCCGGACAGAATATTTTTCATTTCCTCAAACAGATCCTTGTACTTGCTTTCCTCTTCTTCAGACTGCTTTTGATCCTCTTCTGAATCGATGCCAAGATCGCCGCTTGATACAGATTTGAACTCTTTTTCTTGATATGAAGCGAGCATTTTGATCGCAAATTCATCAATATCCTCTGTAAAGTAAAGAATTTCATAGCCTTTGTCCGCTACCATTTCCGTTTGCGGCAGTTTTTCAATGCGGTCGTATGAATCACCGGTCGCGTAGTAAATATATTTCTGCTCTTCAGGCATTCTGGATACATACTCGTCTAGGCTGACCAGTTTTTTCTCTTTGGAAGAGTAGAATAATAAGAGATCCTTCAATTGATCTTTATTCGCGCCAAAATCATTGTACACGCCGAACTTCAGCTGTCTGCCGAATGATTTGTAGAAGGTCTCATATTTTTCTCTGTCTTTTTTCAGCAGGCTCTGCAGCTCGCTTTTGATCTTTTTGCTGATGTTTTTCGCAATCAGCTTCAGCTGGCGGTCATGCTGCAGCATTTCTCTGGAAATGTTCAGCGACAGATCCTCAGAATCGACCATACCCTTTACAAAGCTGAAGTGGTCCGGCAGCAGATCCGCGCATTTGTTCATAATCAGCACGCCGTTGGAATACAGCTCCAAGCCTTTCTCATATTCCTTAGAGTAATAGTCAAACGGCATGTTTTCAGGAATAAATAGAATCGCGTTGTAACGAACGGCACCATCCACACTAATATGGACGTGAGTGAGCGGTTTATCAAATCCGTAATGCTTTTCAGAATAGAACGTTTCATAGTCCTCATCTGTCAGCTCGCTCTTGTTTTTTCTCCAGATCGGCACCATGCTGTTGACCGTCTGTTCTTCCTGCACCTCTTCAAATTCATTCTCGCTGCCTTCCTTCGGCTTGTTAACTGTTGTATCCATTTTGATCGGGTAGCGAATGAAGTCGGAGTACTTTTTGATGATTGCTTTTAAACGATATTCTTCTAAAAATTCATCATAGCTCTCATCTTCCGTGTTCTCTTTGATCTTCAGAATAATGTCTGTGCCGACAGAATCCTTTTCACACGGCTCAATTGTGTAGCCGTCCGCGCCTGCAGACTCCCATTTATACGCTTCTTCGCTGCCGAGCGCCTTACTGATAACGGTCACCATGTCGGCAACCATAAACGCCGCATAAAATCCGACACCGAATTGCCCGATGATGTCATGACCGTCCTTCAATTCGTTTTCTTTTTTAAACGCAAGAGAGCCGCTTTTCGCGATCGTACCGAGGTGCTGTTCAAGCTCGTCCTTTGTCATTCCGATCCCTGTATCCGTGATCGTCAGCGTTCGCGCACCTTTGTCAGCCGCAACTTTTATGTAGTAATTGTCTTTATCGAAGGTTAGCGCATCATCCGTCAGCGCTTTGTAATAGATTTTGTCAATCGCGTCACTCGCATTGGAAATTAACTCGCGCAGAAAAATTTCTTTTTGGGTGTAAATGGAATTAATCATCATATCCAGCAGTCGTTTGGACTCTGCTTTAAACTCTTTTTTGGCCATTCCGCTCGCTCCTTTTTCATGCTTTGTGATGTTATGTAAACTCTTTTCAGCATCTATTTATCACAAATGATGACTTCTGTCAATATGGTTTTCATCAAAGAACGATAGATGCATATATATGTCAATTTAACATTAGTTGGGTGAGTTTTCACTATTTTTTCTAGACAATCGGATAAGAAAAAGAGAGGATCAGCCTCTCTTTTGTCCTGCATCATTCCAACGGCCAAACTCCCGCTTCATCCAAATATGCACCGGATAGAAAAACAAACAGAACGGTATCAGAAACAATAGATTATGCCATGAAGCATTCAGAAGTGCGCTAGCTGTAACCGGAAACGTAATCTCTTGCAATAAAAAAGAGATGACAGTCAGCACAGCAAACGCAGCCGGAATCGTGACAAGACAATAAAATTTGAGTTCCTTCTTATGCTGTATCTTCAAAACACATAAAACCTCCCACAATTTCTCATTCATCTTACCATATGCAGGTATTACTTTTTTCACATGTTTATCACTGCACACAGCGGGAAGACAAATAAAAAAGGAGGATTCTTGTAATGGGAAGATTAGAAAACAAAACAGCTGTGATCACAGGCGCTGCGACAGGCATTGGACAAGCAACGGCAGAGGTTTTTGCCAATGAAGGCGCGCGTGTGATTGTCGGCGACATTAATGAAGATCAAATGAAAGAGACAGTCGAAGCGATCAGACAAAACGGAGGACAGGCTGAGGCTTTTCATCTTGATGTGTCAGATGAAGAAAATGTGAAACAATTTGCTGATCAACTCAAAGACGCGTACGGCACAATTGATATTCTCTTTAACAACGCCGGCGTCGATCAGGAAGGCGGAAAAGTCCACGAATATCCCGTTGACCTGTTTGACCGCATTATCGCAGTCGATCTGCGCGGCACGTTCCTTTGCAGCAAATACCTGATTCCGCTCATGCTCGAAAAAGAAGGCTCCATCATCAACACCTCCTCCATGTCAGGCAGGGCTGCGGACCTTGACCGCTCCGGCTATAACGCCGCAAAAGGCGGTATCACCAACCTGACAAGAGCGATGGCAATTGATTACGCAAGAAACGGCATCCGGGTCAATTCCATTTCGCCGGGTACGATTGAAACCCCGCTGATTGATAAACTGGCCGGCACCAAGGAACAGGAAATGGGCGAGAAATTCCGCGAAGCCAACAAATGGATCACGCCGCTCGGCCGACTCGGCAAACCGAAGGAAATGGCGACGGTGGCGCTGTTCCTGGCATCGGACGACAGCTCATACGTCACAGGCGAAGACATCACCGCAGACGGCGGCATCATGGCGTACACATGGCCTGGGAAGATGCTGATTGATGAGAAATGGAAGGAAGAAACGAAATAAGAGAGGGGATTCACCCCCTCTCTTTTTTGTTTTTCAAAGCAATACAATCTTATACTTCTTCACATCCAAAAACTGCAAAAACTCCCTGGCCAGCACCCTCGGATCGTGCGCCTTTCCCTCATCCAGCCGATACAACATCAAACCGATAATCATAGCGGAAACATAATAAGCATAGAGTTTCTTTCCCGCGCGGATATCAAGCTGCTGATGCAGGTAAAAAGATTCCAGCGCTTTGAACATGCTGGGTATCACATGAGGAATTCCCCATTCAGGATTGAGAAACCGGACAATAGGCGAGCGCTCCGATAACGCAGAAAGCAGGCTGGCAAGCGCCGTCTCAGCTTCCGCTAAAGAAAGCTCATCCGGACTGGCACTCACCGTCAGCCGATCAATCATATATGCACACGATTGATGAATCATCGCTTGTACCAGCTCATCTTTATTGGCATAGTGATCATAAAAGGTCGCCCTGCGAATGTTGCTTTTTCTGGCAATATCCGAAATCGTCACCGCCGCATAGTCTTTTTTCTCCGCCAATACGTCCAGTAACGCCTCCTGCAGCGCCTGTCTCGTGCGGACAACACGACGGTCAATTTGCTTGTTCTCCTCCAGCTCCGCTTCAACAGCCTGTCCAAACAGCCAATAAAACCGTTTCTGAGAAACAAGTTCCCATACCTTGTGGCTGATGGCTTCTGGAGACGCTGACGCATCCTCATTCAGCCAGTACAAAATAATCGCATACGTATACAAAGCCCTGTAATGTCCGTAAATCTCCTGCTCCATGGGCGTCAAATTGACATGAATCGGAGACAGCATGACATCCTGCTGAAACACATCTTTAAAAAATCGGTGGAAATTGTGATACGGTACGTTGTCTCTAACCATCATTGCTGAGAAGAAAGATTGATGCTGATGAACAAAAGACAATGTCGGATGCACGGTTTGCCGCTTTTGGCTGAGATGAAGTGTATCCATATGCTTGAACGCTTCATAGAGCGCTTCGCTCAATCCTTCCTGCATGTCACCCATCAAATCCTCAATGATGGAAAACTTATCCTCGTAATAAAGATAGAGTGTCCCGCGGCTCACTTGTGCGTGTTCAGCAATTTCTTTCATTGTAATCTGTCGAATATCCCTTTTTTCTAATAAATCCAGAAGCGCCTGTTTGATTTGAGCCTCAGCAGATTCCGGCAAAAGAGTCACCTCCAAACTTAGACAGATGTTCGATATATGTACGGTAACGTATAGATGATTCTCCGTTGTCTTTCTTATAGAAAAGATACCACTTTATAATAGTTCCGAGATAAGCAGAAAGCAAATGAGGGGGATTTTACAATGGAACAGCAAGTAAAAGACGACATTCAGCGCGTCTTCCAGCTTCAGAAAAAACAGCAAAAAGTGCTGCGCGCTTCAACAGCGGAACAGCGCAAAGAAAAGCTTCAGCGCTTTTTGGATTCCGTCATCGCACATGAAGAGGAAATCATCGAAGCGATCCGCAAAGACGTGCGGAAGCCGTATCACGAGGTCAAAAAAGCAGAAATCGAAGGTACAAAAAAAGCGATCAGAGATAATATGAACAACCTGGAAACATGGATGGCACCCAAAGAAGTCGGTTCATCCTTAAGCTCTGATGCCAACGGAATCCTCATGTACGAGCCTAAAGGCGTTACGCTTATACTCGGTCCGTGGAACTACCCGTTTATGCTGACGATGGCGCCGCTTGCCGCTTCTATCGCAGCAGGAAACAGCGCCATTGTGAAGCTGTCAGACTTTACGATGAACACGAGCAACATTGCCGCAAAAGTCATCCGAGATGCTTTCGACGAAAAAGAAGTTGCCATTTTTGAAGGAGAGGTTGAAGTGGCCACTGAGCTTCTTGATCAGCCGTTCGACCACATTTTCTTCACCGGAAGCACAAATGTGGGAAAAATCGTCATGACAGCAGCCGCCAAGCACTTGGCATCTGTCACGCTTGAGCTTGGCGGCAAGAGTCCGACCATCATCGACAGTGAATACGACTTAATGGACGCAGCGAAAAAAATTGCTGTCGGCAAGTTCGTAAATGCCGGTCAAACCTGCATCGCGCCGGATTATGTCTTCATTAAAAAAGACGTGCAGGACAAGTTCGCGGGCATTTTACAAACCATTGTCAACGCAGGATTTATGGAAGATGATTACACGCCGGACCGAAACAAATTTACGCAAATTGTCAATGACCGCAACTTTAACCGCGTCAAAGCTTTATACGACGATGCCATCGAGAAAGGCGCGGAAGTTGTGTTCGGCGGCGTCTTTGACGCAAGCGACCGTACGATCTCGCCAACCGTTTTGAAAAACGTTACGCCAGATATGAAGATCATGCAGGAAGAAATCTTTGCACCGATCCTGCCGATGATGAACTATGAAGACATCGATGAAGTCATTGATTACGTAAATGACCGCGATAAACCGCTCGCGCTTTATGTATTCAGCCACAACCAAGACCTGATCGACAATGTCCTTCAGCATACCACATCAGGAAATGCAGCCATCAATGATGTCGTCGTTCATTTCAGTGACGTCAACCTGCCATTCGGCGGCGTGAATACAAGCGGAATCGGCTCTTACCATGGGGTATACGGATTTAAAGAGTTCTCCCATGAAAAAGGTGTGTTTATTCAAGCAACTAAATAAACATGGTTCAGAGAATCTGCATCCCTTGCAGATTCTCTTTTTCTATCATCCCCAGTTCAGTCATTTCCAGTTTGTGAATAAATGTAGTTCACAGAAAAATCATGCATCAGCGAAAATAGAAAACTATGTAAAATTCCTTGTGACAGGTTTCTTTGACGAAGAACGAAAAGCGGCAAAAAACCAAATGATGTTTACAGCCGCTGAAGCGAGACAGAGCCCCATCACAGTAATCACATCAGAAAGCGGATGGTCACCAAATATACTGATCATCAGCACAATGGCGGCAGTAGATAAGTGAATCAGCAAACCCATGCCGCAAAGCGCCGCCATCACAAATCTTATTGCATCCACACCCAGCATGTACATGAGGATGGGAATGAGATAGAAAACAAGTATCATACCAATTGCCGACCACATACCGATAGAGTTGAACTGATTGGCTGAGGACCCCGTGTCTGCCAGCGGAGAAAGTGAAGCCGCAGCAATCACAGCGCAAAAAAGGAATGCAGAAATTGCAGTCATGATCACTACGCGATTTTTTCTGGACATGATCAATTGACACCTCCTAAAATAGAAATATTAACCTTTATTATCATAAAGGAAAAACTAATAGAAATCGATGGTGTTTCTACCTTAATTTCAGTGTTGTGTTCTATGTTAAAACCTGGTGTAAATACCCAGTCCAAACCCTTCCTCGCTCTCCGCTTCAATTAGCTCCCATACCTGCTTGCAGCTCGTGCTCTATCATCCAACCCGTCTGTCGATCAACAGCAGACGTTTCTTGTCGTCCTCACTAAACACCCGATGACCGTTCGCCTTTCGTTTAACCGGCAGAAGCAAGCCGATTTTCTCATCATAACGAACTGCATCCTCAGTCATTTGGCACTGCTTTATGGCTTCTAATAATGTATAAGACATGCTTTTTAATGATCTCTGGTATATTTATATAGTAGAAAAGAAAGGATAAAAGACTCATTTTTCAGTAATATCAGGATTTTATCACCATATCATATTGCAAAAGCTTTTTTTACAAAGTATACTGTTCCAGATTAATTCAAAGGAGAGAGAAATATACATGGAAAAACCGGCAGGATTTTGGATTCGTGTTTTAGCTTATTTAATTGATGGCATTATTGTATCTGTTCCTAGCTATATTATTCTATTTATTATCAATTCCGTATTTATCGCTGGATCCATCGCAACAGACCCATATATGACGCAAGACGAATATATGGTGAAATACTTGACGCTTGCCTTTTTGCCAACCATGCTGATCATGATCGTCATCAGTGTGTTATATTACGGGCTGCTTACAGCTTCTAAAATGCAAGGCACGCTCGGCAAAAAAATTCTCGGGCTGAAAGTAGTCAATGAACAAGGCGGACGCGTGTCTATCGGGCAGGCAATCGGCCGTTACTTTGCGTACATATTATCTGGAATTATCTTTTATATCGGCTTTATCATGGTCGCATTCGGAGAGAAAAAAGGCCTGCATGACATCATTTGCCGCACACGGGTTGTATATAAATAATTGAAAACCTGAAAAAGTCTAGACTCCAATATGAGTCTAGACTTTTATTTATCTATGATTTCTTCAAGATCGGCTGCCATTTCATATACGTAATGCTCCTCCAAAGCCACTCAAACGGCCCCATTCGAAATGCCCGAAGCCAAAGATGGCTGAAAATCATTTGAAGGGCACATACCGCGATCGTGATCAGCACGCCCGCAGCCGGATACACTTTGCCGTATAACCCCAACCCGTAATGATAGAAAATCAACGTACAGATGATCGATTGCATGAGATAGTTGGTAAATGCCATTCTCCCGACTGCAGAAAAGTATTGCAGCGGCTTAGCCAGTCTTGTCTTATGATATAGATACACAATCGTTGTGACGTAGAAAAACATAAGAAAAGGCGCTCCAACCAGCAAACATACTTCTATTTCGGTCACACTGTACAATATATGAGCGCTGATGCCAATGACCAGCCCAGACAGCCATACTCTTTTTAACGCTTTGCGGTGCTTTTCCGGCTGATGCAGCAATCTTGATTTTGCCGCCGCGGTGCCCAGCAAAAACATACTGAAATATGGGATGGAGGCAAAAAAGAAATTCAGCGGATTATAGGTCAGCATGCCATTCATTGACATATAAACGAAACGGTCGTGGATTCGCTGTTCCGCAATGTCTTTCAGGCTGCCGTTTCCGTAAGCATGCAGCGCCTGCTTCGCCTGCTGAATGGCCGCTTGTGCCCATTCTTGACCGTTCGCTTGATGAAAGCTTGCCAAAATGAACGGAAGCGAAAACAGGAGATACAAAGAGACTGCCCATATCAACAGTGTTTTCGGCTTTGCTTTTCTGAACAAAAGGAAAACCAAGCCAAGCAGGGCGTATTCCGTTAAGATATCCCCGTCCCATATCAAAAAAGCATGAATGGTTCCAAAGATGAAGAGTGCCAATAATCTCCTGATATAAAGCGGGACAAAACGTTTTCCTTTGCTTAACGCTTTCTCCATCATCACCACCATGCCAAACCCAAATAAAAATGAAAACAGTAAAATACATTTGGTTTGAATCAAAAATTTCAATATGTCTGCTGCAGCAAAATCTGCATCAGACCACTTTTCCGTGAAAAAATTATCCTTTCCAAGCATAGACAAATACATATCCGGATAACTGAAGTGCGCCAAGTTCACAAATAGGATGCCGAAAATGGCAATTCCTCTTAACACGTCAAGTACACCAATCCGCTCATTTGTCAGAGTCGGCTGTAATGAAGCCATATGAATCACGCTCCTTTATTTCTATACCTCAAGCGTATGAAAAATAGAAGCGAAGAAACATCGATTTAGATGGCAACGCCAAGGAAAAACCTTACAATCCTGTCACCTTCACAATAAAAAGCCAGGCTTCACAGGAAGCCCGGAGATATTATGGTTTCATGACCTTTAAATCTAATGTGTCGATATTCTGCAAGACACGGTCGAATCGCAAAGCTTGAGGTTCACTCGGGAAGATATGCCCCTCATACGGATCTCCTAACGTGCGGAAAAACGGCTCGAATAAGCCCGGAACCAATACCCCCACCATTTTTGTATAGTGAGAATCCAAGCGATAGGAGTGTACAGTGTTGGCAGGAACATGCAGAAAATCTCCTGGATTAAGCTGAATTTCTTCACCATCGGCCCACATCGTCATTTGCCCTTCAAGGCAATAGAATGTTTCTGTATGATGCTCATGGTAATGATCAACGATGCGATCGCCTTTAGGGCCTTCAGATGATACAACGATAAATTGCCCGTCTGTATTCTTTTGCGCAGCCACTATCCGGTGTAGCTGATCGCCCGTCAACAACCGGTCTCCTTCTCCAGACTCAAGCACATATGGAACAACGCCATCCGGAAGTTCTGTATTCTCCACTAATGTTGGAGCCCCGGCAGGGTTTTCATCCTCCGCAAACATAATGTCCGCCACCTCAGCCGCTTTTTCAAAACGCTCTTTTGACACTTCTTCGCTTGCGTGCGGCGGATGTTCAGCGTGATCATATGGCGTTCCAAGCACGGAATACATATGTGCGACATTTCCTTTCATTGTGTAAGACACCAGCCGTGTTCTATGGCTCTGCATCCGGTAGCTGTGCGGCGTTCCGGCCGGAATATTCGCATAATCACCAGCTACTAAAAGATAATGTTCACCATCAAGCGTTAGTTCAAGCTTACCGTCCAGAACAAGAAGCCCTTCATGCGTATTTTTGTGAATATGAAGCGGAAAGGCATCCCCTTTTCCCCCAGAAAGCAGTACGATCTCGAACAAATCTCCCGTGCTCTTTCCGTTTGCCATCACTGTCGCAACCTGTCTGCCGAACAAGTAGCGCTCTCCCTCTCCGCTGCGGAGCAAGTAAGGCACTTTTTCTTTGGGCAGTGAATGTTTACTTAACGTTTTCATGTTGTTTCCTCCAATTTAGACCAGTCTATATATTTTAGGTTTCTGACTAGACCGTTCTATATAATTGTAGGGGAAAGGATAACAAATTGCTACCCTTTTTTCCTCACCAATACTGGAATTTGTTCGGCAATGAGAAGAAGGGGCGTTTTGTCTTTATTCGTTAACGAAAGCATAATACCGCCTTCAATCATCGAATTGATCAGCATCCCAAGCTGATTTGCTTCTTCTTCTGCAAATCCGTTTTCCTTTAATTTTCTGGCGAAAACCGCTTCCCAGCTTTTAAACACCTTCATGCAAACCGTGCGCAGCGGCTCGCTGATTAACGCCGTTTCACTCGCCAGCAAGCCGACTGGGATCCCTTGAATGCTTTCCGTATTGTCAAACTGGCTGGCGGTTTTTTTGATAAAATGCTGAATCGCTTCTGTTGGATCAGAGGATTCATCCATACTTTGCTGTATCACATGCTCAACGATCTTTCCTGTATATGAAACCGCTTCAATTGCTAATTCTTCTTTGCCATTCGGAAAAAAGTGATAAAGCGATCCCTTAGGAGCACCGCTTTCTTTCACAATCTGGTTTAAGCCCGTCGCGTGATATCCTTGCAGCTGGAACAGACGTGACGCTGTGTGAAGGATTTTTTCACGTGAATCTCCTCTGCTAGTCATTGAAACATTCCCTCCTAGGTATGGTAGAGCGACTTATATAATATAAAAAAGAACCTTGGGATTGTCAAAAAGGGGTAGTGGCCTCCCGGTTGGGGTAAATGTAGACAAACATGTCTAGGAGGGGATTCTCGATGCCAAATGATGATACGGTCACCAATACCGAACAGCTTGAAAAACAGCAAAACCCGAAAACGAAGCTCAAACTGAAAAAAGTAAAGGATCAAGTCATCGTCATTACCGGTGCTACAAGCGGAATCGGCCTCGTCACCGCGAGAATGGCAGCCGAAAAAGGAGCAAAAGTCGTCGCAGCAGCCCGAAATGAAGATGCCCTTCAGGAGCTCGTTGACGAAGTAAAGAAAAAAGGGCACGAAGCCATCTATGTAAAAGCGGATGTGGGAAAAGAAGAAGACGTCAACCGCATCGCAGAAACCGCAATCAGCACATTCGGCCATTTTGACACATGGGTAACAACGCAGCAGTTTCGGTTTTCGGACACGCCATGGATGTGACCACCGAAGACATGAAGCGCGTGTTTGACACCAATTTCTGGGGTCCGGTCTATGGAACAAGGGCAGCCGTCAAACACTTTACAAGCAGAGGCGATCCGGGTGCTCTCATCAATGTAGGAAGCCTATTCGGCGACAGAGGAACCGTCATTCAATCCACCTACGCGTCTGCGAAATTCGCGCTTCACGGATGGACAGAAAGCATTCGAATGGAGCTTGAAAAAGAACAGGCACCCGTCTCAGTCACACTCATCCATCCAGGCAGAATCGACACACCCTACAACGAACACGCCAGAAGCTACTTGGACAAACAGCCGGCTCATTCCCGCTCTATGATCTATCCGCCGGAAGCTGCAGCCGAAGCCATCCTGTTTGCCGCTGAACATCCGAAACGCGACATGTACATCGGCTCGCAGGCAAAATCCATCGCCATGCTGGGTACACTCTTCCCCCGGCTGACCGACAGGCTGATGGAAAAAATCATGTACTACAGCCAGCATGCGGAAAGACCGTCCAAACCGCGTGAAGAAAGCGCGCTTTACCATGCGGGCTACGGCATGCATGACAGGGGGACAAATAAAGGGTGGCTTCGGTCAAGAAGCTATTATGCAAAGGCCACAAAGCGCCCGGCGGTAACTGCGGCTGCGGCTGTCGGGCTTGCTTGTGTCTGGGCTGCCGTTAAACGCACCAAATAAGAGCTTCCCATTTGATTGCACACCATAAAAACCCATGCAGATTTAACATGCATGGGTTTTTTGATGTTAATCGACAAAGGCCTTGTTCATACGCTGCAGAAGTTCGCCAAACATCTCTTTTTCATGTATTGACCACTCTTTCAGCATCTGTTCATAACGTTCTAGGCGCATCTGCTGATCTGCCTTTAATGCTTGTTTGCCGAGTTTTGTAATAGTAAACAGACTGACTCTTCTATCGGAAGGATCGGTAAAACGATAGATGAGCTCCTTGGCTTCTAAAGCTGCAGCTTGTCTCAAAAGCATTTGAATATGGAGAACTAGCCGTATCCATGAGTTCTGTCTCCATGACACTCTATGTGGTTCTCGGCTCATTTTTCGGACCGCTTGTCATCTGGCTGTTTCATATTTAATAAAGAAAGACTGCCCCGGAGGAGGGCAGTCTTTTTTGGGATACGAATCGGCGAAAGTAAACAGGCATTTTGGCCTGTTTATTTTAGTTCTCCGATATCTCTTAAATATTGTTCACGCTCTTTTTTATCGGGGTAAGCGGTTTTGATGTATTCTTCTTTTTCTTTCTTGGTGTATTCGCTCCAATCTGTAAAACGATTACCTACATCCTCAGGGTAACTCATTCCGTCCACTTTATTGGAATCATAAATTAAATCTGCTGAGAAGTAAAACTTATCTGGATTGTCATTTATATATCCATTTACTATTATTCTTCCCATTGGGTTTATTTCAACTTTATCCTCGAAAGTAATTTTTTTAATAAAATTATGAATATCTTCCTCCTTTAGATGTTCTTTAATTTTTGGTTTCATCTTTTCTACATATTCTTCTGCTTTTTCTTTATCGCTTTTTTCTTCTTTTTTCACTGTCTGTTTACCTCCAGTCTCTTCTGTTGTTCGATCTGATATATTCATTTTTTTTACTATTCCGTAAGAAATACCTAATACAACAATCAATACGATCGTACCTATTATAAGTATTTTTTTTACAAATGACATGGTATTTCATCCTTTTTTAATTTATTATACAATATATACAAGTTTTTGGAGAGTGAAGTTATGTCTAGAAAAAAGAATTCACTTACAGACGAAGATTATAATAAAGCATCAAGTGCTGCATATAATCTTAGAAACTATCGTATTGGTACTAACATTGAGATAAGTAATGGACAAAAGTTATATGTAGTTGATCATAAAAAAACGAAAAAAGGGCTTGATGCCCTTACTTTAGTATCCGAAAAAGATTACAAAATTTCCAACCATGGAAAAGACAAAGAAAAAATCCAAAACGCCATCATCGCATACCGTGGATCAGAACCCATCAGCCCCGGCCAATTCCAAGATACAATAAAACAATATCGTGATGAGCGGGAACAGCTTATTAAAGAAGTAGAGAAAAAGGGAATCAACATTCCTGAAGATGAAGATGGTTCCTTTTATGATTCAGCAAAAGGGCTTCGTGAATATTCAAATGAGATTTTGCAGGATTGGCTTCACATGGATACTAGTTATCTAGTTGGCAAAAAGCCGTTTGATGATGGAACAGATAATCAGGCCATACAGGCAGATCAATATGCAAAAACAATACATCAAAATTTTAAAAATGCTGACATTCAAGTAACGGGTCACTCATTAGGCGGTTCTAATGCAGGCTATGTCGTAGTGATGAATGATTTTATAGAACGCGGTGTCACTTTCGAGAATCCTAACATATATGAAAACCTGCCTGAGGATGTAAAAGCCCGAGCGTTAAAGGGAGAGTTTCGCAGTCGTTTAACAGAATATATTAATTTAAATGATGGATTATCCTTGCTGAATCGGGATGCTGCTGAAGTAGGCAAAGTAAAAGTGATGTATGACGAAGCTTTGCCGAATGGTGTACAGAATAATAGCCTCCCTGATGAAGTGAAAATGCTGGGCCTTGGACTTAAACATTATGGCAATCAATCTCTTGATATTACACTATTTGCTGAAGCCTTGATGGGAAGTCACGGCTTGGATCGATACAACTTCCATTCAGATGGCTCTGTCCAAACTGTGGATGATGTTTTAAAGAACAACCCTGACTTTGCATTAGCGATGCTTAAGCAAATGAAATCAACGAATGTGAAGGCCAATACAGGTGTTTCGATTCTGATCAAATCACATGTATTAATGAATACAAGTACTCAGTTGAAGCATATTGCCGAAACGGAATGGTCAAAAATGATACGCCAGATTGAAAGAATCGATGACAAAGTAAAGGATTCAATTGAGGATGTCAGGAATATGCATGCACGAATGGTTGGTTTTGGCGCCTATGATGAATTATCAGTTTCCGATGTCGATGATCTGATCAATAAGATCAAAATGAACAAACCGCACCACCTTTTTTACTCAAAAGAAAAATATGATCAGGCAGTAGATGCAGCGCTCAATCTGCAACACTTTCTACAGATGATTGCAGATGATCTCGGACATATGGGACATGCGTATCATGATGCAGATCTGGCAGCGGCCAGTCGAATGGGGATTTCATAAGGAGAGAAAGATACATGGATTTTATGAATAAGAAACCAACAGACGCTGACCGTTTTATGCAAAGAATGACGAGTCAGCATTCAAGCACTTCGATTTTTTCAAATGCTGGTGTAAATACCTCTGAAATGACACCTGAACAATTGGCTGCGTTCAAAGAGAGGAAGAGACAAGAACAAAAATTGGCGTTAATGAATTCAATCAAAAAACAATTAAGCTATGCATTCCAGGAAGACCGTAAGAATTTGTCTTCGATCCTTGAAAACATTACAGATGCCGAGCAGGCTATAAAGACAAAACGAGAAATCCTCAACCATCATATGTCTGGAAAAGCAATAGATAGTATCACTGATAAAATGAAAGATCACCTTTCATTCGATAAAGTTCATTCTGATGTTTCGAGAGTAATCAATTCCATTGGCTTATAAGGTAGATAGTCAATATCCCTTAAACTAAAGAAGATATCATCTCCGAAAAGTGGCGCAGCGAGAACGAATCACGAATGAAACTGTGCGTCTGGAAAACGATCATTAGCACAGAAAAAAGCAGACTGTTCCCAGTCTGCTTTTCCCATTACGATCTAAAGAAATCAACCAGCGGCTGAAAATCCTTAGACAAATCAACATCATTCGGCTCTGCTTGAAGCAGGCGGTCAATCATTTGCTCTAATTCCTCAATATCATTTTTATCTGTGTATTCAATGAAGTTTAAGCTTTCAAGCCAATCCCGGTAGGAATGTTTAGCTTTGCCGTAGCTATTTCCAAAGACGAGGCATGGCGTTTTTGTGATAATCGAGAAGATCATCGCGTGAAGGCGGTCGGTAATGACCAATTTACTTGAACCGATGCGGTCAAGCATCTCCATAAAATGCTTTTCCCGATCCTCGTAATCAATCATATCGACCGTATCAAGCACCGTGTCTGTACGCTCCGCGTAGGTTGTTTTTTCTGCCCATTTCATCATGTGTGAAATAAAATCTTCATCGGTTACCTTCTCCTTGTCCGCTCTTAAAATAAAAAGAACGCCGTCCCGTTCAAGCTCTTTCGGTACGATATCCAAAGACAGCACCATATCCGGTGTAAAGATCACATTTGAATTGAAGGTTTCTTTCACAACATCGAGCGTCTGCGTCTCCCGCACGGCAATCGTTAAATGTGGATTTTGATGGTACGCATCCTGTGTTTTTTTCTTTTCTTTGTTTCCGTCCTCTGTATCTTCAAAATAAACGGATTGAGGAAGAGAAATGGATTTATAGTCTTTAAACGCTGCAAAGACCTTCCTTCTGTCCTCCTCAATATCGAGATAAAGATTGCCTAAATTTCCTCCGCCGGTAAAGCAGACAATATCGTCTTCACGGATAATTTCCTTCACCAATTCGATGCCTTCATCCGTCGCATAGTCCATAATTTCAATATATTCATAGTACGGAAAACGATTTTTAATAAATTTCTCTTCCGCATACGCAATCGCTTGGTCTCCGATGTTTGTGTAACTCGGGGAACCAAACAAAAATACTTTTCGTTTATCATTTAATAAGGCTTCGGGTTTTACATTCGGCGCGATCCCTTTACCTAGTTTTTTGCCTTTGATTTCTTGTACAGTCATGTCTGCGTCCTCCTTCTAGGTTGTGCTTGTTACCTGTCTGTACCCATAAAGGAGGGTGAATATGCACGGGTATGTGCTTGCCCGGCTTTATATCAGATACATCGTTTTCGCCAGTTTTAAGGATGCCGCAATGTTTCTTGCCGTTCTTTCCATATTCTCGGCTGCATGCCCAATTGCGTCTGCAAGGGGCACGGCTCCCGGCACGATGCTAAAAAGGGCATCCATCCCGTGTGCATAGACTGCATCACTGTCTCGCGAAACGGATCCCGCAAGTCCAATGACAGGCACATCGTATGCCTTAGCAGCTTTGGCCACGCCAATCGGCGTCTTCCCGTAAACTGTCTGGCTGTCAATCCGCCCTTCGCCGGTAATCACAAGATCTGCATCCTGAACCTCGCTTTCAAACTGGACCGCATCGAGGACGATGTCAATGCCTCTCTTCAAATCAGCACGGAGAAAAGCAAGAAGACTCCATCCGAGACCGCCTGCTGCACCGGCGCCCTCTGTTTCCCTGAAGCTTGTTTCAAGCGTTTTCTCTGCCACATCCGCAAAGTGAGACAGGTTCTGGTCAAGGATAGGCACCATGTCAGGCGTGGCGCCTTTTTGAGGACCGAAAACAGCGGAAGCCCCTTTTGGCCCTGTTAACGGGTTATCCACGTCGCAGGCGACTTCGATTTTTACATTTCGTAATCTGGGATCAAGTCCTGCCAAATCTATTGAAGAAAGCTGAGAAAGCGCACCGCCTCCGGGTCCAATTTCATGGCCTGATTCATCAAGAAGCCTTCCGCCCAGCGCCTGAACCATCCCGGCTCCGCCATCGTTTGTGGCGCTTCCGCCGATTCCGATGATCAAATGCTCTGCACCCGCATCAAGAGCGGCTCCGATTAATTCTCCCGTTCCTTTAGTAGATGTGGCAAACGGATTTCTCTTCTCTGCGGGCACAAGGTGCAATCCCGATGCGGCAGCCATCTCAATCACAGCCGTTTTTCCGTCTCCCATTAGGCCAAAAAACGCTTTTACTGGTTCCCCGAGCGGACCCGTAACCATCTGCTCTTTTATGATTCCGCCTGTGGCATCGATTAATGACTGTACCGTTCCCTCACCGCCGTCCGCCATCGGCAGCTTCCGATATTCAGCATTCGGGAAAACTGTTTTGAAGCCTCTTTCTATGGCGTGAGCCGCCTCCAACGCTGATAAGCTTTCCTTAAAAGAATCTGGTGCAATAATGATTTTCATCCAATCGCCTCTTTCAAAAAGTGATGATTTACAGTGTCTTTTCTTCAATTTACCATAATTACTTTTGGAGATATATACCAATTTACCAGTAAAAATTTTATTAAAAATTAGAAATGAAAGTGTTTGCATTAATAAAACATTCACGTTATCATACTTGTATACAAGTATACTCCTTAGTGAAGAAGGTGAGCGTATGCTAGACTCCAAGGACCTGTTATATCCCGCAAAATGGCTTTCAAAAGCGTCCACCGGCGTTCGCGTTGCTTGCGAGCTGAGAATGCGAATTATTTCAGGCATGATTGAAAGCGGTACCATTCTATCAGAAAATACAATCGCGGCTGAGTTTTCCGTAAGCCGTTCGCCGGTTCGCGAAGCGTTAAAAATACTGGCTTCCGAAAAAATCATCCGATTAGAACGAATGGGAGCGGTTGTGATTGGGTTAACTGAAAAGGAAATCGCAGAAATATATGACGTGCGTTTATTATTAGAAACGTTTGTCTTTGAACGGCTTGTCAAAATCGACGTTGAGCCTTTAGTCAAAGATCTCAGCAAGATTCTAGAAATCATGAAAGTCTCCATCAAATACGAGGACGCGGACGAGTTTTCATTTCAGGATGTGTTATTCCATGAAACGATTATCCGCGCCATTGATCACTCATACATTCAGATGATCTGGAACAATCTAAAACCCGTAATGGAAAGCTTTATTCTTTTATCAATGCGGGTACGGTTAAAGGAAAAGTACGAAGATTTCTCAAGGATTCTGGACAACCATGAGCTATATATTCAAGCAATCAAAACAAAGGACAGGGCGCTGATGGTTCAGTCTCTGCACCAGAATTTTGACGATGTGCAAGAAAAAGTAGAGGACCTCTGGCTCTCACAACAAATGCTGGCAAAAGGAGCTGAACACCAAAATGACTAGTTATATGTTAGGAATCGATATCGGTACGACCAGCACAAAAGCTGTATTATTCACTGAAAACGGAGACGTGGTACAGAAAGAAAGCATCGGCTACCCGCTCCATACACCGGACATCTCAACAGCTGAACAAAATCCGGAAGAGATTTTTCAGGCTGTTATCCATACAACTGCAAGAATCACGAAACAGCACCCGGAAAAACAAATCTCATTTATTTCCTTCAGCAGCGCCATGCACAGCGTCATTGCCATGGACGAAAATGATCAGCCGCTGACGCCATGCATCACGTGGGCAGACAACCGAAGCGAAGGCTGGGCGCATAAGATTAAAGATGAGCTCAATGGGCATGAGGTTTACAAACGAACAGGAACACCCATTCATCCAATGTCACCGTTAAGCAAAATTACATGGATCACAAACGAACGAAAAGAAATTGCTTCTAAAGCCAAAAAATATATCGGCATCAAAGAGTACATTTTTAAACAGCTATTTAATGAGTATGTAATCGATTACTCATTGGCATCAGCGACAGGGATGATGAACCTGAAAAGCTTGGATTGGGACGAGGAAGCACTGACGATCGCAGGCATTACGCCGAATCACTTATCCAAACTCGTGCCGACAACCGAGATCTTTCAGCACTGCAGCCCGAAATTAGCGATACAGATGGGAATCAATCCAGACACACCTTTTGTCATCGGCGCAAGCGACGGCGTACTGTCCAATCTCGGCGTCAATGCCATTAAAAAAGGAGAAATCGCCGTTACGATCGGTACGAGCGGCGCTATCCGAACCATTATCGACCAGCCGCAAACCGACGAAAAGGGGAGAATTTTCTGCTACGCGTTAACGGACAAGCATTGGGTTATCGGCGGTCCGGTGAACAATGGGGGCATCGTTCTTCGCTGGATCAGAGATGAATTTGCTTCGTCAGAAATCGAAACAGCGACAAGACTGGGAATTGACCCGTATGACGTGCTGACGAAGATTGCTGAACGCGTCAGACCGGGTTCTGACGGCCTGCTGTTCCATCCGTATCTCGCCGGGGAACGCGCTCCGTTATGGAACTCGGATGTACGCGGCTCATTTTTCGGCCTGACCATGTCACATAAAAAAGAACATATGATACGTGCAGCATTAGAAGGGGTCATTTACAACCTGTACACTGTGTTCCTGGCGCTAACAGAATGCATGGACGGACCGGTCACCCGAATTCAAGCGACTGGCGGCTTTGCAAGATCAGAGGTTTGGCGGCAAATGATGTCGGATATCTTTGAATCAGAGGTTGTCGTTCCGGAAAGCTATGAAAGTTCATGTCTCGGCGCCTGCATTTTAGGCCTGTATGCGACAGGGACAATCGATTCGTTCGATGCCGTGTCCGACATGGTCGGCAGCACGTACAGACATACGCCAATTGAAGACTCAGCCAAAGAATATAGAACATTAATGCCGATTTTCATTAATTTATCAAGATCATTAGAAAATCAATATACCCAAATTGCAAATTACCAAAGAAGCCTAATTACACACAAATAGCACATGACATGAAGGGGAGGGCATTACCATGCCGTTAATCATTGTTGCACTTGGGATCCTAGCTTTACTGATTTTGATTATGGGCTTAAAATTAAACACATTTATTTCATTACTGATCGTATCATTCGGCGTGGCACTGGCACTTGGGATGCCGTTTGATAAAGTTGTCAGTTCCATTGAAGAAGGTATAGGGGGGACACTTGGCCACATCGCACTCATCTTCGGACTCGGTGCGATGCTGGGCAAGCTGATTGCTGATTCAGGCGGCGCACAGCGTATAGCAATGACGCTCGTCAACAAATTCGGCGAGAAAAATATACAGTGGGCTGTTGTGATTGCTTCATTTATTATCGGAATCGCGTTGTTCTTTGAGGTAGGATTGGTTCTCTTAATCCCGATTGTATTTGCGATTTCAAGAGAATTGAAGATTTCTATTTTATATCTCGGTATTCCGATGGTCGCAGCATTATCCGTCACACACGGTTTCCTGCCGCCGCACCCGGGACCGACAGCGATTGCCGGGGAATACGGCGCAAACATCGGTGAAGTGCTGCTGTACGGCTTCATTGTTGCTGTTCCGACCGTCCTGATTGCAGGGCCAATATTTACAAAGTTGGCGAAAAAAATCGTTCCTGCATCATTTGCGAAAAACGGAAATATTTCGTCACTCGGCACACAAAAAACATTCAAGCTTGAAGAAACACCAGGCTTTGGAATCAGTGTATTTACAGCAATGCTTCCGATTATCATCATGTCGATCGCTACCATCATTGATTTGCTTCAGGAAACAATAGGATTTGCGGATAACAGTTTCCTCGCTTTCATCCGTTTAATCGGAAATGCATCGACTGCCATGATCATCTCACTGCTCGTTGCTGTTTACACAATGGGAATCGCACGCAACATTCCAATCAAAACCGTCATGGACTCTTGTTCTACAGCCATCTCGCAAATTGGCATGATGCTGCTGATCATCGGGGGAGGCGGCGCCTTTAAACAAGTGTTAATCAACGGCGGTGTCGGCGACTACGTTGCAGATTTATTCAAAGAAACGGCATTATCACCGATTCTGCTGGCATGGCTCATTGCAGCGATCCTGCGCATCTCCTTAGGATCAGCAACCGTTGCCGCATTAAGCACGACGGGGCTCGTCATTCCCTTGCTGGGACAGTCAGATGCCAACCTTGCATTAGTGGTGCTCGCAACAGGCGCGGGAAGCGTCATCGCTTCACACGTCAACGATGCCGGCTTCTGGATGTTCAAGGAATATTTTGGATTAAGCATGAAAGAAACCTTTTCCACATGGACCTTGTTGGAAACAATTATCTCCGTTGCTGGACTAGGATTTATATTATTGTTAAGTTTAGTTGTATGAAATTAATGAAGGAGATGTAACACATGTTCAATACAATTGGTGTCATAGGCTTAGGCGTAATGGGAAGCAATATCGCCTTAAACATGGCAAATAAAGGCGAAAAAGTCGCCGTCTATAATTACACCAGGGATTTAACGGACCAGCTTGTGAAAAAGCTGGATGGACAATCGTTAAGCCCGTACTACGAGCTTCAAGATTTTGTTCAATCACTAGAAACACCAAGAAAAATCTTTCTGATGGTCACAGCGGGAAAACCAGTCGATTCCGTCATCCATTCGTTAATGCCTTTGCTTGAAGAAGGAGACGTCATTATGGACGGAGGCAACTCCCACTACGAAGACACAGAAAGAAGATATGACGAGCTGAAGGAAAAAGGAATCGGCTACTTAGGAATCGGCATTTCCGGCGGGGAAGTCGGCGCATTACAAGGGCCTTCCATCATGCCGGGCGGAGATCGAGACGTCTATGAAAAAGCCGCTCCGATCCTGACCAAAATCGCAGCGCAAGTCGGAGAAGACCCTTGCTGTGTCTACATCGGGCCAAAAGGGGCAGGGCACTTTACAAAAATGGTGCACAACGGCATTGAGTATGCAGATATGCAGCTGATTGCAGAAGCCTATACATTTCTTAGAGAAACGCTTCGTCTGCCGCTCGAAGAAATCGCCAGCATCTTTGAAACGTGGAATCAAGGTGAGCTGAAAAGCTATTTAATAGAGATTACAGCGGAGATTTTACGGAAAAAGGACGAACATACAGGTCAGCCGCTAATCGATGTCATTCTTGATAAAACCGGCCAGAAAGGCACAGGAAAATGGACAAGCATGCAAGCCATTGATAACGGCATTCCATCCGCTATTATCACCGAGTCCTTGTTCGCCCGCTACCTGTCGTCCTTAAAAGAAGAACGTATGGCGGCTGAACCATTGTTAGCCGGTCCGGAAACAGAGGAAAAACATTACGATAAGGACCTCTGGATTGAATACGTCCGACAAGCCTTATACATGGGAAAAGTTTGCGCCTACGCACAAGGCTTTGCTCAATATAAAATGTCATCTGAGCTTTACGGATGGAACCTGCCGCTGAAAGACATCGCTTTGATTTTCCGCGGCGGCTGCATCATCCGCGCGGATTTCCTAAATGTCATCAGCGAGGCATTCCAAGAGCAGCCAGATCTCTCAAACCTGCTGATTGCACCTTATTTTTCAGAAAAAATGAAAGCCTATCAGACAGGCATGCGAAAAGTCGTTTGTGAGGGAATCAGCGCCGGCAGCGCGTTCCCATGCCTAAGCACCGCGCTCTCTTACTACGACGGCTACCGTACAGGGCGTTCCAACGCCAACCTATTACAGGCGCAGCGCGATTATTTCGGCGCCCACACGTACGAGCGGACAGATATGGATGGCGTTTTCCATACCAATTGGTCTGATGCAAACTAATAGATAAGGCTGACAGCTGGAGCTTTTATACCAGCTGCCAGCTTTTTTTATAGGATAAACTCACATATCACAACTAATTGAGAATCAAACATATAAAATTTAATATGGGTCAAAGTGCAATTTATGCTGATAACACCAGCACTTTCCTTCACGATGAGTGGAAAAAGAGAAAATAATTAAGGGGTTTTGTCTTGACAAAAAATATATATTAATTAATAATTCATATATAATTAGAATTATTATTGAAAGCACTATTGCTTTCTAAACCATTTTTAGGAGGAATAACATTATGTCTTTAATCGGTAAAGAAGTACAACCATTCGAAGCAAAAGCATTCAAAAACGGTGAATTCATCGATGTAACAAACGAATCTCTGAAAGGCCAATGGAGCGTATTCTGCTTCTACCCAGCAGATTTCTCTTTCGTATGCCCAACTGAGCTTGAAGATCTTCAAAACCAATACGCTGCACTTAAAGAATTAGGTGTTGAAGTGTACTCTATCTCTACAGATACTCACTTCGTACACAAAGGCTGGCATGACAGCTCTGAAAAAATCGGCAAAATCACTTACGCAATGATCGGTGATCCATCTCAAACAATCTCTCGCAACTTCGATGTGCTTGACGAAGAAACTGGTCTTGCTGACCGCGGAACATTCATCATCGATCCAGATGGCGTGATCCAAACTGTTGAAATCAATGCAGGCGGTATCGGCCGTGACGCAAGCAACCTGATCAGCAAAGTAAAAGCAGCACAATACGTTCGTCAAAATCCAGGTGAAGTTTGCCCGGCTAAATGGGAAGAAGGCGGCGAAACGCTTACACCTAGCCTTGATCTAGTAGGTAAAATCTAAGGAGTGCATTCAATTGGTACTTGATCCAAATATCAAAGCACAATTAAATCAATACATGCAGCTAATTGAGAACGACATTGTTCTCAAAGTGAGTGCAGGTGAAGATGACACTTCTAAGGACATGCTGGCTCTCGTTGATGAGCTGGCTTCCATGTCATCTAAAATCACTGTTGAAAAAGCTGAATTGAACAGAACGCCAAGCTTCAGTGTGAACCGCGTCGGAGAAGACACTGGCGTCACTTTCGCCGGTATTCCTCTTGGACACGAATTCACTTCTTTAGTGTTGGCATTGCTGCAAGTGAGCGGCAGACCGCCTAAGGTAGATCAAAAAGTCATTGATCAGGTGAAGAAGATCAGCGGTGAATACCACTTTGAATCTTATATCAGCCTGACATGCCACAACTGTCCTGACGTTGTACAAGCTTTAAACATGATGAGCGTGCTGAACCCGAACATCACTCACACCATGATTGACGGTGCGGCATACAAATCAGAAGTTGAAAGCAAAAACATTATGGCAGTGCCAACGGTTTATCTAAACGGCGAATCCTTCGGAAGCGGCCGTATGACCCTCGAAGAGATTCTTGCGAAAATGGGCAGCGGCGCAGATGCATCTGAGTTTGCTGACAAAGATCCTTACGACGTTCTTGTTGTCGGCGGCGGACCTGCCGGCGCAAGTGCAGCCATTTATACGGCGCGTAAAGGAATCCGCACAGGTGTTGTCGCTGAACGCTTCGGCGGACAGGTTCTCGACACACTCAGCATCGAAAACTTCATCAGCGTAAAAGCAACTGAAGGACCGAAGCTTGCTGCAAGTCTTGAAGAGCACGTGAAGGAATATGATATTGATGTCATGAACCTTCAGCGCGCAAAACGACTTGAGAAAAAAGATCTGTTCGAACTTGAACTCGAAAACGGTGCTGTCCTGAAAAGTAAAACAGTCATCCTTTCAACAGGTGCCCGCTGGCGCAATGTCAATGTACCTGGTGAACAAGAGTTCAAAAACAAAGGTGTCGCATACTGCCCGCACTGTGATGGCCCATTGTTTGAAGGCAAAGACGTAGCCGTTATCGGCGGCGGAAACTCTGGTATTGAAGCAGCGATTGATCTTGCAGGTATTGTCAATCACGTCACTGTGCTAGAGTTCGCGCCGGAACTGAAGGCAGACGAAGTCTTGCAAAAACGTCTCTACAGCCTGCCAAACGTCACTGTACTTAAAAATGCACAAACAAAAGAAATCACAGGCGATCAGAGCGTAAACGGCATCACATACGTAGACCGCGAAACAGGCGAAGAAAAACACGTTGAACTCCAAGGTGTATTCGTCCAAATCGGTCTCGTGCCAAACACTGAATGGTTAGACGAAACCGTTGAACGCAACCGCATCGGCGAAATCGTAGTCGACAAACATGGCGCTACAAGCGTCCCAGGCTTATTCGCTGCCGGCGACTGCACAGACGGCCCTTACAACCAAATCATTATTTCAATGGGATCAGGAGCAACTGCCGCTTTAGGCGCGTTTGATTACCTTATCCGTAACTAATATGAAAAGCCGCTATGCTGCTCGAGCTGCAGTATAGCGGCTTTTTTTGCCCATCAAAAACCCGAACCAGGCACTTCGGTTAAGTGCACGATTCGGGCCATCTGCCTTATAATTCCTCACCATTCGTTTGAATGACGTTTTTGTACCACTCAAATGAATCCTTCTTATACCGCTTCATGGATCCGTTTCCTTCGTTGTCACGATCAACATAGATCATGCCGTAGCGTTTTTTCATTTCGCCTGTTGTAAAGGAGACGATATCAATAATGCCCCACGGCGTGTAGCCGATTAAATCTACACCGTCATAAGTGACCGCTTTTTCCAGTGCTTCAATATGTGATTTCAAATATTGAATACGTTCCGGATCATGGATGGTACCGTCCTCTTCAAGCGTATCGACCGCCCCAAAGCCGTTTTCAACGATGAATAATGGAATTTGGTATCGATCATAGAGACGATTTAATGTGTATCTTAAACCAGTCGGATCAATCGCCCAGCCCCAGTCACTGGAGGTGATGTACGGATTTTCAACACTATTCGGCAACCCGCCGTTTACGACATCTCCCGTATTGTCATTTTCGACATCGCTTTTCACTGTAGTCGACATATAATAACTGAAGCCCAAATAATCGACTGTCCCATTTCTCAATATCTCGTCATCGCCATCTTCGAACGTGATATTGTATCCTTCTCTTTCAAACTCTTTTAACGCATACTTTGGATAATAACCGCGAACCTGCACATCCGGGAAGAAATAACGCTGTCTCATTTCTTCTTCAGCAAGCATCACATCTTCCGGATTAGAGGAGTAAGAATAGATCGGCACGTGTGACACCATAGCCCCAATTTGGAACTCAGGGTTGATTTCCTTTCCTTTTGCCACTGCCAATGCGCTTGCAAGTAACTCATGGTGCGCCGTTTGGTACATAACTTCCTTGGCATTTTCATTTTCTCCGACCACAACTCCTGAGTTCGTCCATAGGAACAGAGGGTTGTTCACATCCATCTGGTTATTGATCTCATTGAATGTCATCCAGTACTTCACTTTATCTTTGTATCGGTTGAAGCAAACCTCAGCGAATTTGACGAAAAAGTCCACGACTTTGCGATTTCTGAAGCCGTCGTATTCTCTTGCCAGATGGAGCGGCAGTTCAAAATGAGACAGTGTAATCACCGGCTCGATTCCATGCTTCAGCAATTCATCAAATACATTATCGTAGAACTGCAAGCCTTCTTCGTTCGGTTCAGCCTCATCGCCTTTCGGGAAAATCCGGCTCCAGCCGATGGACGTCCGCAAGCATTTTAATCCCATTTCCGCAAACAAAGCGATATCTTCCTTGTATCTGTGATAAAAATCAATGGCTTCATGGTTCGGATAAAATTCGTTCTCTTCAATGGACCCCGTGATTTTTCTCGGTACGCCGTGCGCACCCGCTGTCATCACATCGACGACACTTGGCCCTTTACCGCCCTGATTCCATCCTCCTTCAAATTGGTGGGCAGCTAAAGCGCCGCCCCATAAGAAATCCTTCGGCATTTTTTCCATCTTATATTCCTCCCTAGCTTACGACTGTAAATAATTTTTGGTCTAACGCACTTACTTCAAGATTCTCGATGAGAATTTCCTGATACGCATGTGAATTCGTGATGATGACTGGGGTAATCGTTGTTAACCCTTTCTGTTCAATGAGTGCTTTATCAAATTCGGCAAGCACCTCGCCTTTTTTGATTGTATCTCCCTCTTTCACCTTTAAGGCAAAAGGAGTTCCGTCTAACGTCACTGTATCAAGCCCGATGTGCACAAGCAATTCGACGCCAGAGGTTGAACGCAGACCGATCGCGTGCTTTGTAGGTGCGACCATGACGACGGTTCCGTCAAATGGAGCATAGAGCTTATTATCGGATGGCTCGATCGCCAAGCCTTGTCCCATGGCACCTGAGCTGAATACCTCATCAGGCACCTTAGAAAGCGGAATGACCTTGCCGCTAAACGGAGCAAATACGGTTTCTTCATTTGCCTGTGCCGTTTGAAGACTTTCCTTTTCCGGCTGTGCAGCTGTATCTTCACCATAGCCAAAGATCTGAATCAGCACAACAGGAAGAATCACCGCAATCGCAGCACCGATTAAAATACCCCAGATGGACGTCGGGAATTGTTCATTGATGCCATTCACGATCGTCAGAGGTCCCGGAAGTCCGGCATATGCAAAGTAATACGGATTAAAGAAACTGGCCGTGATGGCACCAACCGCACCGGAAATACAGCCAAAGATAAACGGCTTCTTAAATCTCAAGGTCACACCGTAGATCGCCGGCTCAGTAATGCCAAACAGTCCGGTTATACCAGCTGACACACTGACTTTTCTCGTTTCCTTATTTCTCGCCTTTAAGATAACGCCAAGCACTGCGCCAACCTGTGCAACCACCGCAATCGTTTGATACGCCTGGAATGAATCCCGTCCGTATAGATCATAGTTCGCCAATACCATAGGCGTAATGCCCCAATGTACACCAAAGATCACGATGACCTGCCAGAATGCGCCGATGATCGCTCCAGCCAATGCCGGCACGTTCTCCGCCAAGAAGTTGTAACCGCTTGCAATTTCATTTGCGCCCAATGTTGTCACAGGGCCAATGAGGACAATTGTTACTGGCACCATAATGACCATACATAGGAAAGGAACAAATAACGGTCTGATCACTTCGTTCATTCTCTTATTCAAGAATCGTTCTAGGTAAGACAAAATCCACACTAGAAATAATGGCGGCAGCACGGAAGACGTGTATGTCGTTTGCGATAAAGCAATCCCTAAGAAGGAAATGCTCTTTCCGTCTGCGATTTGAGTCGCCATCTCCGCCCATGTCGGGCTGACTAACGCGGCACAGCACGCCACAGCAATATACATGTTGGTTTTAAAATGCTTTGATGCCGTAATCGCGATAAAAATAGGCAAAAACGTAAACGGCGCCCATGATATGAAACTAAAAACCTGATAAGTTCCCGTTTTCTCAAAGCCATCAAACAGTAAATTAATGAGAATTAATGCACCTTGCAAAATACCGGCCGCAGCCAAAATGTACACAAATGGCGCAAATACCGCTGACATGGTCGCGATAACACGGTTCAGGATCGTTCCTTTATTTTCGCTCTGGTCATCAGTCAGATCGATATTGACCAGCTTCGAAAACGCTTCGAAAACGTCCCCTACATGCTGTCCAATAACAATCTGAAATTGCCCGCTGTTCTCCACGACCGTAATTACGCCGGGCATGGATTTTACGATATCTTTCGCTTGCGGCTTAGACCGCTTCAGCACCAAGCGAAGCCTGGTTGCGCAGCGAGAAGCCCCTATCACATTCTCTTCCCCGCCTACCGCCTCCAAAATGTCTTTTGCTAGTCTCGTATAATCTCTCACTTTCCCCGACATTTTCACCCACCCCTTCGTTTTGGTTACGCTTACATTATAATTGTACCGGTATAATTTATCAATACTCTAACAAAGTATTTATACCTTCATCAAATCTGTAAGCGGTTTATGCTATAATTTTGACAAGTGAAACTAAACGAATGAATGAGGAATGCGTATGTTAAAGTACCAGCAAATCGCAGCGGAGATCGAAAAGTATATAGAAGAACACGAGCTTAAACAGGGAGATAAGCTGCCAGTGCTAGAAACCCTCATGGCCCAGTTTGAGGTCAGCAAAAGCACAATCACAAAGTCTCTGGATCTACTAGAACAAAAAGGCGCGATCTTTCAGCTTAGAGGAAGCGGCATCTTCGTCCGAAAGCATAAACGAAAAGGCTACATCAGCCTCCTGTCGAATCAAGGATTTAAAAAAGACCTCGAGGATTTCAATGTCACCTCAAAGGTCATTGAACTAGACGTGAGAAAGCCAACACCGGAAGCGGCAGAAAACCTCAATATCGGACTTGATGAAGACATCTATTTTGTCAAAAGGGTCCGCTACATCAACGGCCAAACCCTATGCTTCGAAGAATCCTATTACAACAAATCCATCGTGACGTACTTGAACAAGGAAATTGTGTCTCACTCAATCTTTCATTACATCCGGGAAGGACTGGGACTGAAGATTGGCTTTTCTGATTTGTTTCTTCACGTGGGCCAGCTTAATGAGGAAGAAGCGGAGTACTTGGGGCTGGAGGCAGGACTTCCGAAGCTTTATATAGAGAGTATTTTTCACCTGACAAATGGGCAGCCGTTTGATTTCTCGAAAATCTCTTATAATTATGAGCAGTCGCAGTTTGTGGTGCAGGCGAATAGTTTTTTGTTGTAGGGCAGCTGCATCTTGCTTCTAATGAAGAAACACCCCTATTCTATCAATCAACTATGGAAAGTGGTCGACATGTACAAAATCATCATTCCTGCCATACTAGCCATCTTCGTGCTCTGGATACTATTACAGATTTCACTAGAGATGAGCATTTTTAAGAATCCACTGAATTACTTTATCGTATTCATTATCTTTTTCCTCTTTATCAAGATGGCGAAAGAAAAGCATTGAACGGCTATAGGAAACCAGATTTGTACTGAAATCTGGTTTTTTTGTGTTTCACTTTATTCATCCATTTTATACGCACTCATTTCGCCGCCCTCATTCCCTCATTTTCATTGTCTCTAAAAGGAGTTATGCGTTACTATCGTATAAGGGTCCAATGATGAAAAATAATGACATACTTTTAAATTAACCTGATATGCACACGCTCATAAATAGGGGTTTATTCTAAAAAGGGGATGGACGGTTTTGGAAAGCAAGTACTTAGATTTACTCGCACAAAAATACGATTGTGAAGAAAAAGTGGTAACGGAAATCATTAATTTGAAAGCGATACTGAACCTGCCAAAAGGCACCGAGCATTTTGTCAGTGATTTGCACGGGGAGTATCAGGCATTCCAGCACGTGCTGCGTAATGGTTCGGGACGAGTCAAAGAGAAGATACGTGACATTTTCAGTGGTGTCATTTACGATAAAGAAATTGATGACTTAGCAGCATTGGTCTATTATCCGGAAGACAAATTGAAGTTAATCAAACATGATTTTGATGCGAAAGAAGCGTTAAACGAGTGGTATAAAGAAACGATTAACCGAATGATTAGGCTTGTTTCTTATTGCTCCTCGAAGTATACCCGCTCCAAACTGCGTAAAGCTCTGCCTGCCCAGTTTGCTTATATTACGGAGGAGCTGCTATACAAAACAGAACAAGCTGGCAACAAGGAGCAATATTACTCCGAAATCATAGACCAGATCATTGAACTTGGCCAAGCCGATAAGCTGATCACCGGCCTTGCTTACAGCGTTCAGCGATTGGTGGTCGACCATCTGCATGTGGTCGGCGATATTTACGACCGCGGACCGCAGCCGGATCGGATTATGGAGGAGCTAATCAATTATCATTCTGTCGATATTCAGTGGGGAAATCACGATGTCCTTTGGATCGGTGCTTACTCCGGTTCCAAAGTGTGCCTGGCCAATATTATCCGCATCTGTGCCCGCTATGACAACCTGGACATTATTGAAGACGTGTACGGCATCAATTTAAGACCGCTGCTGAATCTGGCCGAAAAATATTACGATGATAATCCTGCGTTCCGTCCGAAAGCAGATGACAACAGGCCAGAGGATGAGATTAAGCAAATCACAAAAATCCATCAAGCCATTGCCATGATCCAATTCAAGCTTGAGAGCCCGATTATCAAGAGACGGCCGAACTTTAATATGGAAGAACGCTTGTTACTAGAGAAAATTGATTACGATAAATATGAAATCACGCTGAACGGAAAAACATACCAGCTGGAAAACACCTGCTTTGCGACAATCAATCCGGAACAGCCAGATCAGCTATTAGAAGAAGAAGCAGAAGTCATAGACAAGCTGCTATTCTCTGTCCAGCATTCCGAAAAGCTGGGCCGCCATATGAAGTTTATGATGAAAAAAGGCAGCCTTTATTTAAAATATAACGGCAACCTGTTAATTCACGGCTGTATTCCTGTCGATGAAAACGGCAATATGGAAACGATGATGATTGAGGATAAACCATATGCGGGCCGTGAGCTGCTTGATGTCTTTGAACGGTTCTTGCGGGAAGCGTTTGCCCACCCGGAAGAAACGGATGACCTGGCGACAGATATGGCCTGGTATTTATGGACAGGCGAGTACTCCTCCCTCTTCGGAAAACGCGCCATGACGACATTTGAGCGATATTTCATTAAAGAAAAGGAAACACATAAAGAAAAGAAAAACCCGTATTACTATTTACGCGAAGACGAGGCAACCTGCCGAAACATCCTGGCAGAATTCGGCCTCAATCCAGATCATGGCCATATCATTAACGGCCATACACCCGTAAAAGAAATCGAAGGAGAAGACCCAATCAAAGCAAACGGAAAAATGATCGTCATCGACGGCGGCTTCTCCAAAGCCTACCAATCCACAACAGGCATCGCCGGCTACACGCTGTTATACAACTCCTACGGCATGCAGCTCGTCGCCCATAAACACTTCAACTCCAAGGCAGAAGTCCTAAGCACCGGAACCGACGTCTTAACGGTAAAACGATTAGTGGACAAAGAGCTGGAGCGGAAGAAAGTGAAGGAAACGAATGTTGGTGAGGAACTGCTACAGGAAGTTGCGATTTTGGAGAGTTTGCGGGAGTATCGGTATATGAAGTGAGGGATGCGGGGTTCAGAGAGGACTTTCTCTGGACTCTATTTACGTTTTCCACTAAGTACAGCAAATTGCTAACAAAGTCTGGTTTTATGCTTGTTTAATAGTATTTCAATACAAATACAGAGAGCGTTATTTGCGCAAAAACAAAAAAACAATACAGAATTAATTAGTTTAGAGAGTAGTAATTATCAAGTGTTCTTAAATTAGTTATTCATAAATAAATTTCAATTAAACCTGAAATATACCTTTATTCTCTTGCTTGAATCAATCCCTAACATCATAAAGCCTAGCTTTCCCAGGAACATCCTGAAATATAAAACCGAATTTTTGTTGAGCCCATACAAGAAAATTCCCATTATTCTGTCCACATTCAGGACAATTAATTGTAGAACTATTATGCGCAACTTTATTCCAAGTACAAATAATAAAGTGTAATCCACATTCTATACATTTTACTTTCATTTGAGTGTAAGTTGCTGTAGTTTGAACTAATGTACTAATTAGCTGTTCACCTTCCTCAGTGATTTCGATTGAATTTCCATTCGTATAAATTAGGCCTTTAGCAAGTAACTCTATAACAAATACAGGGTACTGTGCTTTTCCATTAAATTTTTTAGTAATATATTGTCCACCAATTTCAAACAATATAAAATCCTCTCCTACTTTTTTAAAAGTTGCTGGTATTCCTTCGCATAGAATGGTAGAGAGTAATTCTAGCGCTTCACTACTCAAAGACTTCTCTTCATCTTCTTTATTGAGTTTAAGCGTTTCAGCGAATATAGATGATATTAATTCAATTTCTTTTCTCTCTATTGATCTGCTTTTTGGAAGGTAACCTGTGCTCACCAATTCATAAACATCATCTCGAATCTTTTTAAGTTCTTTTTCAGAAAAATTTTGAGTCATTTTTGTTTTTGTATGAATACTAGCGTGACACTCAATACAAACAGGTATTAAATTATCGAAATCATCTGATCCTCCATCAGCCTTTTCTCGTATATGGTGCACCTGAACATGTAGTGGTTTAAATAATCTACAAATACAACAAATTCTTGCACACTTAGCCAGAACTTCTGAACACACTTCCAAAGTTAATGCCACTTTTAACTACTCCTCTCATAAATATTCTTTGCCTTTCTTTTTTACTCGTGTATTCTATTTTGTTTTCGACAAAAAGTTCTATTTTCCTGTTTACCATCACTTATGATAGGGTGAAGTTTCTTCGAATAAAAAAGTCGCCTCCAAGTTATTTGGAAGGCACTTTACTTTATTAATTCCTTTTAGTTTTTCTTCGGGAATTAAATTATTTATTAATTTCACATCCACACGTGGCCCACTTTTATCTAAAATGGAAATTCAATTCGAGAGTCATCACTAATTGGTTTATAAAAAGTAAAACGCTTATATTTTAGTTTTCTATAAAAATGTTTACTCTTGTTTAGTCCAACACGATTCTCAAATTCATCCGTAGAAATGTGGTTTTCAAGGGACAACTGATATAACAGTATCCATGAGCTCGATAATGCGGTTAGTTCACCTATAATATTATCGTCTAAATCTTCGGCGTATTCTCCAATTATCATAATAATTGCTAGTTCATTTTTACTTCGGATGACATTTTTCACAATGTCCTTTTCAATACTACTTATCCCTAGACTTTTTAATAAGTAAATTAACCAAATAACCTCTAAATCTTTTTTATCTCTTACATACTGTAAAATCAATTTCTTTATTATTTTTATATGATTTTCACCAAATGTAAGTTTATCCTTATCTTTTATTATTAATTCACACACTTTAATTAATGATCTATTATCATTAACTAAGATATTAAGTAGATAAGATACATAAAGTTCGTAATCTTTTACCTGGAATCTTTCATTAATTGATTTCACCAAATACCTGATAGCACCCTTATTACCCTCATTTTCTAGGTTGAAGTATTTATTAAAAATTTCAATAAGATCATTAGATTCAGCTTTACTACTTACATATTCTTCATAAATCATCTGAAGATTTTCAACAACGTAATAAGGAAATTTTACGTACTTAGTTTTTTCATTATTAATCGAAAAATGATATTTCCCAAGTATATCTGAAATAATAGTTTTATATAGATCTATATCTTTCTCTTCGTAAATAATAATTTCGAAGTCATCGACGTATCTAAAAAAAGAGACTCCAGCATTTTCTATTTCTTGATCAATACGTGTTAATAAAGCCTCCGCAAGGAAAAATGAAAGTAAAGGACCCGTAAGCAAACCGTTTGTTCTATTGGAATTTAGTCCTCTCACTTTTCTATCTAACTTTTCATATCTCTTATATATATCGGAAATACGTCCATCTGCTTTATTACCTAAGAAACATTTATATTGCTCCATGGCTTTATCATAACCCAACAAAATAGAAGGAAAAATATGGGTATATACACTGCCATAGAAATTAGATATATCTAAATATAAAATCCCTTTTGCACCTTGAGCACGCTTTATTTTTTCAGCTACATTTGGTATATAAGTTGATTGTATAAATCTACTCTCATCCACCCCTTCATCCTCAAAAAGTCCGTAACTTGTTTCATGCTTCAATATTTCACCATTACTTTGTACTATTTTGGAAAATGAGTTTTCACTTTCGGCTGACAACTCGATTAGTTCTTTGATTATTTCCTCGCTCTCCATATAGTTAACTGCTGAAATATAAGCAGTTATTTCCGGTAGATGAATTACCCTTCGACTTTCATTATCTTTAAATCGACTCATAGTAAACTTATAAGGCTCTATGTAATCGATACTATTCGGTACTTTTATATCTTTGAATATATCAAGCGTTTCACTTTTCAAATTAAAGTTACTAGGAAGATACTCTGAGAAAAGCCCTTTAATTTTAAATTCTTTGACCACTTTCTCTATGACTTCTTCTCCTATCTCAACTTTCATAATTAGAAACCCCCTCTTCTCTTTTCCTAATAGAGTTAGTAATTAAATAGAGATTTCAAACTTCCGTTTTACTATCAATTATAATACGGCTCACCCTAATATATCTTAATGAGGTTATGTAAAATTAAATTTTTTCTATTACTCTTTTATAAGATAAACTTTATATTTAATTTATCTTCCCCAAGTTTCTTTAATTCAATTTCTAAAGTCTCTATATCATAGTAATCAAACAATTTCGTGAAATTATTCATTAAATGAATATGTACACCAGTATTATTAGGAGGTATCATATTGAAGTTAGGACTATTATAATATCCAAAATGAGCCAGTTCATCTGAGAAGATTGATGAAATGGTATCTATACCAGATGTCCTATAAACAACATAATCTTTAAATTTATTCACATCATAATTGCAAGCCCATAGAATTTTTTCTAATGAGAAAATATTAACAACCCAGACATCTGAATAATCTTCATCTAAAAAATTTTGTGATGATTCAGCTAAATTTAAATAATCATCCAATGTAATAACTATTTTCACAAGACGTTCTACTTGATTATTTTTTATAGAAAAAATCTGTTTTCTTGTGTTTCTATCGTCACTATCATAAAAAACACTTGTTTCATTTGAATTTATATAATTTTCAATTCTATTACATTGCTTACGTGCTTTTTTGATAACCGAACTAAAGCGATTCCTCAATCTCTTTTCGGCTTTATTTCTATCTCTGAATACCTCATGAAAATCTTGTGCTTTACATTCAATTGAAGCCAATAAATTATTACCAACTATTAAAAAGTCATTTTCACTACCATTTTCATCATAAATTGAATGATATACTTTTTCATTTTTAAAAAAGCTTACTAACAGTTCTTTCACGTATTCTTCTAATAGATAACCTTTTTTATCTTTTGAGTATTCGTTTTGAAATAATTCTTTTAAAACATATTCCAATATGAAGTGAGTTTGCGGAACAAGATAATTTTTCTTAGATGATATCCCTATTTTACCTCGTAATAATTTGGTGATATCTGTTGGAAATACACCTTTACATTGTGATCTATCCAAAAATAGCTTAGATATAATCTCTTCTGGAAGATTATTTTCGTCTACATACCTTTTTAAATCCTTCCTAGTTATCACTTGATTCGTAATTCTTCTTTCATTAGTAAACATATCCACTTGTTCATCTGAAGTTAGAAATAGTATAAAAGGGACAAGTTTGTAAATAGAAAAACCATAAACTTTATTCGATACTGTATCAAATAATTTAAATAGTTTTAGATATTGGGATATAGAAATTGATGAGAAATCAAAATGATAAGTCATATATGCTTTAAAACTTACTGATTCTATTTCCTTACTCATTTTAGTTTGTTCATGAACATATAAATCATATACTCTATTTATAAAGTTAATGAATATAGATTCCTCTAGTTTCAGGTCTTTTTTGCGTACTTTGCATATAAAACCATTATCTATTGTCATACTACCAAATAATACAGCAAGGTTAACTGCTAACTTCAATGAAAAAATATAATTATCAGGAAAGCACTTTCTCTTATATATAACCATATTTATTATGTTTGTAAATTCTTTGAAATTAAGTAATTTATAATGATTTTTAGCTATATTTATAATATCATTTAAGTCATTAGTTATAGAGATTAATTTTTCAAGTTTTTTGTAATACTCCATAAACTACTCCTTCTTTCTCTTACTATTATGCAACTTTTATGCTATCAATCATTTTTCATTTACAAAGTTTGCAACCCCGCCAATTCCAAATGCTATTCCTGTTCCAAATCATCATAATGTGCCTTTACATAGTTACCGTAAACTTTTAGATAGTTTCGGTTTAGAAATTTTCAAAACAACATAAATATGTTATTTTCCTTTTAAAATAAGAAATTTATTAGTTCATGTTTTCAATCACCAGATATAGGCCTAACATAGATAACAGATTTATTTAGAATATTAAAGGAACTTACTGAATGATTTTATTTTATTGCCCTTACTTAAAAAAAGTAAGGGCTACTTCCATTATAATTACAAATGATACTCCATTCTTTAAACTAAGTAACTTTTATATAGAATTAAACTCATTGTATATTTGTATTAATTGTAAATTACTTTTTATAAAAAAATCATTTACTTGTGATAAGGCTCCCCACGATTAATCCGAAAAGCCCGATAAATCTGCTCGACTAGTATGAGACGCATCAACTGATGAGGAAACGTCATCTTCGAAAACGACAACTTCTCATCCGCTCGCTTCATCACTGCGTCACTCAATCCGAGTGATCCGCCGATGACGAAGGTGACTTTGCTTTTTCCATAAGTAGCCAGCTTATCTATTGTATCGGCTAGTTCTTCGGATGTTTTCATTTTTCCTTCGATGGCGAGGGCGATGACGTGGGCGTCGGGGCTGATTTTTGATAGGATGCGGTCGCCTTCTTTGTCTTTTATGATTTTCATGTCCTGGTCGCTTAGGTTTTCCGGCGCTTTTTCGTCCGGGAGTTCGATGATGTCGATTTTTGCGTAGGCCGAAAGTCGTTTGGTGTATTCTTCAATGCCTTGCTTGAGGTATTTTTCTTTTAGTTTTCCGATTGTCACAATATTGATATTCACAGGTCATCCCCACTTTAGAAACAAGTTATTCATATATGTTGTCCACAATTGTGGATATCTTTTCTGTATTTTGTGTAAGATCATTCGTTCCCCACTATATATACTGCGGGGTCTCCACATAATTCACAGGCTGTGGATAAACTGTTAGTATGTTCGATTTTTCTGATTTCGGGCGGCAGCTCGTGGTCGTCTATGTACATATCCAGCACGGTTTCGATGTGTTCTTCACAGGAATAATACGTTTGTTTCATGTCAAATCCTCCGATGGTTTCTTGCATTTTTGCAAATATTCTCTTCCCAATATAACCTATTTATTCACATGTTAGTAGTGCTTCGGGCTGAGTTTTATCCACAAATCGACAAACAAGCTGTTGATGACTCTATTTCGCTCGTATGTTAGTTTGGTTGTAACCGATGTTTGGGGAGATCTGCATGTGCGCTTCAGATGGGTTTGGCTTTTTGTGATCATGTTGCTGCTTGCTGGGTGTCAGTCGTCTTATTGGGTGTTAGAGAAGGATCGGATCGGTGAAGGGAGTTCCGAGCTAGAATTAAACGCAAATTACCTTCAAACACATGATGAAGTGAAAGGATACCAAGTCTTCACCATATCAGAAGGCAAAAAAATGGTCGTGGTCTCTCTCGGAAGCAGCGAGAAGGATAAGAAGCTTGAGGTGTCAGACGTCAAATTCTCGCCTAAAGAAACGATTGTGACTGTGAAGCGAAAGCCGGTTTCCGAGGAAAATGAGAAAAACCCTTATATTCTGATTGGACTGGACAAAATCGAAGGGGATTTAATTGTCCAAGACGAATCAGGAGATCGCTTTGAAGAAACCGATTATCAGCAATAAAGCCGGCGTTCGATTGAACCGCCGGCTTTTTTTTATTTCAATGTTCCATGCGGATCAATCACAAATTTCTTCGCCGCTCCTTTGTCAAAATCGCTGTATCCTTTTGGCGCGTCGTCCAGAGAAATGACGGTGGCGTTGACGGCTTTTGCGATTTGCGCCCTGCCGCTCAGGATCGCTTTCATTAAGTTGCGGTTGTATGTCATAGCGGGTGTTTGTCCGGTGACGAAGGTGTGGGCTTTGGCCCAGCCGAGTCCGAAACGGATTTTTAATGACCCTGTTTTGGCGTCCGCATCCTTTGCACCGGGATCTTCGGTCACGTATAAGCCTGGAATGCCAAGGCTTCCGCCGACCTGGGTGACATCCATGATCGAGTTCAGCACGGCGGCGGGGGCTTCCCCTTGATTGCCGTGTCCGGATGCTTCAAAGCCGACACAGTCCACTGCAGCATCCACGGTCGGTTCACCTAGTATTTGTTCAATTTGCTCGCCAAGGCGGTCGTGTTTTTGCACGTTGACCGTTTCACAGCCAAAGCTTCTGGCCTGTGCCAGTCTGTCTTCATTCAAATCGCCTACAATCACTGTGGAAGCGCCAAGGAGCTGGGCGGAGTGCGCGGCGGCTAAGCCGACAGGTCCCGCTCCTGCGATATAGACAGTCGATCCCGTTTGCACACCCGCTGTGTACGCCCCGTGGAAACCTGTCGGAAAAATGTCGGACAGCATGGTTAAATCAAGAATTTTCTCCAACGCCTGTTCTTTATCCGGGAAGACCAACAGCTGAAAATCGGCGTACGGCACCATGACGTATTCCGACTGCCCGCCGACCCAGCCGCCCATATCAACGTAGCCATAAGCCGATCCCGGCCGGTCCGGATTGACATTCAGGCACACATGCGTTTTCTGCGTTCTGCACATCACACAGCGCCCGCAGGCAATATTGAAAGGAACGGATACGATGTCGCCTTTTTTGATAAATTCAACGTCCCGACCTGTTTCAATGACTTCTCCCGTAATTTCATGCCCCAGCACCAAGCCATCAGGCGCCATCGTGCGGCCTCTGACCATGTGCTGGTCGCTTCCGCAAATGTTTGTGGTAATCACCTTCAAAATCACCCCGTGCTCACATTTCCGGTTTACATTCGCCTTCGGAACGCCGGGTCCGTCCCTCAAGATTAACTCCGGATAGCCGATATCCTCCACCGCCACGTTTCCTTTGCCTTTGTACACAACCGCTTTGTTTCCTGTCAACGCCATTCCTCCCATTCATGTGTTTGGACTTTGCGTCCTTGAACATGACTTCGGTTCGCCATGACCCTTTCCCTTTTTCACACCTGCTTTTTCTGTATTCTTACAACAACAAATATGCCAAGAAAGCAGCCGATAATGATTCCGATGATGTCGAACCAATCTGCTTTACCTCCGTTTAACAGGAACATCGTAGCCGCCGAAATCAGACTGATGATAACTGCAAGAAGAATGACCCGTTTGGTGCGCATATGCTTCCTCCTTTATCTGCATCCATTCTATATATTCATTTTACAGTAATTAACACCTGTTTGCTTGAAAAGGCCATTCGAGCTTTATATGTTTAGATGGAGGCTGGACAACGTTCTATCATTGGTATGTATCACATTGCGTAACAGAAAAAAGAGACTTCACAAGTCTCTTCATAAATAGCGGTCAGTTGAATAATAATTTCCTGAGAAATAATGTGACAATACTGGCTGCTAATGCAATTGCAGTATAAAGCACAACCCAAAACATGAATGAACTGTTGCCAGAGGCTAACGTAAACAACAATATCAAACTCGCAATAAGCACGATGAGCGGACCCATCCAAACTTTCTTACATATGAAATAACCCGCTGCACCAATTACGCCTGATATCATCGGAAAAACAAAAACGATGAGCAGTATAACGGCTCCCAAGTCGGAACCCCCTTCACCTTAAAAATCCTTCATCATCTCAAAATCATACAGCTTCAAATGACTCTTCGGCGTCACGATCTCCTTTACCTTCCCAATCTCTTTTTCCTTCACTTTCTTTCCGGTTTTCAGGCTGTATTGTTCAATGTATGCAGGCTGGTTGTAGGTATATGTGAAGAAATAGAGGCTGCTGCCTTTTTGTGTAATTTCTTTGAAATCGGCCTTCATTTTTTCTGGGGAAAGGGCGAAGGCAATCCGGCTTTTTCCTGTCTTTGCATCGATCTTGTATACCTTTCCGAAGCCGTCAATGAAGTACAGGTGCCTATCATAAGAGAAAAAGCTGTTTTTGAAGCTGAAGGGCATGGAGCTGTATATTGTTTGCTCGTCATTTTTGTATTCGGCGATATCGTAAAGCTTCACCTTGCCGCTTTTCTTATTGATTTTCACCATTTGATAGAGATTGCTGGCTTTTTGCCCCCGAACCATCACATATACAGCTTGATCGTCCGCAGCAAGCTGAGACTCGATTGAGGCTCCTTCCCGATACTGCCATTCTGTGATGGCATGATAGGTAAGCTTCTTTTGATCGGCCTGAATCTGGAGGAGCTGATAGCCTTTCTCGTCGTCTGTCGGGACAAGTGCGTAAATGGCGCCACCGTGAAAACCGGAGGCTCGGATGTAGTACGGGATGACGTCTTTTTTCCACTCCCCGTCCAACTGGCGGTACAGCTCTGAGCGGTATCCGCCTCCCTTTTTGTCATAGCCGGAGTTGTAGAGGGTGTAAAAGCCGTCCGTGTTTTGCAGAAACCCCGCGCTGTCACCTGTATGCTGATAGGCTCTTTTATGGGAGTGCAAGCCGTTTTTGATCGTGAAAATCGTGTGTTTGTCCTCCAGCATCACACTGTCGTCATGAACCTTGGCGGAACCCAGCTCAAGGCCCTTCATCTGAAATGAAGACAGCGTCCCGTCTTGGCTGATAAACAGGGCATAGCTTTTCCCGCCGCCGAATGCATCTTGATCTGCAGAGGTTGAGAAATACAGCAGGACTTCTTTGTCGGTCAGAAATTCAGGGTCTCGGAGATCCTGCTGACTCACGGCTTTATGGCTTTTGAGAGGAGAAACGAAGACAAATAGTGCGATTCCTGCGAGAATCAGCATGACAATGGTGATCATCCATTTTTTCATATCCGTCTCCCTAATTAATGGTCATGACGGTTGTCGTATAGGAAGAACTTGTGATGTCGCGCGGGTAAACGCCTAATCCTTTATTGCTGTCGATATCAATGCCGGCTTTCAGTAAAAATGCAGACCATAGGAGCTTCGAACAGTTTTTGGCGCCGTCATGGCCGGTATTTCTGTTATTGACGAAGTTAAATGAGTATGGGTCGCCGACTCTTGAAACCGCCCAGTCGGCAGCGGATGTTTTTTTAGATGAGGTGACGTTGACTGTTTGTACGATGGAGTTGTCTTCCACGTCTCTGGCATTATAAGCGATCTGCCTGACGCCGTCGCTTGGAACCGATTCAACAATCTTGTCAGCGGCGGAGTACATACCGACGTGGCCATGGTTGTAGTAGGCTGTGTAGGAGTTGGTGTAGTAGATGTTTCCTTTCGTGCTAGTGGGAAGTTTTTTCGTACCGGATGAGCCGCCCATCACGGAAATGCCGCTTTCCTTGGCGAGCTGGTCACCTTCTGCTTTATCGTCGGTGATTTCCTTGTAAAACTGTTTGAGAATCACATCGGTCTTTACGTGCTGCTGTTTGGCAATCTGGCTGGCGGATTTTGTGATTTCTTCTGCGGTCGTGCCTGGCTGAAGCGCTGCGATTTCTTCAGCATAGTTCGTGGTCCTCGCAGCTTTTGCGGGAGAAACAAACAGGCCGACGCACATTGTAAGCGCTACCAAAATAATTGATACCTTTTTCTTCATACTCATGACATCTCCTCTTTTCATGTGTGTAGGAAAGATGCTTTCCTTTATCAACATTATATTAGGGAAATGTGGAAGGTAACTAGGTGATTTACAGAATTTTTAGAAATCATTTACAGGAAGGTTGTCTCACAAAAAAAGGCCTTCCCCAGGCCTAAAGCTTCTTACTCATGATCACATCAGTCTCCTGCAATCCGGTTTGCTCATACAGCCGCCTTACCGTCTCATTGTGAGCGAATACGTGGAGAGACAGCTTTCGAATGCCCATGTTTCCCGCCATCTCATCCAGTGCGTTCAAGGCTTGCTTCGCAAAACCTTTTCCCCGATATGATTCATACAATCCGAAATCGTAAATAAACGCTTCCTGCTGCGGGTGTTCCGGTTCTGCGTGAATCCAGAGCCAGCCAGCCGTTTCCTTTCCGTTCAGGATGATACTCCACAAATGGTGATGATGCGTGTGCAGCCCATTCGGCAGCAAATCAGAAAAAGTCTGTTTGGACAAAAGCATGGCCTCTGCAGGGAGCCACGATCCTGCCTTTATCTTTTCTTTTGCATAATGCTTAGTCGTGTATGTCAGATAGGATCGAAATTCCTCGGCTTGCATAGGTGTCAGTGTAATGGTCATATCGCCTCTCCTTTATTTATTGACTAGAGGATTTTACATAAAATAGAAGGAGGTGTTACTATCATGATAAGCAATGAGATTGATAAATGAATAGAGAAGGGAGTTTCAAATGAATAAGATTGCACCTGCAGAAATCGCTAACATGCTCAACGATTGGTACCTTGCGATCAAGAAACATGAAGTTGAAGAGTCCGCCCGTATCTTTGAAGAAGTGAAGCCTTTATTGGATGATATGGAAGAGGATCAGGAGGTGCTTGCCTACTTCTCCTTATTAGAATTGCGCCATAAAGTTTTGCTTCATGAAGCGAGAGGGCTGGGCTTTCAGCATGAGGAGTCTCCTCATATGAATGCTACGTCAGACATGCTGAAATATTACTTTTTTCTGTTTGAAGGCATGTATGAAGCCTATAAAAATCATTACGAAATTGCCATCGGGCTCTATAAAGAAGCGGAGCAGTATCTCAGCAACATCCCCGATCCGATCGAAAAGGCCGAATTTCATCTAAAGGTCGGAAAGCTCTATTATAAGCTGGGACAAAATATTGTGTCTCTCAACCATACACGGCAAGCGGTCAAAACGTTCAGAGAAGAAACGGATTACAAAAAGAAACTCGCCTCCGCGTTAATTACGATGTCAGGCAATTTTACCGAGATGAACCAGTTTGAAGAGGCGGAAAGCTATTTGGATGAAGCCATTCGCATGACGAGAGAATTAGAGGACCATTTTTTTGAAGCCCAGCTTTTACATAACTTTGGACTTCTCCATGCCCAAAGCGGAAAATCAGACGAGGCGATCTCAAAATTAGAAGAGGCGTTACAGAACGAAGAATACGCCCGATCTGCCTATTACTATCATTCTGTTTACTTGCTGATACGAGAGCTGTTTAAGACGGAAAAGAAAGAACAGGCCCTAGCTTATTACCAAAATTTGAAGGAAAAATTAAATACTGAGCCGAATAAGGTATGTGAGGCAAAAATTGATATTTTATATGCCATTTACGCAGAAGGAGGTCATGCGGAAACGTTTCACTTATGCAAAGAACATATGGATGTGTTGATGTCGGAGAGAGAATACGACAGTGTAAGAGAACTTTCCATTTTGGCTGGCCAACGGTATAGGGAAAATGAGCTTTACAAAGAAGCTGCCCACTTTTTTTATGAAGCATTACAGATTGAAGAACTCATTAAACAAACGGAGGTTATGTAAATGAAAAAATTTCTAATTGGCGCAGGCGTTGCAGCAGTGATTTTATCCGGCTGGTTTATTGCGGATCATCAATCCCACTCACAAGAGATGAAAGTCGCTGAGAAAATGATTGGATAATAAAAAAACCCCCGCTGGGATGCGGGGGTTTTCACATGTCTACAGCAACTTCTTCCCTAACAGGGATTCTACAAGCTCTACTGCTGTTTGGCCAGTCTTGTTTTCATGATCAAGGATCGGGTTGACCTCAACGAATTCAGCTGAGGTGATGATGCCTGCGTCATACAGCATTTCCATAGCCAGGTGGCTTTCGCGGTAGCTGATGCCGCCGACGACAGGGGTTCCGACACCCGGTGCGTCGTTTGGATCAAGTCCGTCCAGATCAAGACTGAGATGGACGCCGTCGCAGTCTGACAAATAATCGAGGGTTTCTTCGATCACCTTTGTCATGCCGAGACGGTCGATTTCATGCATCGTGTACACCTTCATGCCGCTTTCCTTAATATACTGGCGCTCTCCTTCATCAAGTGACCGGGCGCCGATAATGACGACATGTTCCGGTTTGATTTTAGGCGCGTAGCCTTCAAGGTTAACCAGTGACTCGTGCCCGATGCCGAGGCTGACCGCAAGCGGCATGCCGTGAATATTGCCTGAAGGTGATGTTTCAAGCGTATTCAGGTCACCGTGCGCGTCATACCAGATGACGCCGAGCTTATCGTAATGCTTCGCTGTACCTGCGAGCGTGCCGATCGCGATACTGTGATCGCCTCCCAGAACAAGCGGGAATTTTTTCTCTTCAATCACGGTGTTCACCTTTTGAGCGAGCTTTTCGTTTCCTGCCAGTACGGAATTTAGGTTTTTCAGTTCTTCATCGTTTTTGATCTTTTCACGGCTGATCGGAATGTCACCGAGATCTTCAACCGTATAACCCATTTCTGACAGCCTCTCAATCAGATGGGCATACCGGATGGCACTTGGTCCCATGTCCACTCCGCGTCGTGCTTGTCCTAAATCCATTGGCATTCCAATAACCGAAATCGTTTTATCCATCTGTGATTCCACCTCAACATATAAGATAATGTCCTATGCGGGTTATAACAAAGATGACTTACGGACAACGTTTTTAAAGCTCTAGCTGACGATTTGCCTGCTTGCGTTTTTTAATGACGACATGATAAATGATGTAGCAAATGACCATAAACGGTACTCCGCAATACAGCGCGATACGCTGCTCCGGATCAAACGCGAGACTGATGAGAACGACTGTATTTAACGTTAGGCCGATCAGCGGAAGCACCGGATATAGCGGTGTTTTAAATTTCAAATCTTCCGTCTTGCCGCCTTCACGGATATATTTGCGTCTAAACATGATTTGGGAAAGCGAAATCGTAATCCAGCCGACCTGTGCGCTCATGCCCGCCAAGGATAGAAGCACCATATATACGGTTTCAGCCTGCGCAAATTTTGTCAGAAGTGACAGGCAGGCAACAGCCATCGTTACGATTAACGCGTTCATCGGCACACCGCGTTTATTTGTCTTGCCAATCGCTTTGAAGGCCTGTCCTTCATTCGCCATCGCGAACAGGATACGTGTCGATGCGTATAGTCCTGAGTTTGCAACGGATAACAGCGCGATTAAAATCACAAAGTTCATGATGTCAGCAGCGTATGGAATTCCGATTTGCTCAAATACGACAACAAACGGACTCTCCACGACTCCCGCCTGTTTCCACGGAATCATGCCGGCAATGACAACGATTGATAGAACAAAGAAGAACAGTGTTCTCCAAACCGTCTGTCTGATTGACCGCGGAATCGTTTTTTCAGGGTTTTCACTTTCTCCCGCAGCAACCCCGATCAGCTCTGTTCCCTGGAACGCGAAGTTCACAGTAATCATTGTGATCAGCATTGCTTTTATACCGTTCGGGAATAACCCATCTTCATAAAAATGCGTCAGAAACGGTGCTTGCTCTCCGCCTTTTAGGTCAATGAAGCCGAACATAGCGGCTCCGCCGAGAATAATAAATAAAAGGATAATCAATATTTTAATGCCCGAAAACCAAAATTCAGATTCTGCAAAGGCTTTCGCGGTTATCGCATTTAAGGTAAACATGAGGGCCGCAAAGACCAGACACCAGATCCAGACCTCCACATGCGGAAACCAGCGCTGCATCAGCTGTCCCGCTGATAAAAATTCAATAGCGCATGTAACCGCCCAGCCGAGCCAGTATAGCCAGCCGAACGCAAACCCGAAGGCCGGGCTGATAAATTTTGTCGCATAGGTCTGGAAGGACCCAGACACAGGAAAGGCGACCGCAAGCTCCCCTAAGCAAAGCATGGTCAAAAACATGATAAAGCCGCCCACTAAATAAGACAGAACCGCACCGAGCGGCCCTGCTTGGTTAATGGTAAACCCGGTTCCCAGGAAGAAACCGGTTCCGATCACTCCGCCCAATGAAATCATAAACAAGTGGCGAGATTTCATTGTCCGCTGGAGCTGATTTCCGTTATCTTGGTTCGTATTCACATTCTGCACCCCTTCAGCAACTTGTATTGGATCTAAGCTGGAACATCTACATGGTGCGTATCCCAGTTTGCTGTCCAAAGAGTCTCTATCTATTTAATATAAAATTCACTTCTTCTCATAAAGATACATTATACTAAAATACTGTAGCTGAGCAAATAGGGAGTGCTAATTTTTATGTTGTAAATTTATACAAACGAAGTGAATATCCCGCCATGATGCGGATTTATGCCTTTTGCAGCACATGCTTAATTTTTTCAATCGCCCAATCCAAATCCTTTTTGGAAATGATTAATGGAGGGGCAAAACGAATGACGGTATCATGCGTTTCCTTGCATAAAAGTCCTTCATCTTTTAAACGCTCACAATACGGACGCGCCGCTTCCGTCAGTTCCACACCGATAAACAGCCCTCTGCCGCGGACTTCTTTAATGATAGGGTTATCAATGCTCTCCAGCTCTTGTTTAAAATACTCGCCAAGCTCAAGAGAACGCTCCGCCAGCTTTTCATCTTCCAGCACTTCCAGTGAGGCGATGGACACCGCACACGCCAGCGGATTTCCGCCAAATGTGGAGCCGTGTGAGCCCGGGTTAAACACGCCTAAAACGTCGCGGTCCGCCGCAATGCATGAGATCGGGAACACACCGCCGCCAAGCGCTTTCCCCAAAATGTACATATCAGGATCAATGCCATCCCAGTCACAAGCGAATGTCTTGCCTGTACGTCCGAGACCCGTCTGAATTTCATCGGCAATCAACAGCACATTTTCTTCCTTACAAATTGCCGCCGCTTCCTGCAAAAACCCTTCAGGCGGAATCACAATGCCCGCTTCGCCTTGAATCGGTTCAAATAAGAATGCCGCTGTGTTTGACGTAATCGCCTGGCGCAGCGCTTCCGCATCTCCGTAAGGAATTAGTTTGATTCCCGGAAGCATCGGACCGAATCCTCTTTTATACTCTTCTTCAGAAGAAAGAGAAACCGCCAGCATCGTCCGGCCATGGAAGTTCCCGACACATGCAATAATTTCCGCTTGATTGTCGGCTACGCCTTTCACTTCATAAGCCCAGCGCCTCGCTGCTTTTACCGCAGACTCAACCGCTTCAGCCCCCGTATTCATCGGCAAAATCATCTCTTTACCCGTCAGCTTAGCCGCCTTTTCGTAAAACGGTCCGAGCTGATCGTTGTGAAACGCGCGAGACGTCAGCGTAATTTTATCAGCCTGATCCTTTAATGCCTGAATGATCTTCGGATGTCTGTGCCCCTGATTCACCGCAGAATAAGCACTCAGCATATCCATATATTCATTGCCTTCCGGGTCCTTTACCCAAGCACCCAGCGCTTCAGAAATAACAATCGGCAGTGGATGATAATTGTTGGCACCGTAATGAGACGTCTGATCAATAATTTCTTTGGATTTTGATAAAGCTGGCATATTTGAATTCCCCCTTGTTTTCTGTTTCCACACTATATCCTGCTTTCCCTTTTTATAAATGCAAGTTTCGTGCCAACTCGCACATTCGTGTATTTTCTACAATATTCGAGGCATGGGTGCAAAAATATTCAGATATTTCGCGCGAAATTTTCATAAAGTGCAAAATTCTTTTGCATATCCTCTCCATTCTTTTATAAAATAGAAGCAATATTAAGAAAATAAATGAGGGAGGTTTATACTTTGGTCAAAGACAGCGAATTCCTCACATTAGTGTTTCAGAGCATTTTGGATGAAATTGATGTCGGCCTGCACGTGGTGGACGAGCATGGTAACACGATTGTTTATAACAACAAAATGATGCAGATTGAAGATATGGAGAAGCAGGACGTCTTAAATAAAAACCTGATGGATGTGTTTATGTTTTCGAAGCAGCAGGACAGCACGCTTGTGCAAGCCCTACAGGAAGGCAAAACGATCAACAATGTAAAGCAAAGCTATTTCAATAATAAAGGCCAGGAAATCACGACGATCAATCATACATATCCGATTATCCAAAACGGCGAAATCAAAGGCGCTGTCGAAATTGCCAAGGATGTGACAAAGCTTGAACGCCTGATCAGAGAGAATATGAATAAAAAAGGAAACGCGACGTACACATTTGACAGCATTCTCGGCACCAGTCCGGCGATTCAGGATGTCATCGAAAACGCCAAGCGGGCGACCCGAACGTCTTCATCGGTGCTTCTCGCAGGTGAAACCGGCACGGGAAAAGAGCTGTTCGCACAAAGTATCCATAACGGCAGCGACCGATCAAGCGGCCCGTTTATTTCTCAAAACTGTGCGGCTCTGCCTGACAGCCTGGTGGAAAGCATCCTGTTCGGGACGAAAAAAGGTGCGTTTACAGGTGCCGTTGACCAGCCTGGCCTGTTTGAGCAAGCCCATGGCGGCACACTTCTGTTAGATGAAATCAACTCGCTGAATTTGAGCTTGCAGGCAAAATTGCTGCGTGCCCTGCAAGAACGGAAAATCAGGCGCATTGGTTCGACCAAGGATACACCGATTGACGTGCGCATTATCGCCACGATGAATGAAGACCCGATTGATGCCATTGCTGGAGAGCGAATGCGGAAGGACTTGTATTACAGGCTGAGCGTCGTGACGCTGATCATCCCGCCTCTTCGGGAGCGCAAAGAGGACATTTTGCTTCTCGCGTCGGAATTCATCCAGAAAAACAACCACCTATTTCAGATGAATGTCGAACAGATCAGTGAAGATGTGAAGCAATTTTTCTTATCCTATGATTGGCCGGGCAATATTCGCGAGCTTGAGCATATGATCGAGGGTGCGATGAATTTCATGACAGATGAACAAATGATTACGGCTAACCATCTGCCATATCAATACCGCATGAAAATCAAGCCGGCTGACACATCGGAGCCAGAAACCGAAGGGCATCAGCCAACAGCTGATTTAAAAGAAAAAATGGAGAGCTTCGAAAAATATGTGATCGAGAACATCCTAAGAAAACACGGCCATAACATTTCAAAAACCGCCCAGGAGCTCGGTATCAGCAGACAAAGCCTGCAATACCGGCTGAAGAAGTTTTCTCTGCACGCAAAATAACAACCAGTAATCATACATAAAATAAACGCTGAAAATGGAAAGCTGACAAGTTACACACTGTTTCACGTGTAACATCCATGTATTTTCTATGGAACGGGCGTGACCCCCGTTCCGCTTTTTTGCATAAAAAAACAGCCTGGCATTGGCGCCAGGCTGTTTCCATTATCTTCCTAACCGATCTGCAGAGGACAGTTTCACTTCAACGGACTTTTCTTTTCCGCCTCGGTAAAACGTCACCTTCACCCGATCACCGACACGTTTTTGATAAAGCCGCTTCCGAAGATCCACAATATCATTTACTTTTTGCCCGTCAAATTCAGTGATGACATCCAGCTCCTTGAGTCCCGCTTTTCCGGCAGGTGAAAAGGCATCTACACCCATTATCACCGCTCCGTTGGTCACATGTTTAGGAAGCTTCAGCGTTTCATCCCAATGGTAGCTTGCGATATCATTTAACGATTTCATTTCAATGCCAAGGAACGGACGCTTCACTTTGCCGTATTTCTCTAAATCCTCTATCACCGGAATCACAAGGTTAGATGGAATAGACAGTCCAATCCCTTCAACCGCTGACTCCGCGATTTTCATTGAATTGATGCCGATGACTTTTCCGTCCATATTTAACAAAGCGCCGCCGCTGTTCCCCGGGTTTATGGCCGCATCGGTTTGCAGCACCTCTGCATTCCAGTCAGGCTGACCGTCATCATTGGAATCAACCGGAATCGCTCTCTCTGTTCCCGAAATGACGCCCTGTGTGACAGAGCCTGCAAACTCAAGGCCTAACGGATTGCCGATCGCAATTACCGGTTCGCCTGATTTCACTTTATCTGAGTTGCCAAAATCAGCGACGGCTTTGATTTTATCGCTTTTCACCCGCAAGACGGCAAGATCCATCAGCTGGTCGCTGCCGACAAGCTCAGCAGACACGCGCGAACCGTCTTTTAAACTGATTTCAATTTGGGAAGCGCCCTCGATCACATGATGGTTGGTCACGACATAAGCTGAGTTGTCATTTTTCTTGTAGATGACGCCTGAGCCGCTCCCAGCCTCACCGCTTTCTCCCCAAATATCTGTTTTTTGAATGTTTACGACACCGACAACAGCTGGCGACACATTGCTGACAATCTTAGTGACAGCGTTGTTCACACTGACATTCACTGTTCGAATTGGCTCCTGCCTGTTGTTCAGCTGCTGATCCGCCTCACCTGTATCTAACCCCTCATTTGAAAGGTATGGCATTAGAAACGCCATCAATACAGCGCCGACAATCACCCCGATCAGACTTGAAAGAAAATAACCTTTTTTGCTTCTCTTCGGCTGTTCAGGAGTATTATGTTCCTCACGCTCGTAATCCACCATATTCCATCCTTTCAGAGAACGTTGATATGGTTATATTGTGGATTAGAAACTCCTATAATAGTCATGTTACATAAGAAAAAATTATACAGCGCAAAGCGGAGTAGCCTTTTTCGGGTCGGTATCAAACAAATCAAATGTCTCGCCTGCCACAAACCCTTTAGAAGCCAAGGTCTGCTGGACAGACATTCTGGCCAGCTCTTTCATATTGTTGTCTTGACTCAAATGGGCGAGGTAGATACGAGATGTCTCATCGCCGATGACATCAGTCATCGCCAAAGCAGCATCTTCATTTGAAACGTGCCCGACGTCACTTAAAATGCGCCGCTTAATACTCCAAGGGTATCTTCCCATTTGCAGCATGCCGACATCATGATTGCTTTCAAAAACGAACACATTCGCCGAACGGATAATGCCCTTCATCCGGTCGCTGACATATCCTGTGTCTGTCATTAACGCGAGCTTGCGCCCATTACAATGAAACACATAAAACATGGGCTCAGCCGCATCGTGAGAGACGCCAAACGATTCTACATCAAGTCCGCCAAACGACTTCACCGTCTCCATCGGAAACTCAAACTTTTGATCGGTATCAATTTTGCCGATCTGGTTCTCCATCGCCTTCCACGTCTTCTCGTTCGCATAGATCGGAAGCTTGTACTTTCTGGCGATGACGCCGAGGCCTTTAATATGGTCACTATGCTCATGCGTCACAAAAATGCCGTCCACATCATCCAGCTTACGTCCGATTTGCGCCATTAATCCGTCCATGGCTTTCCCGCTCAAACCGGCGTCCACTAAAAACGCGTGATCCTCTGTTTCCAGGTAAAACGCATTTCCCGTACTCCCGCTCGCAAGTACGCTAAATTGCAAGCTCATTTCAGTTCACTCCATTATTTTGATTGATCTGTATCTAAAATCGTACTCTCCAAAGCATTCACAGTAAAATACTCTTGCACTTTCTTTTTCTCGCCGTTCACTTTTTTATCATACTCCACCGTAACTCTCCATACCGGCGCCAGCACCTGCGTACTTGTCAGCGGATATTGCGCCACATAGCCGAATTTCACACTCTTTATGGTGCAGTATTCTTTTAACTGATTTTGATAGTACAATAATTCAACCGCATCAAGCTCAGTAATTAAGCTCTCTTTCTGAATCTGCTTAAAGGTCTCAAGGGTCGACTGCTCGTATGACACAGCCTCGTTTTTATCGTTTAAATGCAAAATCACTTGTCCGATCATATTAGAGGAGTTGTCAGTCTTCTGATAAATGTAATGGCCTTCATACGTTTGGAAGTAAATGATTTCTTTTTTAGATTTATCCACCTTCCAAAGCTTATATTTTTCACCATCTTGAATTTTAGAAGACACAAGCGCCTGTGCATCGCCCTCTATGTTTTTCTTGGAAAGGCCAATCGGGCTCGTAAACTTCATCTTTAGGTTCGTTACTTTATGATCATCACTAGGCATATCCATCATAGGTTTTTGATCCTTGAGTGATTCAATATCATCCTTCGTGAAGACTTTTTGATTCGCCGTGATCCGATAGCCTTCTATCGCTTCCTTATCCAGACCTTCATACGTGATATGGTCTGCCTTCATATCATGCTCTACATCGTTTTTAATGACTTCATATTCTTTACTGATCGATCGCTTCTCAAAAAACTGATAGCCTAAGAAAATATCTAAAATGAGGAAGGCAACGATGAAGATTGTTTTTGTCTTATTCCACTCCATTGTCTGCCCCCTCCTTCGTCAATAATTCCTTCGTAATCGGCACCATTTTTCCGTTTATTTTCATAGCCCAAACCGGTTCAAGCTCAACAAGAGGATCATCGTTGGTTGATGTTGACACCAACTGATACGCAGGGAAAATCTGATCAATTTTGTCCGTATCATACGCCGTTTGTTTGGTTAGAAGAGCCCTCACTTCACTGCCGCTCATCAGCTCTGTTTCACTTGTTTTAATCGGATTCGTTCCAAGACTGTAATTCGGCCGTTTATAGCTGAGAATATCGTCATTGGCCCATTGCACGGTGATCGCCGAAGTGCCGCCAAACGGTTTAGACATACTGTTAATGACCGGGAGCTGGTCCATAAAGATATAGAAACTCAGCTGCTGGCTGTCATTGATATTAAAAAATTGATAGTGATCCGTCCAGCTTCCTGTATCCTCTAGGTATTTCTGACTCTTTTTGATTAACTCACCTGTTTGATACGAGGTGCTCTGCACTAAATTACGCTGCTGAAATTGGACATGCCGCTGAGTCAGGCTGACATCTAAACGGCTGATGCCATCCGTCAGTACATTTCTGTTATTATAATTTGAATCTTCTCTTACGATGCTCGGATCGCTGAACAGTGCCTGTTTAAAAGTGTTTGTCTTAATTGATTCCGTGACAAATTCCTTTTTATCCATCGTAAGCGATTTGTTCGGAAGCAAGAACTCTTTCTTTGTTCCAATCGAAAACAAGCTGTACGCAGGCATGTTTGATTTTTTGTTTTGTAAATCATTCATGATATTCCGGTAGTTTGCTGATTCAACCGTCACTTCCAGAATAAGCTGCTTGCTGTAAGATACCAAATAAATCTTCTTATTCGTTTTTGTTTCTTCGAATGGGATCATAATATGATCAAACGAGCTGTATTCAAACGATTGATTGGACCATTTAAGCAGCGTTTGAATAATATCAATAGGTATCGTGTCACTGAATTGCAGATCAAGCTTGGCAGCAGAACCGCCTCTTCCATAAAACCAGCTCTTGAATCCGGCCTTATCATATTGATCCGATATATCTTTAATGCCTTTTACATCCCAATGCGGCAAATCTGACCAGACTTCATCATAAAGTGTTTCATCATCGACCTTATAATGAGCACCGTCATCATGAATAAACATTTCCCGCGGTTTTACCGTTTCAGACAGTTTTTGGGTATTTTTCTCAATTTTATGTTTCTCACGCACCATAGACTCTGCTGATGACGAGCCTTCAGAAAAATTAGGCTGAAATGTCCATATGCTCCATGTAAAAACAAGACTGATGACGACAAGTACCGTAAGTAATATTGTTTTTATATTTTCACGCTTCATCCCAATCATCCTCTTGTTCTTCTTTATATGGAAGAGTAAAAGTTATCGTTGTGCCTTTTCCTTCTACACTGTCTGCCCAAATATCTCCGCCGTGCGCCTGAACCATTTCCCTCGCAATGGCAAGTCCCAAACCGGTCCCGCCGAGCTTTCTCGTTCTCGCTTTATCGACCCTGTAGAAGCGGTCAAAGACTTTTTCGACATCCTTTTTCGGAATCCCGATCCCTTCATCCTTAACACTGATATAGAGAAGTTCTTCCTCTTCATTTACGTCAATCGAGAAGGTGACATGTCCGCCTTCAGGAGAATATTTTAAAGCGTTGGAAATAATATTATCGAGCACCTGCGTAATTTTATCCTGGTCAATCTCCACATACAGGTTTCTATCCGGCAGATTGCGGATAAATTCCACGTGCTGTTCCTTCGTCATTTCAAAGCGATCAATAATGAGGGACATAAATCGGACGATTTGAATCCACTCACGATTAAATTGATAATCCTTGCTGTCAAATTTAGAAAGCTGAAGCAAATCGTTTACAAGCCGGATCATCCGCTCTGTTTCATTCTGCGTCACCATTAAGAAACGCGGTGCAATGTCTTTGTTTTCCCATGCACCTTCAGCTAACGCCTCTAAATAACTGCGCATTGTCGTAAGCGGCGTGCGCAGCTCGTGTGATACATTCGCCACAAACTCTCTGCGTTCCTGATCAATTTTCTCCTGCTCGGTTACATCGTAAATGACCGCAATTAAGCCGTCGATTTTGCCATGCTCCCTTTGAATCACGGAGAAATTGACGCGAAGCACTGTCAGTTCATCGTCCCGCTCAATTTCGAGCAGCATAGAGTCCTGCTGTTCAACTAAATCTTCAAATGTATAATTCTCTTGAATCCCCAGCAAGCTTGTAATCGGCATTTCCAAAGCTGTTTCACGTGAAACGTTCAGCAGCTCCAGCGCCGGGCTGTTCAAGAGGATAATTGCTCCGTTTCGGTTTGTGGCAATAACGCCGTCCGTCATATAAGCAATAACAGAGGAAAGCTTTCTGCGTTCACCCTCTGTCATGGCCTGTGCATCTTCAAGCTCTCTCGTTAAGTGATTAAACGTTGTGGCGAGCTGTCCAATTTCATCATGACCATACTTTCTAACCTTCCTGGAGAAATTCCCTTTCGCAAGCTCCATTGCCTGTTTCCTCATATCTGAAAGCGGGTGGGTAATGGTTCTGGCTAGAAAAATACCGAGAAGGGCTGTCAAAACGAGGGCCAAACCAGTGCCGGAGGCCAGTATTGTGTTGATGGTCTTCATTTGGCCAAAGACATCTTCCATGCTCGCTACCACATAAATCGCTCCGACAACCTCTTGGTTTTCAGTGGTAACGGGCTTTGCGGAAATGAGGACTCTTATTTTGCTTTTCGGGTCATAATATTTTCTAGAATAAGACTGTTTAGTAGAAAAAATTCTTTTGAAAATGAGATCCGTCGTTTGTTTCCCTGCAACTTCTTCTCCATATGGCCTTGAAGAGCCAACCACTTCATAGCTTTTATCAACAAAAGTAATTTCCCGAATCTCATCACTCTTCGTGAAGTCATTCAAAATACGGCTGACATCATCCTTAATGACGGTGCTGTCGTTATCACTCTTATATTCCTGCTCAATATAATAAGAAAGGTTGTCGATTCGCTGATTAAGCGATTGTTCATAAGAAGTAATCAGCGACTTCTCTACCTGATTGACAAAATACACACCAATGACTTGCATCGCGATGATAATCAAAAGCACATAAATCAAGGTAATCTTAAATTGGATCGACCGAAAAAAACCAACCTTATTCATTGGGCATTAGTCCTGTTCTGGGTTTCTCAAGTAATAACCGACACCGCGGCGTGTGACAATCCAATTTGGATGGCTTGGGTTGTCCTCAATTTTTTCACGAAGGCGGCGCACTGTTACGTCAACCGTTCTGACATCGCCAAAGTAATCGTAGCCCCAGACTGTTTGCAGCAAGTGCTCACGTGTCATGACTTGACCGATGTGTTTTGCCAGGTAATGCAGCAATTCGAACTCACGATGGGTCAATTCGATCGTTTCATCTCTTTTAGACACTACATACGCGTCAGGGAAGATCACGAGGGAGCCGATATGAATGTCGTTGGAAGATGATTCTTCCTCCGCTGGCGCTGTTGTCAGCTGGCGGCGCAGGTTCGCTTTCACACGGGCCAAAAGCTCACGTGTGCTGAACGGTTTCGTAACATAGTCATCAGCACCGATTTCAAGCCCGATGACCTTATCAATTTCTGAATCCTTAGCCGTCAGCATAATGATAGGCATATCGTATTTCTTTCTGACTTCACGGCATACTTCAACGCCGTCTTTATTTGGAAGCATAATATCTAAAAGTATTAAATCAGGCTGAAGCTCTTCCACCATTTCGACGGCTTCATTTCCGTCATAGGCGCAATGCACTTCATAGCCCTCTTTTCTTAAGTTGAATTCTAATATATCTGCAATCGGTTTTTCATCATCTACTACAAGGATCTTTTTATCCATCATTTTTAATTTTCCTCCTGCCGAATGGTCTTCATTTCATCTATATCACATTCGTTACATCACTTATGGCCCAAATAGAACAATGGGTCCTTGTCTATTATAACGGTTTAAGGTCAAAAGATAAAAAAAATAAAGGTTTAGAAAAAAACACATTTTTCACCTTCATCCACCAGTTGTCTATCTTTTGTCATGTTTTTCAACTTTTCTTAAAAAAGATAATTTAAATGAAACCTCCGCTCACCTGCGTGCGTCTTTTCATTGACGTCTTCTTCTTTGAACCGGCCGCAGGGCCGGTTCTCCCTTTTTCTTCTATTATAACACTCCGCATGTCTATCTTTTCTTAAAAGAAAAAACGCACCTACGATTGCAGATGCGTTTGGTAAGTGGCTCGGGACGGAATCGAACCGCCGACACACGGATTTTCAGTCCGTTGCTCTACCAACTGAGCTACCGAGCCAAATGATTTATTTTTCTCTACTAAGTAAAGTAAAATGGCGGTCCGGACGGGACTCGAACCCGCGACCTCCTGCGTGACAGGCAGGCATTCTAACCAACTGAACTACCGGACCTTACAGTAATTTGTCTGGAGAGCTGTCGTGTCAGCTCTCGCAGACAAATAAGGAATTTAGCAATAACGCTAAAGTAAATCAATGACCCGTACGGGATTCGAACCCGTGTTACCGCCGTGAAAGGGCGGTGTCTTAACCGCTTGACCAACGGGCCTTCACAAAAATGGTGAGCCATGAAGGACTCGAACCTTCGACCCTCTGATTAAAAGTCAGATGCTCTACCAACTGAGCTAATGGCTCCTAAGATGCCGGATTTTCCATAGAGCAAACGACTTGGATCAAGTTCTTATCTTGTACTCTATTGAAGTAGTTTCCGTAACAACGAGATTTATAATATCACGAACAAATAGAAGTGGCAATAACTTTTTTGGTTTTTTTTCATATTTTTTTCTCAGACCAACTTATATGCAGTTTTCAAACAAAAAAAAGCCCCTGAAAACAGGGGCTTACGGGTATTCTGCTTAGTTCGCACGATACACGCTGCGAAGGACATTTGTTTGTGAACGGTCTGGGCCGACAGAGAAAATAGAAAGCGGAATGCCTGTCAGCTGAGACACGCGCTCAAGATAGTGACGCGCGTTTTCAGGAAGCTCGCTCAAGCTTTTCGCACCTGTAATATCCTCAGTCCAGCCCGGCATTTCTTCATATACCGGCTCACATTCAGCAAGTGCTTTAAGGCTTGCAGGGAATTCTTCGATGATTTCGCCTTTATAGCGGTACGCTACACAGATTTTCAGCGTTTCAATTCCTGTTAGAACGTCAATTGAGTTCAAAGAAAGATCTGTAATTCCGCTGACACGGCGGGCGTGGCGGACAACGACACTGTCAAACCAGCCGACACGGCGTGGACGGCCTGTTGTTGTTCCATATTCACGTCCGACTTCACGGATTTGATCTCCGATTTCGTCTTTCAGCTCAGTCGGGAAAGGACCATCGCCGACACGAGTCGTATAGGCTTTTGAGACGCCGACTACGTGCTTTATTTTTGTCGGGCCGACACCTGAACCGATGGTTACACCGCCGGCAACCGGGTTAGATGACGTAACAAACGGGTATGTTCCTTGGTCGATATCAAGCATAACCCCTTGTGCGCCTTCAAATAACACGCGGCGGCCTTCATCAAGCGCATCATTTAAAACAACTGATGTATCGCAGACATATTTCTTAATCTGCTGTCCGTATTCATAATACTCATCTAAGATATCTTCTATTTTAAATCCTTCTGTCTCGTACATTTTCTCAAGCAGACGGTTTTTTTCTTCAAGATTGCGTTCGAGTTTCTCCGCAAACGCGTCACGATCCAACAAGTCTGCGATACGAATGCCGATTCGGGCTGCTTTATCCATATAAGCAGGGCCGATTCCTTTTTTCGTTGTGCCGATCTTGTTTGCTCCTTTTCGCTCTTCTTCCACTTCATCCAACTTCAAATGATACGGCAGAATCACGTGAGCTCTGTTGCTGATTCTCAGGTTATCTGTACTGACGTTGCGCTCATGAAGATACGCAAGCTCTGTGACTAATGCTTTTGGATCTACAACCATTCCGTTTCCAATCACACACGTCTTATCTTTATAGAAAATTCCAGACGGGATTAAGTGAAGCTTGTATGTGACTCCGTCAAACTTGATGGTGTGCCCTGCGTTATTTCCGCCTTGATAACGGGCGATCACTTCTGCATTTTCTGATAGGAAATCTGTGATTTTGCCTTTTCCTTCATCGCCCCATTGCGTACCTACTACAACTACTGAAGACATGTCCGTGCACCTCCGTTAACCTTTCAAAAACGATTCTATTCAAACAAATCAAGTTTATCAGTGAAGAAACAGAAAGTCAATTGCAAATCCGAACATTAAATTCTTGTAAATCCTCATTCGTTCGCTTTAATTGATATTAGAAGCGTTTTCTTGAAGCTTTTCCTCGAAAAGCTCATGAAACTTCCATCCTTTAGCAGAGGAAAGAATTACTTGTCTGAAATCCCTTTTGTGTTCATGAACACGATTCGCCAGCCGTCTGGATCCTCTATTGTCACCCCTCCATGACTCCAGTACGGGTTCTCAGGTTCCGCCTCCTGATAGCCCATTCTTTTTAATTTTGCAGTGATGGCTTTGATTTCTTCTTCGTTCGGCACATAAAAGACGAGCAGGCTGTCTGGATGGGGCACGGGCGCTGTACTTTCCCCTTCATGCTGGGTGAACTCCAAGTGGTAATCGGTGTGGGGGAGGCCAAACATGACACCGTCATACCCATTATGCTGATGAAATTCACCAAGTCGTTTTAACCCCAGCCCTTCTTCATAAAACCGAATGATCTGGTCAAGCCGGCCCGTGGGTCTCGCTATCCGAATTTGTGCGGCATGAAATTGTGAAAAACGATTCCTCATTGTTACCCTCTCCTTTTTGCCTCATTTTATTAAACCGCTTTCATTATTACATCCGCTAAGCGGCTGGTTTCTCTTCCGTCTTTTGGATGAAAAAAACCCCAAGAAAAAGCTCTTGGGGTTTACGCACCGGGCGGAACACCTGCGTCGTCAAAACGCCGTTCCAGGTTGACGAATTTATTGTATTCTTTTACGAACGCAAGAGACACGGTTCCTACCGGGCCGTTACGCTGTTTGGCAATAATGATTTCGATAATGTTTTTGTTCTCAGTTTCTTTGTCATAGTAGTCATCACGATAAAGGAACGCAACAATATCTGCATCCTGCTCAATACTTCCTGATTCACGGATATCAGACATCATCGGACGTTTATCCTGACGCTGCTCAACGCCACGCGAAAGCTGAGAAAGGGCGATAACAGGGACTTGAAGCTCTCTGGCGATCGATTTCAGTTCACGGGAAATTTCTGATACTTCCTGCTGACGGTTATCCTTTGAACGTCCGCTTCCCTGGATCAATTGCAGGTAATCGATCAAAATCATGCCAAGACCGCTTTCCTGCTTCAAACGGCGGCATTTGGCACGGATCTCACTGACGCGTATACCTGGTGTGTCATCGATATAAATTCCGCTGTTGGACAGGCTTCCCATTGCCATCGTCAGCTTGCCCCAATCCTCTTCTGTCAGATTTCCTGTACGAAGGTTTTGGGCATTGATATTTCCCTCGGCACAAAGCATACGCATAACGAGCTGCTCAGCGCCCATCTCAAGACTGAAAATGGCTACACTCTCGTCGGTCTTCGTCGCTACGTTTTGCGCGATATTCAGGGCAAAGGCCGTTTTCCCTACTGACGGACGGGCAGCCACAATAATCAAGTCATTGCGCTGGAATCCGGCAGTCATCCGGTCAAGCTCAGAAAACCCTGTTGGAATCCCGGTAATATCACCTTTTCGATTGTGAAGCTGTTCGATGTTGTCATACGTCTGAACAAGGACATCCTTGATATTTTGGAAGGCGCTTGTATTTTTGCGCTGCGCCACTTCCATAATCGTTTTTTCCGCTTCACTGAGTAAATCTTCAACTTCGTCCTCGCGGGTATATCCGTCCTGAGCGATTGTTGTCGCTGTTCTGATTAACCGGCGAAGAATTGATTTTTCCTCAACGATTTTTGCGTAATATTCTATGTTAGCCGCTGTCGGCACCGAGTTTGCGATATCAGTCAGATACGATATGCCTCCCACTTCTTCCAGCAGGTCCGTGTTGGCAAGCTCTGACGTCACCGTAACTAAATCAACCGGTTCACCGCGGTCTCCGAGCACCAGCATCGCATTATAAATTTTTTGGTGGGACATTCTATAGAAATCATCTGGAATCAATACCTCTGAAGCCAGTGTTAAAGCAGACGGCTGTAAAAAAATAGCGCCTAACACGGCTTGTTCGGCTTCTATATTTTGCGGCGGCAGCCGATCATTCAGAAGGTCTGTCATGCTAAGCACCGTCCTCTCATTAAAAAATCTCCAAACTCCATTTTACCATTTATCCAGAAAAAAAATAGAAAAATTCTTTGTTTCCTATTTTTTTCAGTCAGCAGATTGGATAGTTTCGGACAGTGTCAGCCTGGGGAAAAAAACTGATAAAACTTGAGGGAGGAATAAATATGCTGAAAAAATACGCCGTAACACCCAACGTCGATGTGGACGGCTGGTTTATCACAGTGGATAATGTGGCGCCTACAGCTTTATACACCTCTAAAGACGCCGCAATTGAAAAAGCGAAGCAGGTAGCCAAAGAGAACAGTCCGGCAAAGCTTGTGATTTATGACCAGCATAAAAATGTGGAAGAGGAACTCTCTTTCTAACAAACTGAAAGCCTTCGCTGCCGCGGGGCTTTTTTTAACGGGTAAGACACGCTATTCCATCCATTTGAATCCGGTACGCATCATGATATCCGCCGCCTTTTGATACAGCTCCCACTCTTCAAATGAAGCAAATTTCCCCATTAGCTCCTGAAGCTTATGCCGCAAAGCGATATATTCTTCCAATGTGACAGCTCTCTCAGTGTCGATCTGATGCTCATACAGCATTTGTTTTAATAATGATAACGGTTTATTCATGATGAACCCTCCTTATCTCTTTTATAAGGGGCATTTTCGGATTGCACCATTCCTTTGTGATATCTTCTTACGTTTCACATCTGATTCTTGTACAATGGACAAAAGAGAGGAGGGATCTTTGTGAGACCTTTGCAAATTTCTGCTGAAACTGCACAAAAGCTTGCAGAGTCTTTGAATCTGCCGCTTGAACAGATCATGCATATGCCTCAGCATATCCTGCTTGCCAAAATGGCTGAATTGCAGAAAGAGGACAAATCATAACCCGCACTCGCATACTTGCTTACATGTATCGGAATGATATTAAGTATATGTTAGAAAAGAGGAGTAACTGCTTTGCCACATCCACAAAATAAAAAAATCCAATCGTTTTGGCTGATTGCCGGTATTATCTTTATCGCGTTTAACTTAAGACCTGCAATCACTTCAGTTGGGCCGGTCATCAGCTCCATCAGGACAGAGCTGCACATGTCCAATGGGGCAGCCGGTTTTTTGACCGCACTGCCGCTGCTTTCGTTTGCCGTTCTTTCTCCGCTCGCGCCTAAGCTAGGACGTCGTCTCGGAAATGAGCGAACCTTATGGCTTGGTCTCCTGGTACTGTTTATCGGTGTTTTGATTCGCTCTGCCGGCTATACTGCCGCTTTGTTTTTCGGAACGGCACTCATCGGAATCGGAATTGCGATCGGAAACGTACTTTTGCCAAGCTTAATCAAACATAAATACCCTGAAAAGCCAGGGCTCATGATCAGCCTGTATACGACATCAATGAATATATTCGCTGCTTTAGCATCAGGTATCAGCGTACCTTTAGCGGCCCAGTTGGATGGCGGATGGAAACAGGGATTTCTCTTATGGGGAGGCTTGGCATGTCTAGCCTTGCTGATTTGGATACCCCAGCTTCGCCATCGGGATGTGTCCAACCAGACACCGCAGCTTCAAACAAGTCCGATTTGGGCTTCCAAAATGGCATGGTTCGTCACCATCTTCATGGGTCTGCAATCCTTCTTATTTTACAGCAGTATCGCCTGGTTTCCTGAAATACTCCGTTCACACGGAATTGATACGTCAACCGCCGGATGGCTGGTATCACTCATGCAATTTGCGAGTCTGCCTTCCACTTTTCTGACACCAGTTTTAGCTGATCGCGTAAAACATCAGCGCGGGATCGTTGCCGCGCTGACCGCAGTCTATCTGATCGGTCTATGCGGATTATTAACAGGCGGCAGCCATGCTATGCTTGCCATCTGGATGGTGATTATCGGTATCGGACAAGGCTCCAGCATTAGTCTGGCACTTACTCTCATTGGGCTCCGCAGTGAAAATGCGTATCAGGCTGCAGCGCTGTCAGGTATGTCCCAGTCATTTGGCTACCTTCTTGCTGCCATCGGGCCGATCTTTGTCGGGTATCTCTTTGACCAGACACATTCATGGACAATGCCGATTGTGCTACTTATTGCTGCTTTAATTGTCATGGGAACAGCAGGACTCGGGGCAGGACGCGATCGATACGTCCTTCAGACAGAGAGAAAGCGAAATTCAGCATAGAAAATGGGCGGGGAACTTGTCTCCGCCTCTTTTTTATGAAAAAAACTGCAAGACATTCTTTGAATCTTTATGGTTTATTCATAAGTTTTTCATATTTGTTTTTTACAATAAGACATCATAAAGAGGTGAAAAACGATGAGAACCAAACGTTTCGACACAGTCCTTATTTTTATTTTGCTTGCAGCGGCTTTTCTCAACATATATCACATTTGGCAGGATGACGCTGCGAACCAATATTATCTGGCAGCGGTGAAAAGCATGACGCAAAGCTTCCACAATTTCTTCTATGTGTCATTTGACCCTTCCGGATTTGTAACAGTTGATAAACCGCCTGTTGTTTTATGGATTCAAACCCTCTTCGCGCTGATCTTTGGTGTTCATACGTGGAGTGTCATCATTCCTCAGGCTCTCGCCGGGGTTGGTTCGGTAATCCTCCTGTACAGAATGATCAAACCGACTTTCGGCATTGGAGCGGCCCGCACCGCCGCGCTTGTCATGGCGCTGACACCGATCGCAGTCGCCGTCAGCCGGACAAACAACATTGACAGCATGCTTGTCTTTACCTTATTGCTCGGTTCATCATGCCTGCTTCGGGCGGTCAAACAAGGCAAGCTGGTTTGGCTCCTGACGGCATTTGGCCTAATCGGCCTTGCATTTAATATGAAAATGATGCAAGCCTTTATGGTATTGCCTGCATTTATGTTATTCTGCCTGATTGCTTCTCGGGTATCGCTTAAGAAGAAAATAGGATCGCTGCTTCTGTCTCTTATCCTCCTAACCGGTATATCGCTCTCATGGGCGGTTATTGTGGATTCAACCTCCTCCTCCAGCCGGCCTTATATCGGAAGCAGCCAGACAAACTCTGTGTTAGAACTCGCCTTCGGTTATAACGGAACAGAGCGGCTGCTCGGGCAAACCACCGGCCTTGCACGCGGTGATATGAATGCCGCAGGCGGCGGTGGCATGCAGAGTAATGGCACAAGGCAAGCGCCAAATCACAATGAATTTTCTGATGGAACCTCTTCATCTGAGAACGGAAACAGCAAGGCAGATGAAAATCAAAACAGCAACGGTTCCATCAGGGACAATGCACAGGCTCCTCAGCCGCCTTCTGGCCAAATCGGCACTTCCAATGGAAGGGGAGGCGCACCTCCAACAGGCGGACCAAACGGCGGAAATGGAGGACCCGGCGGTGGGGGCGGAAAAAGCATGAACATGTTCGGCACAGGTGATGCAGGACCGCTTCGTCTCTTCCAATCGGCTCTTTCCGGCCAAATCAGCTGGATGCTTCCATTCGCATTGATCGGATTACTTGGTGTAATTGTCAGCTGGTGCCGTGATCGCCGCGGTCAGGCGGCAGAATTGAAAGAAACGATATTCTGGACAGCGTGGCTCGTGCCTGTGGCAGGTTTCTTCAGCATCGCAGGATTCTTCCACCAGTATTACTTAATTATGCTGGCTCCGCCGATTGCCGCCCTTTCCGGTATCGGATGGTATACAATGTATCGCTTATACAAAAACAATAAAGATTGGGCCAGCTACCTGCTGCCGGCAGCCGTTCTGATCACAGCCGCGTTCCAGGTGTATATGCTGAGTGCTTATACAAGCCAAATCGGCAATGTATGGATGTACGTCCTGGGACTCTTGGGACTCGGCAGCACCCTTGTGCTTCTGATGCTTAAACGCAGTCATCCCTTCAGCAAGCAGCTGACCATCATCAGCTTGTGCGTTCTGTTGCTTACACCAATCTACTGGTCAGCAACGCCGCTTCTATACGGAGGCAACAGCGTGCTTCCTGAATCCGGGCCGCAGCTCAAAAGCTCAGCAAACGGCGGGAACATGTTCTCCTCAGAGGTTGATACCGGACTCTTGTCCTATCTGAGAAAGCATAATACCGGCGAAGAGTATCTATTTGCTGCTTTGACAACCGTAACGGCTGCGCCATATATCATCAATACAGATGAATCTGTCATGGCACTCGGCGGCTTCAACGGCACAGATCCGATCCTGACTGTCTCTGATCTGAAAAAACTAGTCAAAGAGGGAAAAGTAAAATACTTCCTTCTGCCAGAAAAGAACTCAGGCAACACTGAACTCGTTTCTTGGATCAAGAAAAACGGCCAAGAAATATCTTCTGACAAGTACAGCAGTTCCTCGAGCAGCACAAGCAGCCAGCAAAGCATGAAAGGTGGACCTGGCGGAGAAAGCCAGCAAACCCTTTATCTCGTAGAATAAAAAAAAGAGGCTTGGATCAACCCAAGCCTCTTTTCTATTAAGCTTCTTCTTTCACATGTACCTTTAACACAGCCTGCACCTCAGGATGCAATTTCACAGGAACGTTTGTATAACCTAACGCACGAATGCCGTCCGGCAGTTCCAGCTTCCGCTTATCCACTTTAATGTTATGGTCTTTTTGAAGCTGTTCAGTAATTTGCTTACTTGTGACAGAGCCGAATAAACGGCCGCCTTCACCTGATTTCGCGCTGAGCTCAACAGTCAGTTTTTCTAATGTCTCTTTTAAGCTCTTTGCCTGTTCAAGCTCTGCGATGGCTTCTTTTTTCTCTTTTTGCTTTTGACCGTTTAGTACACTGATGTTTGACGCGTTCGCTTCAACCGCGAGGCCTTTTTTAATCAGAAAGTTATGCGCATAACCATCTGCTACGTTTTTCACTTCGCCTTTTTTTCCTTTTCCTTTTACATCTTGTAAGAAAATAACCTTCATCTTTGTACGCCTCCCTCAAAATACTCATCTATGGCGCCCTTCAGCCGCTCCAGTGCTTCTGTTACTGAAATGCCGGATAACTGAGTCGCCGCATTTGTTAAATGTCCTCCGCCTTCCAGCGCCTCCATGATGATCTGAACATTCACATCGCCAAGAGACCGCGCACTGATACAAACAGTTTGTTCATCACGTCTTGCTACCGCAAATGAAGCCTCAACCTCGCTCATCGACAGCAGAGAATCCGCAGCCTGCGCAATCAGCACTTGATCGAAATATTCATCCTCATTCTCAGGCAGTGATGCAATCGCGATGTTCTCTTTATAGAGGGCCGTATGCTGGATTAGCTTCGCTCGTTTAATATAGGAATCAACGGTTTCTTTGAGGAACTTCTGCACAAGCACCGTATCGGCGCCTTTTGCTCTTAAATATGAAGCCGCATCAAAGGTCCGCGAGCCAGTGCGGAGTGAAAAGCTCTTTGTATCCACTATTATACCAGCTAATAGGGCCGTTGCTTCAATCATATTGATTTTTAAGCGCTTCGGCTGATACTCAAGCAGCTCTGTCACCAATTCCGCTGTTGATGAAGCGTACGGCTCCATATAGACGAGCAGCGGGTCTCTGATAAATTCTTCGCCTCTGCGGTGATGGTCGATGACCACAATATGCTCAATTTTGTTTACCAGCCGTTCTTCTATAACAAGCGACGGCTTATGTGTATCCACGATGACAAGCAGCGTGTCGTCATTGGCAATTTCCATTGCTTCTTCAGGCGTGATGAACCTTGACCACAGCTCTTCATATTTTTTAATTTCCTCAATCAAGCGCTGCACACTTGAACCGATTTGATTCGGATCAATCACAATAAATCCATCTTTGTTATTTGCCTGTGACACCTTTAATATCCCGATCGCCGCACCGATAGAATCCATGTCGGGAAATTTGTGTCCCATGATAATCACATTGCTGCTTTCAGAAACAATTTCCTTTAAAGCATGAGAAATCACGCGGGCGCGCACCCTTGTTCGCTTCTCCATCGGGTTCGTTTTACCGCCGTAAAACTTTACTTTTCCGTTTGGCAGCTTAATGGCTACCTGGTCTCCGCCGCGGCCCAGTGCTAAGTCCAGACTGGATTGCGCCAAATCGCCAAGCTCCTTCAGCGATGAGACCGAAGCTCCGACACCGACGCTTAAGGTCAGCGCAACGCCGTCAAATGAGGTTTTTTCCCGTACCTCATCCAGAATCGAAAACTTGGAATTTTCAAGTTCGGTTAAAATGTTCTCATTAAGCACAGCGATAAAACGTTCTGACGATGTCCTTTTTAGGAATATTCCATACTCCTGCGCCCAAGCGTTGAGCAACGAGGTCACTTGGCTGTTCATCGTGCTTCTCGTCTGGTCGTCTAATCCTTGCGTCACATCATCGTAGTTATCAAGGAAAATATAGGCCAGCACAGTTCTTTCATTTTCATATTGCTTTTCAATCTGTATCTGTTCCGTCACATCGAAGAAATAAAGCAGACGCTCATCCCGTTTGATGACAACTTTAAATTTTCGGTCATTCAATGTAACCGTTTCCGATTCTACCTCTTGTTTGATGAGCGGCACAACGGATTCACAAGTATCATAAAGTGATCTCCCCACTAATGTACTTTCATTAAAGCAAGAAGAGAGAAACGGATTTGCCCATTCTATATAGTATTGATCATTAAAAAGCATGATGCCGATCGGCATTTCCATCAATGCCTCTTCCCCGACTTTTTTCAACCTGTAGGATAACGTAGAAATATAAGCGTCAATCTCTTTTCGAATAAGAGAATCCGCGCGTTTTATAAAAAACAGTATAACTGCCAGCAGCAACACTTCAACGGTTCCTATGATCCAGTTAAAATAAAAGCTGATGAGGATTGTAATGATTGACAAAGCAATCAATGCATAGATGGGATACCGAAACAACGGTTTTTCATAAAAGCTTGGCATTTCTATCACTCCCCACCATGTGAGTAAAACTCATTTTCACTTCACCTTATTCCTTATGTTAAAGCCCATGTCTATAACGCCTAAAATGCGAATGGCTGCCATAAAAATCGGTTGCAGCAGACCAAGAATGACTGCAATGACGGCCACTGCCTTTGGATATTTTTTCTTATGGCAATAGAAAAAGATAAATGATAAACCTTGGATAAAAATAAGAAACCCGAGTATAAACTCCCCATTTAAAGCGATAGAGTACAGCATTTGGCCTTTTTCTAAAGGCAGAAATGAAAGCATGACAATCAACAAATACAGTACTACAACACTTTGCGGAAACTTCAACTCTCTAAAAGGCTTTAGACTAGGAATATCGGGGGAGAATCGCCTTAAGAGCGGCTTAGCGATAAGGTAACTGAGGAAAGAAAAAATGGCTCCTACCATCACGATAGCTGTTGGAAAAAGATATTGAACCGTACTCAATTGTTCTTCCATCAGTTTCATTTGTTTCTCAAGTTCTTCAGCATTACCCGATTGTTTCAAAACGGATTCAACGATATCGAGTGATTGCCGATATTGTGTCATTGCTTCATCAATGATATTGATACCCAAAAACTGAATGCTTATCACAAAATAGAACACGATACAAAGCATATAAATAAGGGCACCCGAAATAATAGCATGGCCGGGTTCTCTTTTTTTGAAAAAATGCCCCATGGCTATGCCCGCACAAGCTGACATAAAAGCTACAATCAGTCCGTTAAAGGACCCGACAATAAAGACAACAGGAAGACTGACAGCGCCCATCCATAATCCTAATTTCAATCCGTGTCTGATCGTATAAAGGATCATAGGCAGCGGCAGTGCAAATAACAGAATGGTTCCAATCAATGGAACATAAACGACCAGCAGTGTGATGATCGCAAACAAACTGATTAAAATAGCACCTTCCATTAATGCTCTTGTTTGTTTCACTTAGTCACCTCGTATCATACTGAACATACGAATAGAAAAGAGCAGCATAAACGACTGCTCTTTTTTTCATCGCCGCAACATGTTTTGCACCAATGTTTTCATATCATCTCTAAAATTACTTTTATATTTTAACATAAGTCCAAATCGCAAGTAAAATGACGCCAATGTTTCATGTGAAACATTGCAAACGAAAAGACATTCTTTAAAAGAATGCCCATCACTTCTTATTCTTTATCATCCATAAAACCAGAAGATTCTTTGTTTTTCTTCTTCGTTTTTCTGACATATACAAATATTAAAATCACAAGTAAAAGGGTTGTTGCTTGCAGAACGCCGCTGCTAAACAAGAAAAAGTTCTTTATCATGTCCCACATCGTGTTTCACCTCTTTTTGGATGTTCTCAACCCGTATCCTATATAAGGTGGATTCCCTTTTTAAAAACTTCAAAACATCATGAACAACATTGAACGTTGGGCATATGCTGATACAGAATCTGATTGATAAAGGAGATTTGTTACATGGATGAACGCAGAACGTTGGCTTGGCATGAAACATTAGAGATGCACGAGCTGGTTGCTTTTCAGTCAAACGGGCTCATTAAACTGAAGAAAATGATTAGAGAAGTTAGAGACCCTCAGCTCAGACAGCTTTATAGCGTTTCCATTCAGGCCGTTGAGCAGAATTTAAGAGAGCTTCTCCCATTCTTCCCTCAGGCGCCGATGCCTCGCGATGATGAAGAAGAAGAGCGTGCGGATAACCCATTTTTCAGCGGTGACCTGCTCGGCTTTGCCAAAACATCTGTCCGCAACTATGCCATCGCAATTACAGAAACAGCAACACCTCAATTAAGAACCGTACTTGTCAAACAGCTGAACGCTGCCATTAAGTTGCATGCGCAAGTTTATCAATACATGTATCAGCATGGATACTACCCATCTTACAACCTTTCTGACCTGTTAAAAAATGACGTCAGAAACGCCAATAAAGCCATTTCAATGAAATAAAAGAAGCAGCAAAGGCTCTCCCTTTGCTGCTACTTCTGCTGTTCTTTTAATAAACTGTTTGAACGACGCGCCTCCAGTGCTTCTCGGTTGGCGTCGCCCCATTCTTTCATTTGCAATACAATCGGCTCAAGCGTTCGCCCGAATTCTGTCAGAGAATATTCAACCTTGGGCGGCACCTGGTGATAAACTTCGCGATGAACAATGCCATCCGCTTCAAGCTCTCGAAGCTGCAGGGTCAGCATTCTTTGGGTAATACTCGGGCATATTTTGCGAAACTCATTAAACCGTTTCTTGCCATCTATCATGTGATAAAAAAGGATTCCTTTCCACTTTCCGCCAATGACATCTAGTGTAAATTCAACCGGACAGCCTTCTTTGTTCGGATAAATATTATTTTTCCGGCTCATGTTCGACCCTCCAATAGTACCTTTTTTGATACTACAGATCATTTTGCAACTGACCTACCCAGCATTTTACACACCTTTCCTCTTTCACTCAAAAAAAATGCTTTATATTCACATCAATTTTTAAGGGTTTGCATGATTACACCCGCAGCAAGACGTGTTAAACTATAAAAAGAATGTTTACACTACTTAAAAAAGGATAAGGAGTTATCATGGAAAAAATACTTATTTTCGGACACCAAAATCCAGACACAGATACGATCTGCTCTGCTATTGCTTACGCTGATTTAAAAAACAAACTCGGTTTCAACGCTGAGCCTGTCAGACTTGGACAAGTCAACGGCGAAACACAATATGCACTTGATTACTTCAAACAAGAAAGCCCTCGTCTTGTAGAAACAGCTGCAAACGAAGTGAACGGCGTTATCCTTGTTGACCACAACGAACGCCAGCAAAGCATCAAGGATATTGAAGACGTTCAGGTTCTGGAAGTCATCGACCACCACAGAATCGCAAACTTCGAAACAGCTGAGCCGCTTTACTATCGTGCTGAGCCTGTCGGCTGTACTGCTACAATCTTAAACAAAATGTACAAAGAAAATAACGTAACAATCGAGAAAGAAATTGCCGGCCTTATGCTGTCTGCTATCATTTCTGACTCTCTGTTATTCAAATCTCCAACTTGCACGGACCAAGACGTAGCGGCAGCAAAAGAACTTGCTGAAATCGCTGGCGTAGATGCTGAAGAATACGGCTTAAACATGCTGAAAGCAGGCGCTGACCTAAGCAAAAAAACAGTTGAAGAGCTGATTTCTCTTGATGCAAAAGAATTCACACTCGGCAGCAAAAAAGTCGAAATCGCACAAGTCAACACAGTGGATATCGAAGATGTGAGAAAACGCCAAGCTGAGTTAGAAGCAGTGATTTCTAAAGTTGTGGCTGAGAAGAACCTTGATCTGTTCCTTCTTGTCATCACAGACATCTTAGAAAACGATTCACTTGCACTTGCAATCGGTAACGAAGCGGACAAAGTGGAAAAAGCATTCAACGTCACATTAGAAAACAACACAGCCCTTCTTAAAGGCGTTGTTTCTCGTAAAAAACAAGTCGTTCCTGTGTTAACAGACGCGATTGCAGAATAATAAAAAAGCATCCCGCTCCCGGGATGCTTTTTCTTATTCGCCAAGCTTTTCAATTTGCCCCATCACATCAGTAATTTGCTTAGCGTTTTGGACCAATTCGGATTGCTCCAATTCCTCAAGCGATACCTTTCCTTCTTCCACTTGCTGCAAGACGTCTTCCGCACTTTTTTGCAATGTGTCGTTATGCTCCTGTAGGGTGCTGTGAAGCTCCGCTGCGGCATCAGGCGGTGTTAATTCATTAAAATCAGCTGCTGCCTTTTGAATAGACTCAAGCTGTGTCTCTAGTTTTTCTTTTGCCTCAGTGTCATTTACAGCTTCCTCAGCCAATGCAGGCGCTTCCTCTGCAAACGTCTTCACCTTTTCCGCATAAGCTGACGCTTCATTTGTATAATCCAGCCCGTCATTCACCTGATCCAGTATTCCGCATCCGCCTGCCCCTAAAAGACCCACGCCGGCCAAAACCGTCAGAACCATTTTCTTCATTGTTTGCCCCCTTATCGTTTCTTCTTCATTTTTTCTTTCAAGATCGGGATCAATTTCTCTTTCGCTAATGGCAGCCCCTTCTTCACCAATTCACGTTTCAGCCATTTCTTCAGCTTAGACATAGTGAATCTCCTCTCCCTTTTTTGATAAAAATGAAAAAACTCCACCGATTTGGTGAAGTTCAGAAACAAAAAGACCTTCACCAAATCAGATTTGGCAAAGGTCTCGCTAACAATCAAATTGCCAGCAAAGCCGAGGACACCTGGTCCCGTAATGACGACTTTACTGTGAAAGCTACTCCCCTTTGGAGTGTTCATTTTTATTACTTTCATTCTAAAGCAATAGGCTTTTCCAGTCAAATTCCTGCTGTTCGTTTACATAAAAGATAGGTGTGGTATTTAAAATTTGAATGGTATTTACATCCGGAGATCATGCTATAACAGAGGAGGTTTTCATCATGAGTCAAGAGCGCGTGAAACGGCCCGGGCATACCAGGTGGTACATATCTTCGTTACTGAGCGGCATTATCATTCTTAATTATTTTGATCGAGTGGCCATTTCTGTAGCTGCCCCGGCGATACAAGATTCGTTTCACCTCACAGCAACTGAACTCGGCATTGTGTTTTCGATTTACACCTATTCGTATACACTGATGCAGCTGCCCGTCGGAAGTTTATTGGACAGGTTTGGCGTGGCTTGGGTCACTAGAATCGGAATGACGGTTTGGAGCTTTTTAACGATCATTCTCGCTTTTTTACAAGGAAAACTGCTCTTATATGTGTTCCGATTTCTCATTGGGCTGACGAGCGCATCGGCGTTCCCCGCCGCTTCCAAAGCAACCGCTCTATGGTTTCCCCCAAGCGAACGGGGTCTGGCGAACTCGCTGTTTGATTCAGCCGCCAAATTTTCAAACGTGATCGGTGCGCCGCTGGTCGCCTTTCTCGTCACAACATTTGATTGGCGGGTCGCCTTTTTAACAATCGGATGCATCAATGTGCTGTTTACCATCTTTTTCTGGCAATACTATGAGCAGCCCGAACGGCACAAACGCATTTCCAAAAGCGAATTAAACTATATTCAGAAACACAATACAATCACAACAGAACAAATCCCTTACAAAACGGGTCCGCTTTTAAAAAAGCTTTTCACTAATCGTAAAGTATGGGGCTTAATGATCGGATTTACGGGGTACGGCTATACATTCAACCTGCTGCTTACATGGCTTCCGACTTTCTTTAAGCATACATACGGAATGGATCTCATGTCATCCGGTTTATTCACCGCCGTGCCGTGGCTGATCTCTACCATTTCCGGCATTGTGGTCGGCGGCTGGCTCGTCGATTATCTTATCAAGAAAGGCTATTCCAACACCAAGGTGTATCGAACCGTAATTATTGTAGGGATGAGCTTCGGCTTTTTCTTTTTAGGCTCCATTCTGACCAATAATATCACCGTTGCGATTATCTGCATTTCAATCGGCCTCGCCGGCGTTTCTGCAACGGCTCCGGTCGGCTGGTCCATTTCCGCAGAACTGGCCCCGATTGGCTCCGTTTCCATGCTGAGTTCCATGGTAAACCTGGCAAATAACCTATTCGGAGGCATAATTGCCGCTTCACTCACGGGGTATTTGTTTGATGTGACAGGTTCCTTTACGCTCAGCTTTCTGGTTGCCGGTTTTGTATTGCTGCTCGGACTGATTTTTTACGTGTTTGTGCTAGGGGATGTGAAAAGGATTAAGTTGGAGTAAAGAGTGCTTGTGTGAAAGCACTCTTTTTTTGATCAGAAAAAAGACGGCTATCTCAGGGGGCTATATCGCATTCTCTCCGGGTTAAAATAACATCATTTTTATCCATGACTCCAACCAAAGGTAAGGCCTCATAGTGATAGAGGAAGGAGGAATTGGATTATGAAATTAACAGTAAAAGAACTGTCCCACATTGCAAACGTGACAATCAAAACGCTTTATCACTACCATAAAATCGGCTTGCTGGTCCTTAAAGAAATAAGCGAAGCCGGGTATCGGTACTATGGTGCCGACGAATTAAAAAGAGTGCAGGAAATCCTTTTTTATAAAGAATTAGATGTTCCTTTGTCAGAAATAAAAAAGTTATTAGATGAGGATGCTGACAGAACTGGCACATTAGAAAAGCAAAAAAAGCTGTTTGAAAAGAAAATTAAAAAGTATCAGGGCTTCGTTCAAACGGTCAATACGTCTTTAAAATACACAAGAAAAGGTGAGAACATGGATCATAAGGTAATGTTTAAAGGATTTGAAACCGCTGATAAATGGAAACAATCTTTAGCGGAACAAAATGACCATTTAAAGGAGCATTACGATTTTGAAGTAGATACCCATGCAATCAATGTAGATGAAATGAACAAAATGGCGATAGAGGCAAAACACTTTCTTGATGGAATGGCTGATTTTTTAAGAAGCGGCGTGACGTATCATGACCCTGCCGTGCAAGAGCATGTCATGAATCATATTACGTTCCTGAATCAAAACGGACATCCCACAAGCAAAGAAGATTACGTAAAACAAACGCGATTTTTTATGCAGGATGATTTTCATCGAGGAATGTTAGAAGAGCAGCAAACCGGTTTATCTTATTATCTGACCGTCGTTGCAGAACACCTGTAGCGTGAGTCTTTGCCACTAACGCATTCTCTCTGCTCAAATTGCGGCACCGCCAACAATCGATACATTCTGCCGGTCAACGCCAAAATTCTGCCCGTTCCATTTCAATACGGTTTGAACATATCCCAATGAGTCGGCGTTATACCTTCCGGCGATCCGCTGATACGCCAGCAGTTCGTATGCGCCGTCTCTGTTGAAATCAACCGGATACAAGCCTGACAAAGGATTCACCCAGCCTTCTATCGGCGCTTTTAAAACACCCTGATTCGTATAAATTTCATTCAAATAGTCTCTGCCTTTGTAAGTAAGATCCAAAATATATTGTTCATGCTGGCGTTGACTGACCACGCTCGCTTTATATTGATTTTGATAGCTCACTCTGTACTTGAATTCATCATTAAAAGAATCCGAATTGAAAATCTGCCTGAACTGCCTGTTCATATAGGCAAACACATACGCATATATAGAGCCTCCGCTTCCCCCGGTATCGGTTACAACAGCCACATCTTCCGTTTTATTGCCTGTCACATCAGCCAGAAAAAGTGACGGATTGTATCCGATATTGTTATGAAGCTGGACTTGCCGTTCCTGATGTGTTTTGCCGTCACGTATCACCAAAGTGATATTTCTCCATAGCGGACTGCCTGACGTTTGATTGCCAGTAAGGAAGACTTCGTCAGCGACTCCATCTCCCGTCACATCCCCCCGCGCCGCAGTAATAACGGCGCGCGTGAAACCGGGCTGCCTATATACAAATGGATACTGGTAAAGCGTCGATTCTCCGCCATGATAAACCCAATAAGGTGCCATTCCGCTGTTGTATGGATTCAATTGAATTCACCCTTTCCTATTCACCTTCATGAATCATTATATGCAGGAAAAGTACACAGCAGATCACATGCAGCCCGTCTTTGTTTCAGAATGTCTAAGCACTATAAATTAAATTAAATCCGTACCATATGAATTATCAATTGCACAAAGCCACTCACCTTGCATATTCTTCTTAAACACATAGGTCGCCCTTCTTTCCATCGCATACTCGGAATTCTTCTTACCCGAATCAAGCAGCGTTTGAGAAAGGACCAGAGCAGTGTCGCCTGCTTCCAAGATGACCATTTCCCCTTGCGTTGGGACAAGATGATGATTGAAATAATTTGCGATCGCGATAAACGCTTTTTTGATTTCTTCTTTACCGCGTGCGATCATGCCAGGCTTCACAACTAAAATGGCATCCTCTGTATAGTAATTCATCAGTGTATCAAAATCTTCGTTCCGGATTGCCACATCACAAGCAGAAATGATCTCTTTTATTTGCTGTTCCAAAAGGCTCCCTCCCCATATCATGGTTGGATATATTATACATTGTTTGAGGGGTTGATAATGAAAAAACAAAATGAAAAGTATACCTGTTTGCTATATAATGCAAATAGCACGAACAAAACCTATATTTTACAAAGTTCCCGAGTGAAGGGGTGAACGATATTGTCTGTGGAATTCACATTTCATGACAATAGTTAGCATGAGATAAGCGCGGATTGCCAACATTGTTTTGGCCTGTGCTGTGTTGCCTTGCCTTATGGCCGATTTCGCTTTTGATAAAGATGGCGGAACGCCTTGCCGCAACTTACAATCAAACTACCAATGTGCCATACATGAAGCTCTTAGAGAAAAAGGATTTCGAGGCTGATCAGCTTATGAATGCTTTGGCGCCGGTCAAAAGGTATCCCAAATTACTTATGGGGGAAAGGATTTTTCCAATTATGCAGCAGCTGCATGAGATGCTTTGGTATTTACATGAAGCTCTTTCTATAGAGGCAGCCAAGCCGATACATCGTGAACTGCGTGCTTGTTTCGAAAAGACGGACAAACTCACCAGTCTCAGCGCGGAAGACCTGCTGAACTTACATGTGTCTGAGCATAGAGCTGAGGTTAATGAATGGCTGTTAAAAACGAGCGAGCTGGTGCGTGCCCAAGCCCGCAATCAAAAACTCCCGAAAAAAATTAGCCGTGGAAGCGCCCTGATCAGCGCGAAACTGAAAGGGCTTGATCTAAGAGGAGCAAACTTCAGAGGAGCACTGCTCATAGCTGCCGACCTGAGACATTCTGATCTGAGAAGGACAGATTTTATCGGCGCTGATCTCAGAGATGCTGATTTAAGCGGAGCTGATCTGACAGGAAGCATTTTTCTAACGCAGGCACAAGTGAACGCTGCAAAAGGCAATCCCCGCACAAAGCTTCCGCCTGCTTTAAAGATCCCGGCCCATTGGAACAACAGCCAATAAGAAAAGGACCCGCCAGAGGTCCTTTTTTGTTGCTATCATTTCAATCCTTTATCCCCTATTGACATGGAGTTAACTCCATGGTTTAGGCTGTAGAAGCAGAAAGGATTGAATGACATGGTAAAAATGATTAGTGCTATTCTTTTAGTTACGTTTATATGGGGATACTTATGGGTGCCTACTAAAATCGGGCTTCACTATATTTCACCATTCTATTTCACAGCTTTGCGTCTTTTTGTAGGAACCATTCCTTTATTTATCTTTCAAATTGTACGCAAAAAAGACTGGCTGCCTGCCAAGGGAGATTGGAAGAAGCTTATCATCATGAGCTTGTTTATGTGTTTGGGTTATTACGGGTTATCGACTTATGGTATGCAGTATGTGAATTCCGGCTTATCATCTGTACTCGTCTATACAATGCCCATCATCATCAGTGTTTTGGCCCATTTCTTTCTAAATGAGAGACTGACCCTAAACAAAAGTATTGGATTGTGCGTCGGATTCATTGGATTGCTGCTGATCATCGGGCCTCAAATCTTGAATTTAAAGTGGGACAGTACGATGTTTGGAGAAATCGTGATTATTTTAGCCGCCTTTTTCTGGGCATGCGCAAACCTTTACAGCAAAAAAACATTTTCTAACTATGACACAATAAAGATGACCTCCTGGCAAATGCTAATAGGCGGTATCTTTCTTTTGATTATCTCTCTAAGTAATGAACCCATCGCCAGTACACATTGGACAGCGCCTTTAATATGGGCATTGCTGTACAACGGAATCATGGGCTCTGCCATCGCTTTTGTCCTTTGGTTTTGGATTTTAAGCAAAATTGATGCTTCCATTGCTTCCATTGCCCTTATGGCCGTACCGATATTAGGCCTGTTCTTCGGCTGGGCCCAGTTACACGAGCAATTGACAGCGAATGTTTTCTATGGCGCTGTATTTGTTTGTTTAGGTATTTTCTTCGCTTCAGTTAAAATCAAATTAAGAACACAAAAACAAAGAAACGTTTAAATCAAAAAACTTCCACCTTGTCATCCATGAAAAGGTGGAAGTTTTGGAAATGAGGCTGTTATGTATACGATTGGACAAGTATCCAAATTAACTGGTTTTACAATAGATACCCTAAGATATTATGAAAAAATCGGTTTGCTGCCTGCACCAAGCAGAAACGAAAAAGGAATACGCGTTTATTTTCAAAAAGATATCGAAACGATCACGCTTATTAAATGCTTAAGAAAAACTGGACTATCAATAGAGGAAATGACAGAATTTATGCAAGCCAGAGGTTTGGCCCTTGCCCATAAAACGCCTATAAGTGAAGAATACCTATCTTCAGTTCGGAAAAAGATAGGCATTCTTTCAAAGCATGTCATCGAACTAGAAAACAAACGCCGGGAAATTGAGCAAGTCATATCTTTAACGAAAAATAAAATCAATTCATATCAGGACATGTTAAATCAGTCATAGCGAGCTGCCCGATACCTTTTCACTCCTTGCCAGAAATACCGACAGCACGAAAGCAAACAGCATCATGAACGTTATCATTCCGACGACACCCAGCCATTGAAAAGCAGACCAAAACACGCCGCCGACTGTTCCGCAGATACTTGAACCTGCGTAATAAAAGAACAAATAAAGCGATGAGGCCTGCGCTTTGTTGTGCAGGGCCCTCCGTCCAACCCAGCTGCTGGCGACTGAATGCCCTCCAAAGAATCCAAAGGTAAAAAGGGCAATCCCGAAAATTTTTACTGCTAATACGCTGTTTAACGTTAATAATGCACCTGCAGTAACGATAAAAATATTCATCATCAGTATTTTATGATACCCGTATTGATCGACCATTCTTCCAATAAAAGACGAACTGAAAATTCCGACAATCATCACAATAAATATCCAGCTGACAATCGTTCTGTTAAAGGAATACGGCGGTGCTAACAGCACATACGCAATGTAGTTGAACAATGCAACATTGCTTCCGAGGAGCAAAAAACCAATGAGGAACAAACTTAACAGTTTCCGGTCCTTCAAATGGCTGATTAAAGACATTCCCAACTGCCCGATCTCAAGTTTTCTTGGCGTAAAATGGGTCGATTGAGGCAATTTCATAAAAAATATCATACTTGCTATCAAACTAATCACACCAATTGACCCGATCGCTATATGCCAAGTAAAGTACTCACTCAAGAGCCCTGAAACAATCCTTCCAAAAACGGCGCCAATCGCATTTCCGCTGATATACAGCCCCATCGCCGACCCAAGGCTTCCAGGTTCAATTTCTTCTCCAAGATAAGCCATCGCAATCGATGGGAGACCAGCGAGCGCAATCCCTTGAATGGTTCTCAATACGAGCAGCGTATGAAAATTCGGGCTGAAGGCCGATGCCAGACAGAGAACGGATGCGGCCAGCATGGATACAGCCATAATCGGCTTACGTCCCCATACCTCTGACAACGAACCGAAAACAAGCATGCTGACAGCTAAGAGCATCGTTGTAACAGATAAAGAGAGACTCGCTGTTGTAGGTGTCACATGAAATTCCCGCGTGAACTCCTCCATGAGCGGCTGTACACAATACAGAATGGCAAATGTATTAAAACCTGCGGCAAAGAAAGCAAACGTAATTTTCCGAAAAACCGGTGTGCCTTTTTGAATGTATGTCATGGGGACTTCATTTGCCCCTCACCATTTTGTTGAATACTGCACTCCATAAACATCCATCCTTTATTTTTTGCGATTTCAAACATCCTCGAGTCTGTTTATACATTTATCTTAGCACTGTGGATATATGTTGTATAATGCATAATAAATATCCATTTCATGCTTATATGTAATATGCGAGGTGATGACGATTGGAATGGGAACAACTTGAATATTTTCAAACACTGGCCCGGATGCAGCACGTCACGAAGGCGGCACATAGCCTGTCGATCACACAGCCTGCGCTTTCACGCTCAATCGCCAGACTCGAAAACCATGTAGGCGTCCCGCTATTCGACAGGCAAGGACGTTCGATTAAACTAAACAAATACGGAGAAATATTTTTAAGACGCGTCCATGCCATGATGAAGGAATATACCGAAGGGAAAGAAGAAATCCAGGCTTTGTTGCAGCCTGACCAAGGTGAAGTGTCTCTCGGTTTTTTACATACATTAGGAACTACGCTGGTTCCCGATTTAATCGGCAGCTTTCAGCAGAAATATCCCGACATTACCTTCCAGCTGAAGCAAAACCATTCATATTGGCTGCTTGAACGATTAAAATCCGGAGATCTGGATCTCTGTCTCCTTGCCTCCATCAAACCTGAAAAGCTGATCCGATGGATACAATTATGGAGCGAAGAACTGTTTGTATTTGTGCCAAACAACCATCCGTTATCTCATCGCAAAAGCATTTCACTGACTGAAGTTGCGGATGAGCGTTTCATTTTATTGAAAAAAGGATATGCGCTGCGCATAACGGTTGATGACTTGTTTGAGAAAGCGGACATTCAACCGAACATTATGTTTGAGGGTGAAGAAGCAGCCACCGCAGCAGGTTTTGTGGCAGCCGGTCTTGGCATATCCATTCTGCCCGATCTGAAAGGGTTAGACCAAAGCAAAATCACAAAAATTCGTGTCAGCTGGCCGGAATGTCAGCGCGTCATAGGAATCGCCTGGATAGAAGGCAGATTTTTATCCCCGGTGGCAGAGACCTTTAAACAGTATGTCATCAGCCATTTTTCTGATAAAGAGGAGGATCAATCATGAATGTGAAGAGAATAACGACAGAACATGATTTACATACAGCGTTTGCCATCAGAAAGACAGTATTTGTTGAGGAACAAGGCTGTCCAGTTTCCGACGAGTTCGATGAGTTCGATACACTCCATGGAGATTGCCAGCATATTCTGGTTTACCATGAACATCAGCCGGTTGGCACAGCGCGTGTGCGTATCGTTGATCACGCGGGGAAACTGGAAAGAATCTGTATTCTGAAGCCCTATCGCAAATTCGGATTGGGGAAAGTGATTGTCGATGAGTTAGAGCGTATTGTGAAAGAAAAAAGTATTGATACATGTAAACTTTACGGTCAGACACAGGCAGCAGGCTTTTATGAAAAACTCGGCTATCAGACAGCATCAGAGGAATTTATATTGGATGGCATTCCGCATGTGCTGATGACAAAAGAAGACGATTCCGGCCAATAAATTGTTCACAAATTTGTCAATTATGAGCATGTGTGATTCATTGGTATACTTATCACCGATTATGGAGAGAAGGATTGATTGTATGCCAGCAAATAAAAAAGAAGGCCTTATCTTCGGCGTGATGATGTGCTTTGGGATGGTCTGCGTCATGTCGATTTACAATGCAGTGATCAACGGAGCCATTCGTGATTTTTCATGGGTTACAGCTTTTGAGATGATCATTGGATTTATTGTAGCGTTACTGTTAGATTTACTGTTAGTCGGACCGCTCGCAAGAAAAATGACATTCAAAATGCCATTCGACAAGTCTAAGAAATTATATGTCGTCCTTGCCATGTCGACTTGTATGGTGGTTGGTATGGTATTTTGTATGTCTGTTTTCGGATTAATCACGGCAGCTTTATCGAATGGACTTAACGAGAACAGCCTATTCAGCGCTTACCTTATGATCGTTCTGAAAAACTTTATCTTAGCCTACCCTTTGCAATTATTAATAATGGGTCCTTTAGTCCGGGGCATTTTCGTAAAGTTTGTAAAACCCAAGGTTTCAGCCGCAGTTTGATGGATGACTAATATGAAAAGGAGTGAGCGTACCAACTCCTCCTTTTCCAACATGCTGTCTATTCACCGGACATACCAGCGAGAGACTTCTGTTCAGATTCACGAAACGAATGTAAAACAAGTTCAGCAAAAGCCTCTGCCGCCGGCAATGGCCATTTTTTTATTGTTTGAGCCCTTCACCGATAAAATTTTCTATTCAAATCTTAGATACTCAATTTAAAGTATTTCTCAAATGCAGCTTTTCCGCTTTGTGTAACCTTAATAGCTCTAGTTTTAGGCATACGCACAATCCATTGCTGTTCTAGCATCCTGTCTAATAATGCATGTCCCAAAGCGCCTGCTAAATGATGCTGCCGCTCGCTCCAATCTAAACAGCAAAGCGCAAAAGCTCTCCTCTTATTTCTTTGTTTTTCTTCGTCGACTCCAAAATCCTTTAAAAACAAAGAGCCTTCTGAAGTCACCTCATATTGTAAATCCGCTTTTCGTAAGAAGCCTTGCTCGACTAATGAATGTGTCACTTGCACACCGATATAACCGGCCAGATGATCATAACAGGTACGGGCAAAGTGTAAATCACTTTTTTCTTTTGAATCATTTAAAGACTTCACTTTTGAATCAGGCGAAATACTAAGCAATTGTTCGATCACTTTTGCGGCATCGGCGCTAGCCAATTTATAATACCTATGTCTTCCATGCTTCTCTACACTGATGAGCTGTGCTTCAAGTAATTTATGCAGGTGAAAGCTGGCAGTTTGAGGCTTGATTTTAGCGAAATATGCAAGCTCTCCAGCAGGGTGTATTCTTCCATCCATAAGGCTCAAAAGAATAGAAGAACGCGTGGGGTCAGATAGTAACGAAGCAACCTTTGCAATATTAGGATTCATCATTCTCCTCCTTACATTCATATTTCGATGATAGTTGAAATGTTAAACCTTTACAATATAAATAAATAATGATTAGGGGGCATTAAGTGTTGAACAGTGAAAAACAAGACACTCTTCATTTTAAAGAAATCAAACCAAACATTATGTACTATGGCACGTCAACATTCCTTCTTTCCACTTTGAATGAAGATGGAACCACCAATATTAGTCCGATGTCTTCCTCATGGGCGCTTGGAAACTATATTGTTCTGGGAGTAGGACTAGGAGGAAAAGCTATTGAAAATATAAAGAGACACAAGGAATGTGTCATTAACTTGCCCAGCCCCGATTTATGGAAAAACGTTGAAAGAATTTCGTCTTTTAGCGGGAAAAAGAATATCCCGCCTTTGAAAAAACAGCTCGGGTTTACTTACAAAAAAGAGAAATACGAAGCGGCAGGGTTAACACCTTTACCATCAATGACAGTAGCACCAACAAGAATTAAAGAATGCCCTATCCAAATAGAAGCAGAAGTGAAACATATTCGGATACCAGATTACGAACCATCATTTGCGATTGTGGAAACACAAGCATTACATTTCCATGCCGAGGAAAAGATCATATTGAACGACAATCACATTGACCCTTCAAAATGGAGTCCGCTTATTTATAATTTCAGACACTATTTTGGTTTAGGAAAAGAAATAGGAAAAACCTTTCGTTCGGAAACATGACTCAAAATAAACCTTGTTTCAATGGAAACCGTTAGTAACAGCTTAAAAATAAAAACGGAGATATTGAAAATGAGAACTATAAATACAAGATTTAAACGTTTATTGAGATTAAGAGATTTAGAATTCTTTCAAATAGAATTAAACGATGATGAGAGATGTGCTTTTTTATTATACGTTGATGAAAGATTGCCAGATTCTGAAGAAGGTAACAATATTAATGTTTATTTGATTTCTCACTTTGAGCTACCTGATTCATCATATCAAGATGTGCTTAGTCTTAATGATGATCTATTGGGTATGAAACATAATTGTTCATATGCAATGGACACTTTAACTGTTACAGAGGAATTTGATTTCGATTTCCCATTTGATATGCTCGCTATACGTGAATATGTTCAAGAGTTATTGTTCACCTTAAAAATTGACAAAGAACTCCCTGAATGTAAAGAAACGGATTTCAATTATTTATCTCAAGAATAGTAAAGGTTACGTTAAATGAGAAATACCGTGTAAGTTTGGTTTTGATTTGTCTTTTTCTGGATAGTTGTTTGTCGGGTGATAGTTTCAAATTTTAATGGTTCTGAGCCTAATAACAACTTTTCTCATTGTTGCAATTTAGATAAGATCTACCACTTATTCGAATACTAGATAACATTTTCAGTGAAAGACTATCTTGATATCGTACATTTAGCATGTGCTTACCATTAAATTTGGATATATTGTAGAAAGTGTTGATTGATTTGAACAGAGAAACATTAAAATTTATACTGATTTTATTTACAGTTTATGCTACCATCCAGGTTACAAATGAAATTGACTTTACTAACTATTGGTTTCTAAATAGACTTATTCAGTTTTTAATTTGTATAGTTGTTTTTTTGGTCATTACTTTAATGGTTCCCGAAAAAAAGAAAAAGTGAATTTCGTTTTAAAAAAGAGCTCTCATTGAGCTCTTTTTTAAAAATAACACGCTAACCTTTCCACATGCAGTCAATTTACTTTACTACATCCCATAGTTAAGTGAGATAAGCTATTATTGTTTCTATAGTTTCATTAAAATTTAAAGAGCTTTCGAAGTATTGAAGATTATATTTTTGGCATTCCTCTTTTATTCGAATACTATCTGTTTTTATCCTCTCTAATTCTGATTTGATCTGAAAATGATCTAGATTTCTCAATCCGTCATTTTCTGTCATACTGGAGTGAAATTTCATTTTATCTATGTTATTTTCTATGTTTATTTCTGCTATTCCTATAAAACAGGTCTTAACATTCCCTAAATAGTATTGCTCAAACTGTGAAACGTGACTAGGGATTAATTGTACACCTTCTATTATGTAATCTATTTTGTTCTCAACCATAGCCGTCATCAAAGGATTAATTATTTTCCAGAGTCGTTGTCCATTTTTAAAATCACCATCAGTCGGATTAATGTCCATTTCTGGTACTCCATTCGCAATTCCCATCATTAAGTAGTCTAACGAGAAATAAGGAATTTTTGTTTCTGCTAACATTCTCTTTGCTGTAGTTGTCTTCCCACTCCTCGAAGAACCACCAATTAGATATAACATACTTCATCTCTCCTAATGAAAATAACTTCAAAAAGCGACCTCTGAGATAACCTGTATTTAATGCCAAGTTCGTATAGCTACACATTTATCCTTACGCTCATATCGTACTACATTACATTTAAAGAAGAATAGGGTAATTGGCTGTGGAGTTAAAAAACAAGACCAAGCAAGTAGCAGATTTATATAAGAAAAATCAAGACAATAAAGCTTAAAAAGCCGACGAGTTTTTTCAGATTCAGTTCTTTAAACCTCAGATAAATAGATTAAAGAGACAAATTCATTTCACTTCACGTGTTGCATTAATGAATTAGAAACTTAGAAAGAAGGTGATCCCATATCCACTAACAATAAATCCAACATATTAGTCTCCATACTTACTTCAGCACGCCCACAACCCCGTAGACTGGTACCCCTGATGAGAAGAAGCCTTCAAAAAAGCAAAACGTGAAAACAAGCCCGTTCTGGTCAGTATCGGTTATTCGACTTGTCATTGTTGGCATTCTATTTGAATAACCATTTCTTCATTCAGATGACGGAATGAAAAAAGAGTAGACCTTTCAGTCCACTCTTAAATAAATTTTATTTCTCTCGTTCTATATATTCTTCTTTTGTTGTTTATTGCCCATAAAATTTAACCTCTAATACTTTGCCATTAGTTGTATTCCCTTTAAAAAAAGAGGAGCTACATCCTTACATGTTATTAGAACGAGCCTATATTGCTACATACTGATTCGGTGTTTTTGTTCAGTATCTATCTCGGGCTGTATCTCCTTTGTTAGATGATGACCCTCTATATCTACATTCGGAATGATTTTGTCTAACCATTTTGGTAAATACCAAGCTGCATTCCCCATCAACTTCATAATACTTGGAATGAGTGTCATTCTTACAATAAATGCGTCAAACAATACACCAAAGGAAAGAGCTAATCCATTTGCTTTGATAGAAGCTTCACCAGCAAAGATAAACCCTGCAAAAACAAATATCATGATTAGCCCGGCTGCGGTGACAACAGGTCCACTGTGTTTTAATCCAGCTTGAATCGCTTGTACTGGATTCTTTGTTTTTACATATTCTTCACGCATTCTGCTTACAAGGAATACTTGATAATCCATCGCTAAGCCAAAAAGAATACCAATCGTTAAAATAGGCAAAAACGCGAGTATCGGCCCTTTTTCAGGTATATTGAACAAGTCAATTAAGTTTCCATCCTGTAACACAAATACACAAATCCCAAGAGTTGCTGTCATTGTTAATATGAAACCTGCTACAGCAACAAGAGGTACTAGCAGCGAACGGAATAGGATTGTCAGCAATATAAACGCAAAACCAACAATGAGTAAAGCAAATACTGGTATTGCATCATTAAGGCGATCTGAAATATCTATATTCACTGCCGTCGATCCAGTTACGAGCAAATCTACCCCGTTTTGATCTGCTAAGCTGCGCACATCTTGTACCAAATCCTTAGTAGCTTTATCGTTTGGACCTGTTGTAGGAACAACCGTAATAATAGCAAAATTGCCTTTTGCATTAGGCATTGCAGGAGTAACACTTGCTACATGGTCTAAATCCTTAATTTCTTTTACTGCATCTGCGAATGCTTTAGCTTTATTTTCTGTAACACTTGTGGCATCCGCCACTATCGTTAATTGGCCATTAAATCCTTCTCCAAAACCTTCGGCAAGCAAGTCATAAGCCCGGCGCTCGGGATTATCCTTAGCTTTCATTCCTGCATCCGGTAAACCTAGCTCCAAATGCATAGATGGAATACTAATGACTAGCAAGATGAGAATACTAAATACACTTAGAAGAATAGGGTTCTTTGTGACAAAGCGTCCCCAGAAATTTGTTTCAGCGCTTTGTATTTCTTTTTTCTTGCTTGCTTTCGGAATCATGCGTTTCCCTGCTATTGATAAAACGGCAGGCACTAATGTAATTGAAGCTAATACAGCCATGAGCACACTGAGCCCTGCTGTTAGCCCCATTGCAGACATAAAAGGAATATTAACTACAGTCAATCCGCAAAGTGCGACAATAACTGTAAGTCCGGCAAAAACGACAGCACTCCCAGCTGTTCCCGTAGCTCTCGCAATTGATTCATTTTTTTGTATACCTTCACCTAAAAACTGGCGGTGTTTTGAAAAAATAAACAAAGCATAATCAATACCAACTGCAAGGCCAATCATTCCGGCTAATGAAAGACTGACGGAGGCAATATCAAACACTTGTGTTCCAATCAAAGTCAGCCCAATGCTTACACCTAAACCAATAAGTGCAGTTAAAATCGGTAAGCCTGCTATTAATAAAGAGCCAAATGTAATAGCTAGAACAACAAAAGCCAAGACAATACCGACAATTTCTGATACACCGCCTATCTCCATCTCGGCTCCTGGTATATCTCCGCTTAACTCCGTTTGTAATCCTTCATCATCAGCAATGGACAAACTATCTTTCACGTGTTTTATAGAGTAATCTTTTATATCATCTGCTGATGATTTGTATTTGATATCAGCATAAGCTACTGTCCCATCTTTCGCGATCGTTCCCGCATGAAAAGGACTTGCAATCGAATCAATGGAATCGTCTTTATTCATTTCCTTTAATGTATTCTCTATAGCTTTTTTTGCTGATTTTGCAGTAAGTTTCTCCCCATCTTTAGCACCGAATATGACCCGTATGCTCCCTTTATCAGGACCATGAGGAAATTCTTTATTGATCACCTTCATTGCTTTTTCCGAAGGCGTGTCTGGTATTGACATATCCTCAGAAAAACTGGGTTTTAATATGCCGGCTGCCCCTATCGCTGCAATCAACACAACGATCCACATACATAGTACTTTAATGCGATGGCGAGCGACCCACCCGCCTAATTTATATAACATTCTTGACATCATAATCTCCTTTCAACACATTGCTTAATAACATTCCCCCTAATTGTAGTTCATAAGGAAATGAAAAAAACGTACATTCGGGCATGTACGTTTGGGCAACTTTTAAATAGCCTTGTGTTATATATCTAAAGTTAAAATACCTCTCTGCATGGCAATCGTGACTGCTTCTGTTCTAGAATCCGCTCCCAATTTATTATAAATGGACGTCAGTCTTGACTTTACGGTTCTCTCCGAGATTCCTAAATCAAAGGCTATCGCTTTGCTTTTAAGACCTTTTGCAATCGCCTTTAGAACAACTATTTCTTTTTCCGTTAACTGAGTATCGCTGCTTGGCTTCTTCATTCTTTCCAATTGAATTTCTTGAAAACGTTTAAGAATATCAGGCTGCAGCAGCACTTCTCCTCTTAATGCTGCATCCATTGTATGAAATAGGGTTTCTGAGCTCGTATCCTTCAACAGATATCCTTTCGCTCCTAATTCAATCCCCTCAATCATCAAGTGATCTTCATTATAAGTAGTCAAAATAATAATGGGTAAGTTGTGTTTTTCTTTTATTTGTTTAATCGCTTCTAACCCACTCATTTCTGGCATGTATAAATCCATAAGAATGATATCTGGCTTTAATTCACCTGTAAGATAAACCGCTTTTTTGCCATTTTCCGCCTCTCCAATTATTGTGTAGTTATCATTCGTCTCAATTAACAGCTTGAGACCTTCTCTCACAACCAGATGGTCATCAACGATTAAAACCCTATTCATCTTCAATCTCTCCCTGATTTGACAAGATTATCTCGATTTGTGTGCCTATTGATTTTGTACTCTCTATATTGAATTGACCTTTCATTGCTCTGACACGTTCTTGTATACCAAGAAGTCCATAATGTCCTTTCTTTTTCCTGCCTTTTTCAACATCAAAGCCTTTTCCATTGTCTCTGACGGTTATATGGAGGTTTCCTTTCTCATTCCAAACTGAGACCCATATCGTTTCTGCTTCAGCATGTTTTGCTGCATTTGTAAGGCATTCTCCTATGATGTAATAACAATTTTCAGCAGTACGAACATCAGGCAATTGAGTTAATCTGTAGTCTAAAAAACAAGACAGACCTGTTGCATCTTTAAAATAATCCATTTGCAAGGTAATTCTTTCTTTTAAAGAACCGATTTCTTCTGATTTGCTGCGAAGATTGTCAATAGCTGAACGTGCATCAGCTAATGTGCTTTTTACTCTATTCATAGATTGTTGAATGATTTCTTTTGCTCTATCTGTGTTACCTTTCGATATATGAACATTAATAGCATCCAACTGCATATTTAAACTAACCAATCCTTGTGCAAGGGTATCATGTAAATCCCGAGCCATACGCTGTCTTTCGTTTTGCAATGTCAGCTGTTCTACTTGTTGATGAGCAAGCTCCAGCCTTTCAAGAGTCAGCTGCGCTTTTATTTTTTCATCAACTTGGGTAAAAAATGTTGCAGCATACGTGATAATGACAACCATGATAGGTACAGCGATAACAAGAAAATGCAAAATCTCGCCTTTGTGAATCTGATATATCGTATTGGCTAATATCAGAAGTAATAGATATAAAATGAGGAACGTTCTTCTTCTATCTGCCATTCCTATAATCTGCCCAATCAAAAATGCATAAAGGCCAATGATGACCAGCATTAAGAAGCCCGTCATGACATTAGCAAGTGCATAAGTGATCAAACCTTGCAGTACAAAATATAGAATGACCTTATTCTTAACCCATCGATATGAGTGCCAATGCAGCAAAGTAAAAATAACGATCAATATTGTAAACACATGAAGCAATAAAATGGACCAGCTCCCAGAAACAAACTGCAGCACGATAGAGGCGATATATATCATGAGAATAAAAGCTAAGCCTGGTACTCTGAGAGCAAGCATATTTAATGCCCGCCTATCTCGTGAAAAGTAGTTTTTATCAAAAGGTTTTCTTCGAAACATATTGCTTCACTTCCTTTCCTTAGACAGTATAATCACAAAGGATCCACAATAAAAATAGGGACACTCCAGTCACATTTGTCATCTTATCATAAGAGCCGTCAGGCATTTCATTTATAGGCCAGCAAGGAAAGAAGAAAATGCAAGATGTGGACTTAATCAATCCGCAAGATGAACAAAAGTTTAGAATTGCCCCAACGTACATAAGGATATGCCCTTATGTACGTTTTCTATATTCCATTTTAAAATTAAAATATATTATGGAGAGTTACTTTCATATGGGAGGATTGAAATTTGAAACCAATTGATCTCATCATAATAAACTTACAAAGAAAAGGAATCAGGGCTGAAAAAACGTTTAAAAATCGGCCCCGCCATACATTAAAATCCTCAAAGAAGTAAAGCAGAAGGGATCTACAAAATGCCCCATGAAAGAATAAAGAAAAACTATAGGGAAAAGAGGAACAAGGTATGTATTGGTTTTTTGGTTTTTTATTGTACCTTCTCATCGGTACTTGTATATTCATAGGAGTCATCAAAGACACTCACTCAGGTTCTTGGTTACTACTTGCATTAGCAGCTCCACTCATCATCTTTGGCTATCCTTACTTCTGTTCAAAGCAGCTTCTTTCCAAAAGATCAAGATATATGCATTGATTACGGAGTGATTGAGAACGAGTAGAAGGTGTGAAATTCATGATAAAATAACATTTCAAACTCAAACCTTCAAGACATATCATGTTGCGAACCATTGTTCCTGAAACTATATAAATAGCGAAGTCCTGACATGTACCGGTGCCATGTTCGCTAGAATAACCAAATCCAGTAATTTGCAGTCCGCACTTTATGAACTATTTTGATGGGTTTCCTTGGGAAGAGAAAGCATTTGAAAAAGCGAAACGTGAAAACAAGCCGGTTCTCGTCAGCATCGGCTATTCGACTTGTCATCAGTGCCGCGTTCGCTAAAGTAACCATCTGTATCCACCACAAATTAAATAAAGAATAGATATAATATTTATCAACTCAATCTTGATTATAGCCGTCTATATAAGGGAAAACTTTACCTTTAGGATTACTGCATCATATATAATGTGGATGTACATAAACAGTCACTAAACACGCTTTAATAACAGAGAGGTTGTTAGGATGAAGGAATTTTTCTCTATTGGAGAAGTATCTAAGTTATTCAATGTAAACATACCTACTCTTAGGTATTATGATGAAATTGGTCTCTTGAAACCAGAATTTACAGACGAACATAATAACTACAGATATTATTCTACACAACAATTTGAACGATTGAGTACAATCAAGTACCTGAGGACATTAGGTTTGCCAATAAATAAACTGCTTGATTTTTATGATTCTCTTGAGGTAGATACTCTGATTCACTTGCTGAAAGACCAGCAAACTGAAATTGATCGAAAAAAGAGGGAATTGGCACGCATTGAGAGAAAGATCTCTCGTCGCATTAAACAAATGGAAGACGCAGTTAATATGCCGCTAGAAGAAATGTCAAAAATCAAACTTCCTGAACTGCGTGTGGCGTATTTACAACATGAATATATTCTTGGTCAAGATATTGAGTATCCGGTAACAGAATTGAGAACTAAGTTTAAAGTCCACAAAGATATATTTTTAGGGAAAGTAGGATTATCCATTTCAGCAACAAATATAAAATCAAATCAGTTTGACCGATATTCCAGTATATTTATGGTTCTGGAAGATGAAGATGAAATCACTTCACCTGAAATCACTTTCCCCTCAAGAGAATATCTGCAAATTAGATTTAAAGGGTCACATTCAGAAGCGGCAAAATACTACGAAATGTTACTTACATATATGAAAAAGCATCATTATGAATTGGCTGGCGACTCAATCGAAATAACGCTGATTGATTACGGGGTAACTAATAATCCAGACAATTATGTGACTGAGATACTTTTGCCAATCAAATAAACTTAATTAATAGCTGTCACATACACTTGACCCTCAAGTAACTTGAGGGTTTATTTTTTTGAAAGGAACTATTATTGGAGGAGATAGCCTATGTTTGGAACAATTTTCAATACAGTTATGATCATTGCGGGAAGTTTAATTGGAGGTATATTCAAAAAAGGAATGAAAGATGAATACCAAGAAATACTTATGCAGGCAATGGGATTCGCCGCAGTTGGACTAGGGATTAACGCCTTTACACAGCATTTGCCTTCTAGTAAATACCCAATTCTATTTATTGTCAGTTTAGCTATTGGGGGATTGATTGGTCAGAGCATTAATCTAGAACTAAGATTTAACAATTTAGTCAACAAGTTCTCTAAAAGCAATTTAGCCGAAGGTTTATCAACTGCCATCTTATTATTTTGTATAGGTTCGTTATCAATATTAGGCCCTGTTAACGCTGCTCTGCATGATGATTATACTTATCTTCTAACAAACGGTATGTTAGATGGGATCACTTCCATTGTTCTCGCTTCCACATTTGGTTTTGGGATAGCAGCATCTGCGGTTGTATTATTTACCTGGCAAGGCTCGATATACTTATTTGCAAAATTAATGGAAAGCGCATTAAATACAGACCTTATTAATGAAATCACAATTGTCGGCGGCGTACTAATTCTTAGTTCAGGGTTAAGTATTCTGGGAATTAAAAAATTTAAAACCCTGAACCTCCTGCCATCACTGTTGATTCCGCCAATTGTAATTTTAATTATTCATGTATTTGGATTACAATTTTAAATTCTTAATCTAAAATTAACCTGCAAAACTGTGCACGGAAGGTCGGGTAGAAACATTTCACCCCTGTTATTCTTTTGTTAAAGGAGGTCAAATAAATGGATTTGCTTAAAAGTATGAATAGAGCATTAACGTATATTGAAGAAAACCTCACTAATGATATTGATTTTAAGGAAGCAGCAAAGCTTGCATTCTGCTCTGAATATCATTTTAAAAGGATGTTTTCCTTCCTTTCTGGTATTTCATTATCCGAATATATTCGTCGCAGACGTCTTACTCTTGCAGCTTTTGAACTTAAAGACAGCAATGTAAAAGTGATTGACATTGCAATAAAGTACGGGTATAACTCACCAGATTCTTTTGCACGGGCATTTCAAAATTTGCATGGCATAAAACCATCAAAAGCTAGAATTAATGGCCATTCACTTAAAGCTTATCCACGCATGACCTTCCAGTTATCAATCAAAGGAGGAAGTGAAATGAACTATCGTATTGAAGAAAAAAAGGCATTTCGCATCGTTGGCATTAAAAAAAGAGTTCCTATTATTTTCAAAGGGGTTAATCCAGAAATTGCATCCATGCGGGAAAGTTTAACAGAAAATAAAAAACATACTAACTTCTTTTATTTGGTATGTTTTTTTTAATGCAGGCTCTCAATATTGTAAATCCATATCATAATTATGAAAGTTTACTTCCTCTTTCCCATTTCTAGATGTATCAAAGTAAAAAGTATACCATTCAACAAATTACCAAAGAGACGGTTATACTGGGTTAATACATATTGTCCATCACATCTTCTGCATCTCTTCTAACAATTTTCCCAGTCTGCCTGCTTCATTAGAGATTTTGAACAAGTATGCTTAAGCTAACTAGCAGTTTAGTTTAACTGGCCAAAATCCTCTTACAGTAATAAAAAAATGCCTAACGAAATCAAATGTGACTTCATAAGCCATTTTAATAGTTTCTTTGTGTTTTGGACTTAACAACGGAACCTGATAGTTTATCCCTCACTCTTTTTAGTATTGTTAATCCGTTTATGTTTCTCCCCCCACAGTTTTCCAACACACATAATATTCAAATGTCTGGTGTTCCTTAAACGAATAGATAACATCTAATCTAGATAATTTAATAAGGTATAAACTAAACTCAAATAGCAACCAATCGCTAAATAGGAAGGTGGTCCCATGCCCACTAACAATAAAACCCAATAGATTTATCACTGAGAAGTCTCCATACTTACTCCAGCATGCCCACAACCCTGTATACTAGTACATCTTGCCATTGGTGACATGTTTCTCTGTTAGGAAAGTTTCACAGCAACCTCTTTTAATGTCAAACCTCCTTTTAAAGTGATATAAGTGGTGATCGGCAATTACCTACTTTTATACCAACCTTATTATAGTGCGCTTTTATATTAACAATAGGATGATTGTTTGTAACCTCATTTATTAGGTCGTTTAATTTATTTAGCTTAACCGGTTTATTCTCTAGCAAGTTATTGAAAGTTTCTTTGACTTCTTGAGGATAAACATTCCCTACCATACTCGACAAACCGTTACATCCATTATTGATTAACTCTAGGAAGTTTACATCTCCTGCTGCAAACATAATAAAGTCTTTAGGAAGATTTGTTTGTTGATGACGATGAACGTCGCCTCCTTCTTTCAGTCCAATAATATTAGGATGCCGGCTGACCAAGTCTTTAAGTGCTCTCTGGCTTAAATCAAAGCCGGTTCGGGCAGGGTTATTATAAAGCACAACCTCTTTAGACGTATGGCTAAGCAGTTCATCAACATAATAAATAGTTTGCTGTTGTGTTGGTTTTATATAAGGTGGAAAGCCAAGTAATATAACATCTATATTGGTTTTTTCGATTTTTTCAATAAGCTTTCTAGCATCCCTTGTTCTTATAGATGACACACCAAACATCAGTTCAATATCCTCAAATTTTTGCTGATTGAAATGTTCAATGATTTGTATACGTTCATTAATGCTGAGTGAATGTTGTTCACCAGTAGTGCCGCATATAAGCAAGGAATCGATCCCGTTATTTTGTAAATATTCAACAATAGGATCAAATCCTTCTAAACATAAACTCTCATCTTCATAAAAAGGAGTAGGAATAGCAACATTTAAATTTTTCATAATAAAGCAATCCTCCGACTTATAAACTTATTGCATTCTTTTGTTTATATTTTCTTTCATTAAACTAGAGATTATTTGTTCGTGTGTATGGGGTATTCGACTGAGTTGGTTAACGACTAATTCTTGCCGTAAAATTGAATGATTTTGACTTAGCTTCGCTTTCCCCTCTATTTTGTTGATTTTGATTTTAAAACCTTTTACTCCTTTGTTCATGCCCGCTAACAATTTAGATTCGACATCCCCTAGTTTGTATGGACTGTCAGGGCTTTCGTATTTCAATACCAGATCACTCATTGAATTTAATGTTTCTTCCTCATCCAAAAGTTCAACTTCCCCATAAACATGAGCAGATACGTAATTCCATGTAGGTACAGCCTGATTCGTCTCATACCACTTGGGCGATATATAACAATGAGGCCCTTGAAAAACTGCTAAAACGGATTGACTTACAATATCTTTCCATTGAGGATTCGGTAGAGCAAAATGACCGTATAAGTCATTTTTATCGTTGCTTATCATCAAGGGCAAATGGGTTGCATATGGCATACCATCGTGCATTGAAAACAATGTTGCAAAACCATGCTCTTTTATAACATCGTAAGCTTCGTCTTCACTAAGCTGAAATGAGGCAGGGATATACATAAAAACTCTCCTCTCTCAAAATGGATTGATAAAGCGCTTTTAGAGTATAATATGATACTAACTGACATTTAAAAAGGTACAATTCCAAATAAATATACATGTCAGGGGAGAAGACGATGAAAAACATTATTTTTGCTTTTAAAAGTAATACTCCTAAATACAAACAAATTTATGAACAATTCAAAATATTAATCGAGCAAGGAAATATCCAAGCAAATGAACAATTACCATCCATTCGTGAACTGGCAAATTCCCTGCAGGTAAGTCGCAATACGACGCTAATGGCCTACGATCTACTTTTAGCGGAGGGATACATTCGGGGCGAAAAAAGAAAAGGATATTTTGTAAATGAAGTAGAACCCTTTTTGTTTCAACAAAAAAATGACTCTTTTCAAAGTAAGCAAACAATAACGTTAGAAGAAAGGGTTCTGATTGATTTTCGTGCAGGTGCCGTAGATCAAAAACATTTCCCTCTGAAAACATGGAGGAAATTGTATAATCAAGTTTTGACATTAGAGAAAAGCTACCTATACGGTGAAGCATTCGGAGAAAAACAGCTACGTGAACAAGTAGCTGCTTATCTGTTAGAATCCCGCGGGGTGAAAACTGATGCAAATTCCATTATCATTGGCAGCAGTACCCAGCAAATGTTGGTTTATCTTGGTCATATTCTGAAAGATGAATTTTCCGGGATCATAGTTGAGGATCCAGGTTTCGACGGGGCTAGAGAAGCATTTCAATTTCATGGGTTTTCTCTAGAAACATTACCTGTCTTTGAAAGTGGGGCTGATTTTTCGAAGTTACATTCAATGAAAGAAAAATTAATTTATGTGACACCTTCTCATCATAGCCCTTACGGAGTAAGTATGCCCATTCAGCAACGTCAAACACTTATCAATTGGATTAATAAAAAAGAGGGATATATCCTTGAAGATGATTATGATAGTGAATTCCGTTATACGCAGCAGCCATTTCCTGCCCTTGCCTCCATTCATTCAGAAAGAGTCATCTATTTAGGAAATTTCTCAAAATCCTTTCTTCCAGGCGTTCGCCTAAGCTATATGGTTTTGCCCCAGCTTATATTACATCGATACAAAAACCGTTTTCTTCATTTCGAAAGCACTGCTTCTTTGCTTAACCAACTAACCATGGCCGAATTTATGAAAGAAGGTGAATGGGCCCGCCATATTAAACGCATGCGCACCATATATAGACGCAAAATGCAGCACTTTACTTCAAATTTAAAGAAGCAGTTCGGAGATCATTTAACGATTATTGGTGAGCAGTCTGGATTATATATATTAGTGAAAGTTCATCTGAACTATTCAGAAGAAAGATTAATCCAACGTGCTTTAAAATATGGAGTAAAAGTATATCCTACTAACATTTATTTCGTTAATAGAAATCCTAATAGACCAATCATAAAGTTAGGTTTCGCTCATCTCGACTTTGATGAAATCACACAGGGTGTAAAACTTTTGAAAAGGGCCTGGTTGTAATACACATATCTTCGTTTTCTCTAGTTAAAAAATACTCCCATGCCAGCGAACCAGCAATAAACCCATAATGAGAATTAAATAAAGAAAAATGTGGTATGTTATCTTTAGTTAAATTCAGAAAGAAGGTGATCCCATGCCAAACAAAAGTAAACCCAATCGATTAATCGCTGAGAAGTCTCCTTATTTGCTTCAACACGCCCACAACCCCCTAGATGGTACCCCTGGGGAGAAGAAGCCTTCGAAAAAACAAAACGCGAAAACAAGCCGGTTCTGGTCAGCATCGGTTATTTTCGATATGTCATTGGTGCCATGTCTATTAAAGTAGCCAAGTAGACAACCAAGGATCGTTGAGTAGAGATCCCTGTGATTTTTTTCAAGGATGGAATAAGAGAGAAGAAATTGACCGTAAGTAGTTGGAGGAGTGATTGAAGTATGTTAACAAGAGAAGATATCTTTAAACACGTCAAAGAAAAATACGGTACATCGCCTGATTATCCGTGGAGTAAATTCCCTAGATATGCTTCTTTGAGACATGAATCAAACGGAAAATGGTACGGTCTTATAATGAATGTTCTCCCGGAAAAATTGGGATTTGATAGAAGTGATGAAATAGATATTCTGAATCTAAAATGTCCTCCTGAAATAAGTGATAGTTTAAGAAATGGGGAAAGTATCCTTCCTGGATATCATATGGATAAGGAACATTGGATTTCACTTGTTTTGGATCGTACAGATCCAGAAGGAGAAATTTTTTATTTCATCGAGCAGAGCTTTAATTTAACTAAATCAAGCTAGATTAATGGGCCCTTTCATTTTAGGACATTGTTCTTCTCTCTATGCCCCCAACGCTACTTAAAACTATCTTTTTGAAGAAGAAAGTGCTGTTAACCGCCCATCATAATATATTATGAGTACTGATTCTCAAGTAAAACATTTCAAGAAAACCTGAATTATTCTTGTAAAGCAACGTTATGACAACATGTCGAACGTAACTACATTCGGCTATTCGACATGTCTTTGGTGGCATAGGATCTTTTTTATATTAGTTGCACACAACAACTTCATCCAAATACAAAAAACGAATGGGAACTATATGCTAGTTGTTTTTTTATTTACAATCTAAACAAAGTAAAGAAAGTATTACTTGAATAACTTCTACTCTCCAAACGATAGCTAACCTTGGCTATTCAAAAGAACATTGTCATTTATGCACATCAATAATTTATCATAGCTAGCCTTCAATTAAACGTTTTAACTTAAGCTCAGTTTCAGTATTCTCAACTGGAGTATAGACGCTGCATCTTAAATCAGTATCCCCATGCACTTGTAATGAAGTAAGATTAAACAACATTTTACCTACCTTAGCATGACGAAACTCAATTAATACTTCAGGAGCAGAGCTTATCTCATTTTCATTCCAAATTTTACGAAACTCAGGATATGCCTGTTCCATTTCTTGTATAAATTGCTCATACCAGTCATCAGCCACATACTGGCCATAATACGTTCTAAATATTGCGATATATCCTCTAACAAAATGCTCCCAATTCACAGCTAAACTTTTAAATTCCTTTCTTGCGAATAGTAAGCGTATTATATTCCTTTCTGCCGGGTTGATTTGTTCAAAATCCAAAAATACATTAGCTGCTGCTTGATTCCACCCAACAATCTGACTTCTTCTATCTGATATAATCGTTGGGCAATAACGAAGTTCCTGCAACATTTTTACTAAAGCCGGACTGATTTCCTTCTCCTTCTCATTTATAAAGGGTTGTTTCACTCCTTCCTCTAACGCTAGAGCATACAAATATCTCCTTTCATCGTTATTTAATTGTAATGCTCGAGAAATAGCATCTAATACCGAAGTAGATACTTTTATATCTCTGCCTTGCTCTAACCATGTATACCAAGTAAGACTTACACCGGCTAGTTGAGCCACTTCTTCTCTTCTTAGTCCTGGTGTTCTTCTGCGGGTTCCTACAGGTAAACCAACCATTTGGGGAGTGATTTTCGAACGTTGGTTCTTTAGAAATTCTGATAAAGCTTGAAGTCTTGTTTCAGGTTTCATTAAGATCTCCCTTTAAAATAGTATTAATTATACTAGGATAAACAACAACTTGTAATAGGATAACACAATAGCTAAAGTTAATAAAAACGAGGAGGGAATGATCATGAAAAGAGTTGTCATTACTGGAATGGGAGTTATTTCTCCACTAGGAAATGATGTAAACAGCTTTTGGAATCAACTAGTTAAAGGACACTCGGGAATATCTCTCATTGATTCTTTTGATACTGCTGATTATAAAACAAAGATAGCCGGAATCGTTCGTGATTTCGATGCAGATGAAATATTGGGGAGAAAAGAAGCAAAACGATTAGATCGTTTTAGTCAGTTTGCCTTAGCAGCAGCCGAACAAGCATTAGAACATTCACAATTACAGTTAGATCATGTTGATCTTGAACGGTTAGGGGTATATGTTGGTTCAGGAATCGGAGGCATACAATCCCTTGTTGATAATGTGAATGTATTAAATAAACGAGGTCCCGCGAGAGTAAGCCCCAGCCTTGTACCAATGATGATTTCTAATGCAGCTGCGGCCCAAATAAGCATAAGATTAGGAGCACAAGGACCATCATTATCACCAGTCACAGCCTGTTCAATCGGGAATACCTCTATTGGTGAAGCTTTCAATGCTATCCGAAATGATGAAGCAGATATTATATTTGCCGGTGGAGCAGAAGCTGCAATCACACAGATATCTTTGGCTAGTTTTGGAAACGCCCATGCACTATCTACAAGAAACCAAGATCCAAGTCGAGCCAGCCGTCCGTTCGATACAGATAGAGATGGCTTTGTTATGAGTGAAGGCGCAGGTATCTTAGTATTAGAATCATTAGAAAACGCTATTCTTAGAGATGCGCCGATATTATGTGAAGTAGTGGGGTACGGAGCTAGTTCAGATGCTCATCATATGGTAGCATCACACCCAGAAGGTAAGGGTGCCTACTTAGCCATGAAAAAAGCATTGAGAAGTGCAAATATATCAACAGGTGAAATTGATGTTATTAGTGCTCATGCAACAAGTACACAAGTAGGTGATCGTTCAGAAGTTCTAGCTATTAAGAAATTATTTGGGGAACATTCACGTGAAATTCCAACAACTGCAAACAAGTCAATGACTGGGCACATGCTTGGTGCTGCTGGCGGAGTAGAAGCAATTGCTTTAGTGGAAAGTTTGAGACAAGGAATGATTCCGCCAACTATTAATGTAGAGAATCAAGATCCAGATTGCGACTTAGATGTTGTATCAGAAGCGAGACATCTTCCATTGAAATATGGGCTATCAAATTCTTTTGGTTTCGGCGGACATAATTCAGCAATCGTGTTAAAGCATTACGATTGAAGACCCATCTAGTTCAAAGGTGAAATAATAAATCTATCAAGGGTTTATAGCCCTTGATTTTCATTATGGAATACCATACAGACACATTATGCCGAGCCTTAACTTCTGGTATATTAAATAGAGGAAAGAGAATACTTAAAAAAACGATATCATTGGGAGTTGTAGCACCTTTTTCCAGCGCTTTAACTACAGACAAACTAGAGCTAAATAATCAAAGTTTTGAAGTTAAAGGGACTGTTTTTTCTCAAATGAAAATGACGCAGGTACAGGCTTAGAGGAAAATGGGTCCATTAGATGAAGTACATGATACAGTAACAGACTATCTTGATAAGTATGTTTGGCATGCAGTTGCTAGTTCTTGTGGATATATTGCACAAGGTGTTGTATATGCAATTCTCTAAAGAAAGTGTTGATTAATTTGAACAAAGAGTCATTTAAATTCATACTAATTTTATTTGCAGTTTTTGCTGTCATTCAGGTGACAAATGAAATTAACTTTACTAACTATTGGTTTATAGACAGAGTTATTCAATTTATAATTTGTATTATTGTTTTTTTAGTTTTGACTTATATATTTCCAGTTTAAAAAAACAAGTGAACTTAGGATAGAGCTCTATTTTTTATTTTGTAATACTTGTATTTAAAGTGAGATTATAGGCTATTCAACTCGGCATTGGTGGCAGGTTTATTAAAATAACCAATACATCATTCAGAGATCCAACTTATTTACTTTCACAAACCAATTCTATAAAATGGGTTTTTAGGGATATTATCTAAGCAAAATAAGACAACGTATCGTTGTCTTTACTCATTATAATTATTTTTTTATAATATTATCTATATTACCAGTCTAGGTTATCCTTTGATAATATACCTTGTAGTCTAAATATGAGATTGATCGCTAAATCTATATCTAAATTGTCGTCTTTAAATTATATGAGAGTCTATTTATATAAGTTACTGTATTTATGTCTAGTATGTTAATTTCACCAAATCCCCTAACTTGTGAGTCTTTTTCATGTTCTGACATGCAGATGGGAGAAGAACTTGCCACTTACGTCTTGTTTTCCCCTCAATCGGCCGTAGCGAATCCCATGCTGCAAAGCTGCACTTTTGTCGAGATGTTCTCTCAGCCTGAGGGGCTAAAAGCCCCCGTTGTCTTATCTACCTTGTGCTTTCATAATATGCATAATTTCCAGCTTTGCCTTTAAAGAAAAATGTAGTACCAAACCGATCAAAACTATTTGCAAAAACGCCATTATCTGAATACATACATAATCTATTACTTGCGCCTTTAAATGGAGTTATAGAACAATCTACAATTGAAGTAGCCTTCGTACGCATATCCCCATCCGTTGAATCATTTGAAGCAAGAGCTTGTCCAGAAACAGGTAAAAGCAATCCTAAAGATAAAGCAACTCCAGTAATTGTCCTTCTCAATTTCATGTGAATCATCTCCATTCCTAAATTTTGTAATACACCTTAATTATAAGAGGAATAACTCTCCATTGAAAGGGTCTTGGATACTGTATTTGTAATAAAAAGGAATTTAAGTAAATCAATACTCACCGTTTCACTTATTGATTCTATCATTTATAAAATAATTTACAGGATTTAGTTTGGTTTGAACGTAAACTCAAATTGTCTCGATTCTGAAATGAAGTGATACGAAGGAGTCAGAAGTGTTTTCTCTCATAGTATATATGTTTCTAACAAGCTAATTTAGTTTTGAAGAATCTCAATTATTATGACATAAAAAAAGGGAGAGTGAGAAGGATGAAAAAGCTTTTTTCTAGCTTAATTGTATTGTTGGTCTTTTCTGTAGTGGTAACCTCGGCAACCACAAGTGTATATGCTGTATCAGCTAATAATGTTAGAAAAAATGCGCTAGGTGATAACGTATCGGGAAGCCGAAAAGTCAACGGACATATTTATGGTGACAAATTTTATACAGTCTCCGGTAAAAGCAAGACATTTAAAGGTGCACAGTTAAGATTTACGCCTCATGGAAGTGCTACTTATTCAGGAAACGGCGGGTTAGATTAGTAAAAGAATTATTTAAAAGGCTCAATCATAGAGAGAGCCTCAGGCTGCCGAGAAAATCTCGGCAGCTTTTATTCCTTAAAATATCTATTCTCCTGTAATAAAATAAAAAAAAGACTTAACAGGACGGCGTCTCCATCCATTAACATAATTAAACACTATACTATATTTCTATCTCACTCCTTTAAGTAAATCGGCTAATCTTTGTATTTATTCATAATTATTGTGGTAACCTAAAGGCAAATAAATAAATAAATAAATAAAAAAAGAAAGAAGGTGATCCCATGCCCACTAACAATAAACCCAATAGATTAATCGCTGAGAAATCACCATACTTACTTCAACACGCCCACAACCCAGTTGACTGGTACCCCTGGGGAGAAGAAGCCTTCGAAAAAGCAAAACGCGAAAACAAGCCGGTTCTTATGTCTGCTAAAGTGACCTTAAAGTTTTACAAAAAAAGCCCTTTTAAGGGCGGCAAAATAGTTAATTCTACAGGTTCTTTTTTCCTTTTAACTTTTAGTGTTTGCAAGATTCCCCAATCTTCAAATTAGATTTCTCACTCCGCTTAGAAGGCCCTTTATGCAAAGCCAATATCAGAGTGATTCCTATAATACATACAGCACCAATCCACTGAAAATACCCAAATGGTTCCTTTAACCAAACAACAGTTGTGACAACTGCAGATAGAGGCTCTAAGCTTCCTAACAAGCTTGTTTCTTTAGGTGAGAGGCTTTGCAGACTTTTTATGAAGAACCAGAACGCAATCATTGTCCCAAACACTATTACAAATATAATATATACATACACCTCAGCAGTTAAACTTTTAAAATCCATTTGCCATGGCGGATGAATAAAACTTAATGCAAAACTGCCAATAATCATAGCCCAGCCTACAACAACAAGAGAATTAAATTTATTTAATAAGCCAACGGCATATAAAGTATAGAAAGCTGCCGCGAATCCTGATAAAACTCCCCATACGACCGCAGCTACCGGTACTGAAAGTTGAGAAAGTGAACCATTTGTTAGTAGAAAAAAGCACCCCGCCAGAGCAAGTGATACTGTTATGATATCTTGTTTGGTAAGAACCGTTCGTTTTCGCAAAAGCGAGTAGATAATAACGATTACTGGGGATAAATATTGTAATAACGTAGCAACCGCTGCATTCCCATGTTGAATGGATGCCATATATGTGTACTGCACAGCTAGCATTCCGAATAAGCCAAAAATAAGAAGCTGACAAGCTGTGGCTTTATTTTTCCAAATCTCGATAATCTGAATCCGATTCTTTCTGAACAATTGAAGCATCAAGAGTAAAATGCCAGCCGTAAGTAAGCGTATCGTTACAAGCCAATTGACATCAATTTGATCACCTTGAAAAAGTTTTTTGGCTACTGTACCCCCAATTCCCCAACATGTCGCCCCTGTTATAACATAGAACAATCCCATTCTTCTATTTGAATTATTCATGCAAGATCCCTCGCTAATAAATATAATAATAGTGTTATCATAAATTCAAAATCTCATAAAAAATACTTAAATCGAACAAAAAAATATAAATATATTGAGGTGGAAAGGGTGCAAGTAAAAAATTTTATGGTTGATCAAAACTTAAAGGAATTAACAGAACACCGAACGGTTGCATTACCAGTTGCATGTTACGAGACAAGGATCAATCAAAATATAAATGGCTATATACCGCTTCATTGGCATGACGAAATTCAATTTGTTTTGATACTAAAAGGGATAGCTGTCTTTCAAATAAATGAAGAAAAAATAGAGGTTCAAGAAGGTGATGGATTATTTATTAATAGTGGCTGCTTGCACATGGCAGAGGAAAAGGATCACTCGGGTTGTACTTACATTTGTTTAAATGTTTCACCCCATTTCGTTTTAGCTCAAGAGCTGTATTCAAGCTATGTTCAGCCCTATATTCTTTCAACTAATTTATCCCATTTATTTTTGGGTGGAAATCAACATTGGGCAAATAACATTCTACAAGCTGTAAAAAAAATAAATCAATTGGTTCAACAAAAGACATCGCTCTATGAAATTGACATTACCATGCAATTAACTTTAATATGGAAAAACTTAGTCGTTAATGGTTTTCAATTAAAGTACGATCAATCTGAAATGATAAAAAGTCATCGAATGAAACAAATGTTAAACTGGATACATCTCCATTATGCTGAGAAAATGACATTAGAAGACATTGCAAAAGCTGGCCAATTAAGCCGTTCTGAGTGCTGCCGTTATTTTAAACGAATGCTGAATAAGACGCCGTTACGTTACGTACTGGATTATAGAATCCAAAAAAGCTTACTATTACTGCAACACCCGGAAACCACTGTGACAGAAGTGTCTTATCAAGTTGGATTTAACAGTACCAGTTATTTCATAAGTAAATTTCAACAAGCTATGAATATGACACCATTCTCATACAAAAAGATTCATATGAGGCATTAATTCTAAGGATGCTTCTACAATTTATAAATAAAGGGAGTTTATTTATAGGCTGTTAAACTAGCCATTGATGCCATTACACATATTTTTATTGAAGGGACTATACCACATAATGTGCTCTAAAACTTTTAAAGTTGAAATTTTGTACTTTAGTAGTCCCTTTTGTTTCCCTTCTTCACATTTTCCCAATCCCGTTCTACATTTTTCCTGACTCTGTGAAGAAGTTTAAAAATGGTTTCCTTTTCCTCAGGTGAAAAATCAGACCAGGCCACTTTCATAGAATGTTCTTCTTCTTTTTTTAAAAAAGGATAAACTTTTTTCCCTTTCTCAGTCGTGAACAGCTTTTTTATTTTTTTATTCTGTCTGTCCGGCTGTTTTTCAATCAATCCTTGTATTTCCAATTTCTTAATTGCCCGCGCAGCCGTTGTTCGGTCAACTTTTATCATTTCAGCCAATTTATCTTGAATAACACCGGGGTTTTCGTATATACGTACAAGATAGAGATACTGCCCTCTCGTTAAGTCCAAATCTTTAAATTCAATATTGCTTATGGAATCTAAAGCTCTGGCTATCATGCCGATCTCTCGTAAAATGTCGTTCATACCCAAAACTCCTCACATATTTTTGTTGTAATTACATCTATTTTTGTTGCAATTACAACAAAAATAATTTAACCTTACTTTTATAAGACCACACGCATGCTGTACAGTCCAGACTAATATCAGAAAAGGATTGATAAATAATGAATATAAAAAGAATAACAACTGAAAATGATTTACATGTTGCTCAAGATATTAGAAAATCGGTATTCATTGAAGAACAGCAAGTACCTGAATCCGATGAGTTCGATCAATTCGATACACTCAATGAACAATGCCAGCATGTCTTGGTATATCATGAGAATCAGCCTGTCGGCACAGGCCGTGTGCGCATCGTTGATCATACAGGTAAGCTGGAAAGAATCTGTATCCTAAAACCTTATCGTAAGTACGGTTTGGGCAAAATCATCATTGGAGAGCTGGAAAAAATCATGCAAGAAAAAGGCATTACTAAGATTAAGCTGCATGGGCAAACACATGCAGAAGGCTTTTATAAAAAACTGGGCTATCAAACTGCTTCAGATGAATTTATGGAAGACGGAATTCCACACGTCTTGATGAAAAAAGAAATATCTTGAAATACAAATCATGTCTAATAAAAAGAAGTATGTTTATTACGGACTAGGTATACTCGTATTAAGTTTAGGCATTTCTTTAACAATACAATCAGGACTAGGTACTTCCCCATTCGATGCCCTTTTGGTTGGCCTTTCCAAAGAAGTCGGTCTTACCGTAGGAAGCTGGGAGGTCCTTATTTCTGTCATCACCTTAATCTGTAACTCTATATTAACAAGAAAGAAACCTGTTTTTTTAGGTTTGATTACAGCATTCGTGACTGGAATAGGCATTGATCTGTGGTTGTTCCTCATAAAACATGTCATCTACACAAGCATGTGGTTTAGCAAACTGACGTGTTTCGGAGTTGGTTTGGTATTCATTGGTCTTGGAACAGCCATCTATCTTCAAACAAAATTTGCATCAACGCCTATCGATCATTTAACACTCATTATTCGAGATATTTCAAAAAGAACCATCCTATTTTCAAGAACAGTATTGTATGCTTTTTTCTTATTGTTGGCTTATATATGTAAAGGCCCTGTCGGTATCGGAACCATTTTAACTGTGTGTTTAGGAGGCATGATCCTTCACTTTTTTATGTCTATTGTTGAACGTCGCCTTTTATCCAATTGAGGTCTGGAATCACCTTATAAAAAGAAAAGAAAAGAAGAGGCTAACCCTAAAAGACCTCTTCTTTTTTGATATTTGGTATATTAGATATTGGAAAGACCATACTGATAAGAAACTGTATCGAAAGAAGGTGATCCCATGCTCACTAACAATAAGCCCAATAGATTAATCGCTGAAAAGTCTCCTTATTTACTTCAACATGCCCACAACCCCGTAGACTGGTTCCCTTGGGGAGAAGAAGCCTTCGAAAAAGCAAAACGGGAAAACAAGCCGGTTCTGGTCAGCATCGGTTATTCGACTTGCCATTGGTGTCAAGTTCGTATAGCTACACATTGTACAAGAAAAAAGTTATTTCTCAAGACGAGAAATAACTTTGCCACTTCCTATTAGTTTTAAAAAAACAGGAAGTGTTTCGTTCAATAATTTCAATGGTAGTAGGCATCCTCTAGATTTTTTCTTCCTACTTTTATTTCGGTTTAATGTGAATAATTAGGTCAAGTTCTACTTTGAAGGTTCTTTTCGTGAATTAGCTATTACCGTTTACTCAGTGACGGGTGCGAAAAATCTTTGCTGAATAGCTTGTTTCACCCACTCTGCGAATGGGGTGCCGGGTACAGCAGCTCGCATTTCGTTAATGACTTGATCAGGTTTGGGCAGTAATTCAGTATTTAATCCCACCCATTTGTACGAGTCGGCCAAGCCTCCTGCTGTTTCCTTTCCTAATACTAGAGCTAATGATTCTTCGAACGCTTCCACTGGGAGAGAGTAAAACTGTATCTCCTTTCAATGCAGTACTTAATTGCTCAGCCAGTTGATTTCCTGTCAGTGCATCAGGTCCTACGATAGGCAATGTCTGTCCTGCCAACTCTGGATGATTAAGCGTATATACTCCATAAGCAGCCGCATCTTCCATGCTAATCCCAAGCGATTGCAGAATCAGCTGGTACAGGATAAGCCAGTGTTTGATTGCCTACAACACCAGGAATAAGGAAATTTCCCATATAAAATGTAGGTTGAAGGCTGATAGACGGAATGCCACTTTGCGTCACATAAGCAATCAATTCTCTCTTAATCTCAAAGCCAGCGACACTTCGCCTTATCAATACGCACGGCCATTAAGTAATCGGAAATAAGCAAATTCATATCTTTGACATCTGTCGTCAAGCGTCGATGCAAGCGACGCTTGACGATTAGGACCCTGCATCTTGCTTAATTCTTGTAGATCACGGTCTTAGCCAATCTGTGCGCCGAGTTGCTGGACCAGCTTGAGATTTTCTTCGACGTGATACAACTCGGCGACCTTGCCGTCAACGATGCGGAAGATGTCCATACCCTTCAGAGCTACCGGCTTACCGGTAGCGGGGATACCCAAGAATTCTCCTGTGTGGGTTGCGGTCATCTCCCAATGAACGAACACCGTGCCGTCGGGAAGCTCATGGTAAAAAAGGATCCTGTGCACAATATCCGTGAATCCGGCGCGCACATTCTCAACCAATGCTCGCATGCCATCGATACCCGGTTCTTCGGGGTTAGAGGGGGTATGGTCGATAAAATCAGGAGAAAACACTTCCTCCACCTTTGCAACGTCGCCGACGTCGAACAACTCTATTTCGCGGAAAGCGACCTGTAACGGTGAGGGAGGTGTCGAGCGGACCAACTCGCTCACGGTTTTTGCTGTTGTTTCCATTGTTCATCATCCTTTCGTTTACTAAAAGTAATTTAATCGTTTACTAAGATTAATGTAACGATTATAGTTACATTGTAGATGTATAATACCAGATTTGTAAGTACGCACATTGGAGATATATACTATCCTAAAAGATACCTTAAAAAGGAGGGAAATATAGTGGATAAACAACACTCCCAATGCTCACCATGCCCGGTTGAACTTACGGTCAATATGATTGGAGGCAAATATAAGCTAGTCATTTTGTACCAGCTTGCGATTCATGAGGTTAGGCGATTCAATGAATTAAGAAGGGAATTACCCAATATTACACCGCGTACACTTACTCGCCAGCTACGTGAACTCGAAAGCGATGGGCTAATTAATCGACAAGTGTATCCTGAAATTCCACCCAAGGTAGAGTATTCGCTATCAGAGACCGGGAAGAGCCTTAATTCTATACTTCTTCAAATAGAGAATTGGGGTTTGAAGCATATCACAAATAACCCAAAGTAATGATAGGCAGTAACAAGTAGGAGTAGGTGTCTTAAAGGCTAATGAGCTATGTCCGAAAATAGCAGTTCTTTTAAAAAACATTTTTATAGATAGGTGGAGATAACAATGGCACTTGATCTTCAAACAAAATTAATATTAGACCAATTAGCAGCAATGAAAATGCCGCCCCCACTTGAGACTTTGACACCTGAACAAATAAGAATGGCTATACTAACATCAAATTCTGGTGAGCAAGAGGCAGTTGGAAAAATTGAAAATCGTACTATTCCAGGTCCCGGTGAAGAAATTCCTGTACGAGTTTATTATCCCAAAGAAAGCCAAACTAGTTATTCTGGACTTGTTTTTTTTCACGGAGGCGGCTGGGTAACGGGCAATATTGATTCCCATGATGATGTATGCCGGTCTCTTACTAATCTTTCCAACTGCGTAACCATATCTGTTGATTACAGGCTTGCTCCAGAAAATAAGTTTCCAGCAGGAGTTGAAGATGCATACGCATCTGCACAATATGTTTATGAACATGCTAAAGAATTTCAAGTTGATCCTTCCCGCATTGCAGTTGGGGGCGATAGCGCAGGTGGGAATCTCGCAGCTGTTGTATCAAACCTTGCAAAAGAAAGAGGTACAATTGAAATTTGTTGTCAATTGTTAATGTATCCAAGCACTGGAGCCGGCGTCACACCTCCGTTTAAATCAATGCACGAAAATGCTGAAGGTTATTTACTCACCTCAGCGCTTATAAACTGGTTTTTGGGGCATTACTTAAATAACGAAGAAGAAAAACAAAGCCCTTTAGTTTCACCAATGTTTTATGAAGATTTCAAAGGTTTGCCTCCCACCCTGGTCATCACTGCTGAATTCGATCCGCTACGTGATGAAGGGGAGGCCTATGCTAAGAAATTAGCTGAAGTTGGTGTAGAGGTAGAGTGTATCCGTTATGACGGAACAATTCACGGCTTTGTATCAATGTCCAAAATGATTGACAAAGGTAAAGAAGCATTGGTGAAATCAGGAGAATGGTTAGTGGAATATTTTAATAAATAATTGGGCCCGCCAAGATTTTGTAGTAAAGATAACATGATTTATGAGTTGTTCAAAGTAGCTCCAACTGGTAGAACCTTGGAATTAATGCATGTTGAGTTCGACGACCAAGGAGATACCTGGCATCGATTTGTCAATTTCGAGCGTGGCTCTACTTTCGCTTGTCCGGCTTGTGGCAGCGAGAGCAAAGCTTATGATTATGTAGAACAAATTTAGAGTCAGCATGTGCAGAACAATCCTAAATAGTGAAGGAAGTAGTAGAACAAACTTAACAATTTTTTCCATGCACTCTTCGAGTTGACTTTAATCGAACGAACGTTTATTATTGGCGCATGAGATATAAAGACGAAAACAAAAACGAGAATATTTTTAATGCGACTATCCAACTTATAAATGAAATTGGTCTTGCTGAGACTTCTATGTCGAAGATTGCCAAGAAGGCTAAAGTGTCTGCTTCAACAATTTATGTTTATTTCGAAAATAAGGAGGATCTACTTAACAAATTATATTTACATGTTAAGAATATGATGACTGAGGCAATTTTTAATACTTTTGATGCTTCGCTACCACTACAAGAGGCATTTGAAGACTCTTTAAGAAAATTTGTTGATTTTACTTTGGCTAATAAGGATTACTTTTTATTTATAGAGCAGTTTCAAAATTCACCACTGCTCAACAAAATATCTCGTGATGAAATCACGGACATGTGTGAGCCTCTCTATAGTTTATTTGAGAAAGGAAAAAAACAATGTGTGTTCAAACAAGTTGATACAAACCTGTTGAGTATTTTTACTCTCCAACCAGTGATGCAATTTGTTAAGGAACATTTTAATGGGACATGTACTATAAATGAGGCTAATTTAAACAAAGTTATTCAAATGAGTTGGGATGCAATAAAAGCTTAAGAGCCAATCCGACTTTTAAATAGAGGGAGAAAGCAGTAATAACAAAGGTTATTAAAAAAATACTCCCTCTGAATATGAATGAGTTGACGATAATCGAACGATCGTTTATTATAGGGGTTATCAAGTTTAGTCAGATGTTCAAGATTGTTTTTTTAAAACATAAATGAACGAACGTTCTTTTATTTTAAAATTAATAAATTATAACGAATATCTAAGGAAGAGGAACTTTAGGTGTAATGAATCTTTAGTTTAAAGAAGGTTAAGACAGGCAAGGAATCATTTTTTTTGCAGAATAAATGAACGAACGATCGATTAATTTGAAAGGGGTGATGAAGAAAAAAGAAAAACTGGCTATGCTTTTATAAAATAAAACAAACTACAACATAAGATAAATAATTACTTAAGAAAGAGGTTAAAACATGAACGAAAAATATAACAATTTATTTGAAACATTCACATTTAAAAATGGAGTTACTCTTAAAAATAGAGTCGTTATGGCACCGATGACAACTTGGTCAAGTAATGATGATTACACAGTTTCAGATGAAGAATTAACCTATTACCAAAAAAGAGTCAACGGAGTAGGACTCGTTATAACTGGTTGTACTCATGTTCAGCCAAACGGAATTGGTTTTACGAATGAATTTGCAGCTTATGACGATAAATTTATTCCAAGTTTACGAAAATTAGCTGAAGCTGCGAAAAGTGGTGGAGCTCCGGCGATTCTTCAAATTTTCCATGGAGGGAACAAAGCACTACCGGATTTAACCCCAGATGGAGAAGTGGTTAGTTCCAGTGCCTTGGCAACTGAAGCTTCTGACTTTGCTCCTTCGGTATTACCTAGAGAGCTTTCACATGATGAAATACTTGAAGTGATTCATGCCTTTGGAGAAACAACAAGAAGAGCCATTGAAGCAGGTTTCAACGGTGTTGAGCTTCATGGGGCTCATGGATTTTTAATGCAAAACTTCTTCTCACCTTTCTTCAATAGACGAGAAGACCAATGGGGAGGATCATTAGAAAACCGCATGAAATTCCCACTGGCCATTGTTCAAGAAGTGAAAAAGGTGATAGATAAGCATGCAACTAAACCGTTTATTTTAGGATACAGAATCTCTCCTGACGAACCTCAAGAAGGCGGTTTGAGAATGAAGGATACCTATGCACTGATTGAACGTCTGATTGAAGAGGATATTGATTATATACATGCTTCATTGAAGGATGCTCTTTCTTCAAAGCCAATCGACAGTCAAGATGACAAAACATATCTTGAGTTAATTGTTGACCATGTAAACGGCCGAGTTCCTGTACTGGCTGCTGGTTCTATGGTAACTCCGGATGATGTTAAAACTGCATTAGATAAGGGGCTAACCTTAGCAGCGATTGGGCACGCGTTAATTATGAATCCAGACTGGATAGAAAAAGTTCAGAATGGAAACGAAGCTGAAATTAAGACAGCAATTAGGAAGTCAAAAGTAAGCGAGCTTGAGCTTCCGGAAAAACTTTGGACTGCCATTCAAGCTTCAGGTTCATGGTTTAAGATTGAAGAATAATTTTACCCACAATTAATGATGAAGAACAAAAGATGTTGACTGGGCAGATGTTTTAGTGAGCAACGTCTTTTGTTCTTCCTTTTCATACCATCAATAAATCTTATCGAAAATTTGCCATATAAAAAAAGCCCTCAGATCTAGGACTTTACGACTCTGCCCCTAGTTATACGCGCTGGTACTGGGCCGAAATGGAAGTACGCATTCATCTTGTTTTTTTATGACTTGTATGTGGTGTCACGTTCGTGTAGCTACCCATATAAATAGACAAGACAATCTTCAAATTTGATTGTCTTGTCTCGATATTAATTGTAGTTATTTTTTATTTTTGCTTATAAACTCATATACCAATGAAGTCTGTAACTTATAAAAACTAGATATCTCTATTTTACTAATTACATCAACTTTAATAATAAATTTTGTTTCCCAGGTTTTAAAGTTAGTATCGTTGTACGTTATTTTTAATTCTAACTCAGGAAAACAGTCATCCTTCTCAAGGCGACTTAAATAATTGATCATAATCAAGAAATAACTTGGTAATTTAATGCCTATACTTTCGCCAGGCAAAATTAAATCACTTCGCCTTATATATGGTGTCGTTCGAAAAAAACCCATGTAGGATTTACCGTCATTTACATCTAACAGATCATAAGTAATTCCTTTATCTTTATCTAAATGATTATCAGTTAATCTAAGGTAAATTTCACTCTGCTCATCTATTAACTCTTCTAGCCTTTCTCTAACTTTTTCATTATCAATAAGTTTATAACTATACATTATATTGATTGCTGATGTACTTCCATAGTTGAAAATAGGTAAAGTCGTATCTGCAAATTTGTCATCTAGTCTCTTGTCATCTACCCAATCATAAGTAATTCTAGGTAATTTTAAGTCAAGGGGTTTAATTCCAGGTGCAATTACTGGTTCTCGTTGTTTTTTAAATTGATGAATTTGAATCCAAATTGATGCGATTGCAACAATTACCGCTAATAAAGATATTAAAGATGCTACCCAATCAAAGTTTTCTTTTCCACAATAACCAATCAATCGTATACCTCCTGTTATGAACTTGTGCCAAGTTCGTGTAGCTACACAGTTTATCATTACGCTATTATAGTATTATATTACATTATAGGAATAATAGGGTGATGTGCTGTGGAACTAAAAAACAAAATTAAGCGAGTAGCCATTTATCTAAGAAAGTCACGAAATAAAGAGGGCGAAGAAACAGAAGAAACCTTGGCAAAACATCGAAAAAGACTTCTTGATATTGCTCATAAAAACAATTGGCAGTATGAAATATTCCAAGAAGTTGGAAGTTCAATGGATGAAATGCGACCTGAATACCAAAGAATGATTAACAAAATCACAGATGGCATATTTGACGCTGTTTTGTCAGTTAACTTAGCACGGGTTACAAGGGATGATGCAGAGACACCTAAATTCATGAACCTTTTACGCCAAGATGACATACTCTTTGTCACTGATAGTGAAAGAGTATATGATCTTGAAGTACAAGAGGACTGGCAAGCATTAAAGTTTACTGGGTTCGTTAACAATTGGGAGTACGAGAATATAAAAGCCCAACTAAGAAAAGGAAAAAAGGACAGTGCAAAAATGGGTCGCTGGTCAAATGGCAAACCCAACTACGGATATATATATAACCGTTTGGAAAGAAAATTGGAAATTGATGAAGAAAAAGCAAAAGCTGTAAAGCTTGCATTTCAAATGACTATTGACGGCATAGGTGCTGATAATATCGCAGTAAAATTAAATAAATTGGGATACAGAACAAACAATGGGAAGTTTTTTCACGGTCAAAGCATTGTCAGAATGATTCGATCCGAGATATATAAAGGATGGATTGTTGCTAATCGGTTGAAAGGAAGAAACAAAACGAAGGGAAAAATAAGACCACAAGATCAGTGGATTGTTGTTAAAGACGCAGTTAAACCCTGCATTATAGACGAAGATACATGGGACAAAGCAAACAAAGCTTTAGATAAACGAAAATTACTTAACCCTAGAGCCAAAATGAGAAAACACGGGTTATCCTCTTTAATTGTATGCGGTTTATGCGGAAAAACTCATTCAGTTACTATACGTTCGGATAGAAATAACATGAGGGTAATTCAATCATGTAGAAAAAGAAACCCACTTGGCGAAAAATGCATCAATGGCGGAATACAATATAATACAATGATGGAATTAATCATTAACAATATAAGAATGAAAAAGAATCAAATACAGTTAGAGCTTGAAAAACTAAAAGATGAAAATGAAACCATTAATACGACCGCTATTGAGATACAAAGCATTGAACAACAAATCAAAAAAGTTGAAAAAGCATTACAAATGCTCCAACTTCAATTAGAGGAAGACTTAATAAGTCTCAGTGACTTTAAGGAGAGAAGGACTATCCGATCAATTGAATTGGATAATCTTCAAAAAGAATTAACCAAATTAAAGGAAACATCAAAAGAAGATAAAATAAAATATAAGGAATCATTCATCGAATACTTAGATCACTTTCTCAATAATTGGTCAGAATTAGATGAGTCGCAGCTTAATAATGAATTGATGTCTTTTATTAAAAAGATAATATGGTACCATCCTATTGGAAATAGAGAATATCGTGAAATCAAAATTGTTTGGGCTGAATAAAAAAGAAGTGAACTTTATAACCGTTCACTTCTCTTTTTTATTATGTCTCAACTCTATCAGCTTTGGTTTTTCATTTTTCTGTTAGCAAAAATTGTTTATTTAATTTTGATATTTTGCGGGTTTTATGCGGTATTCTTTCGGTGTAATTTCGGTTACAGGTTAGTTATTTTATGTTTGAATTGGTAATTGCAGGATATTAAAGGAGGTTGTCAAATGAGAAAGTTAATTGTCTCTGTGGTCGTTCTTTGTTTATTGGTGTCTTTAACTCCAAGTATTTTGGCCTCTGAACCGCATCATACATCTAAAGTTGAACAGAATGAGTTAGTTCCTTCAAAAAAATACAGCGAAGAGCAGTATGACAAAGAAGAGATTTTCACTTTGCAAAAATATATCACTGTAAAAAATGGATTATTTGTATTAGATTATGAAAAAGCTGAAGCAGCTGGAATCAAACAAGATCTACTGAATGGGCAAAAATCATATTTTGATGTCTTAAATTCTGAGATTGCAGCCGGCAATTTAAAAGCTAATCCAGATCTAAGTATAATTGAGAAAACTGAAACTACCCCATTTTCCGACGCTGCGCCTTTAGCTTGTAAAGGAAAGACAACAAAAGTAAAACATTATTGGTGGGGATATAACAGAAAATTAAACAGCTGTGCTACCGATAAAATGTCAGCTGACCTTTCTAGTGTAAGTGCAATAGCTACCGGTATTTCAGTTGTTACAGCCTATTTTGGCTTTTTTCCTGCCGCTATACCAGGATTAAGCGCAGCATATTTTGCATTAATGGGGGCACGAGCTGATGCCAATAATAAAGGGAAGGGCATCAATGCAGACGTAACTTGGGCGTTAGCTTATGATTTTGAACCTCAAAAATAAACATCTTTGGAGTGATGCAACATGTGGGACATTTTCTTAAAGTATTATGCTTTCCCTATTTTGATTCTATGTTTTCTTGCCGTAACAGGAGTAAGAGTCATAAGGCAGAACAAAAAAAACGGAAAACTTATAAACAAAGCAAAGTTTATCAAACAGGCATCAATCACCTTACTCGTTACATTTCTATTAATCTCTATAATTACGTACATCATCTTTAACATAGCATAAGATCAGGCTAAAAAAAGCCTGGTCTTTTTTTGAAATTTTGGCTCTGTTAAAGTTAGTTGAGGAGCAAACACATGGTTTACTCCTCTAACTTTGTCTCTTCACCTTTTGCTTCTTCATAGTCTGGTGTTTTCTTTGACAAACCCAATCTATCATTCTCTCCGTTTCCAGGCATGCTATCCATTTCTTCATATTTATCACCTAGTTTTTCAAAGTAATCATATGGTGAAAGTTCACGGGAATGATCTTCTGGAAGATAAAAAGCAACTTGAATATACTTTCCCCCATCATACACACGTATTAAAGCATTTTCTCTTGTATATATGCTGGTATCAGCGCCCGATTCTTTTGCGCTTTTTTTGTCTAGATCAATAACTTCATTAATCGCATCATCATACTTATTGCCACCACATGCAGTTAAAACGAACATCATCATCAAACTAAGGAAAATAAAAAGGTTTTTCAAAATAAACATTCCCTCCTTTTTCAATTTTTAGTATAAACAAACAATTTAATCTTTTCCACCTTTTATCCATTTCCCTTGACCTGTACATTATCGACTAACCAACCCTCTTTATCTTTTTTCATAGTCGTTTGAACAATCAACACTTGATTCGTAGTAACTGAATTCGCAGTTATGGCGATTTCAACAACGTTTAAAAACAATTCATGGGATTCATCTAATGGTTTTGAATAACTCTCTAGTGAAAGTAATTCACTTTGCACGCTGACTGTGTGCTTTTGATCTGAACGTGAAGGGAATGCATAATCAAACCCTTTTTCGGTTGTATACTTCTTAACTGTTTCATATCGCTTATCTATGTCCAAGTAATTAAAAAATGCTTCAAAAAATGCTTTATTTTCCGAAGCGCTGCTTGTTGATTCTATATGGTTCAATTCTTTGATTTTTTCTGTCAGAACTTCATTTTTATCCTTTAACTTTTCAATCTTATACGTTTGCTGTCCATTCGTAAAAAATCCAGTCAACATGACTAATAATAAACAAGCCGAAATCCATGCAATATGTGTTTTCATGTGCTCACTCCTAGTTATTTAATGCGCCCAAAAGATACAAGGTGCTTTCTCCAGTAACCTGATTTCAGATCAGAATATTCGATTCCACTGTCATTTGAATTAAACATTCTGCCATTGCCTACGTAGATGCCGACGTGAGTAATGGCTTTTCCTTCATATGTGCCGCCAAAGAACACTAAATCACCCGCAGTCGCTTCTTTTTCACTTATTTTCTTTGTTGCCCCATGTTGTTCTTGTGCTGTTCTAGGAAGAGTGATTCCAGCTTTCGCAAAAGACCACTGAACAAGGCCCGAACAATCAAATCCAGTTTTCGGGTTTGAACCTCCCCAGGCATACGGTTGCCCTTCATATTTCAAAGCTTCTTTCATGACCGTTTCATAGAAATCCATAGAACCATTCACAGGCTTCACATTTTTATCAGAGCCTTTCACATACCTCATGACATGGTCAACATAACTTGGGTCACCGTAGCTTTTCCAGCCCATTTTTAAAGCTTGCAATCGGCTGAAATCAAGTGCCAATTTCTTTGTGTATTTCCCACCATTCTTTTTGACATAGTCTATAAATCCAGAACCAAAGTTGTATGCCTGTAAGGTTAAACGAACATCACTGCCAGCCTGGTTAAAAACCTTCTTAAAATGTTTAATGCCTACTTCAATCGAACGTTCTGGGTCAGTTATGGAGTTGGGAGGTAAGCCGATACTTTCGGAACTTTGCATTATATCTAAAGAACGCCCACCACTTTCTTGCATGGTGAGCGCCATAATAATATTCACTTGATCAAAAACACCTTCCTGACGGGCGTACTTCTCAAATACAGCCCTAAATCGTTCGACTTCCGGCGCAATACCAACTGTTTCATATTCGCCATCCCCACCGCCTATAAAATCGTCACCCAATTGATTTTCTCTTGAAATTGTCATAACCACTACGATACATAAAGCAAAAAAGAAGATAAAAGGAGCCGAGAACACCAAAGGAAGAACTACCTTTTTACTTATCATCTTTTTCTTTCATCCCTTCTCAGTCGATCTTCAACTTTTGACGAGGTCCACCTTCCAATATCATTTAAAGACACTTGCTCAAATGTATTAACGCTTTGTTCAGTCCGTTTAATGGTGTGTGATGAAGGCTGTTTTTCTCTTGATACAGCTTTACTTTCACCAGCAGGAGCAACAGCCTGTTTTTCCTCAACACGAATACCATCTGAATGAACTTTTGCGGGTTCAGATGGTCTGATTTTACGTTCGTTATTGGCAATAGGCTGATTTTCTACTTTTGTAGATTGAGGACTTTCAAAGCCAAACTGCGGTTCAGGTTGATTCGTCATGACTTTTTGGTCTGATCGTTTGATGTCTGCTGTTTTCTCTTGTGCTACAGGCTCACTCTTTGAAACAGAATCATCTTTCTGGACTTCAAAATCTTGTTGCTGATCTGTTTCAGGATACTGATTTTGTTCTTCATAAACATACGCTTTCTGATCAGTGCGTTCTGTATCTTTTTCATTCTCTTGTAAGACTGGTGCTCTATTAGAAGTAGTTTCATCTTCAAGTTGTAATGATGTATCGTCAGTTTGTTGCTGATTATCTGGCTGTTTAAGAAGCTGTTCAACATATTCTTTTTGATCTGTTCTAGCTGATTCATCCTTTTTATCCTGCAAGATAGGTGCTCGTTTGGATAAATCCTCATTTCCTTCATTCAAAACATCTTTCAGCATAGGAGAGTTTATTCCGTCTTTTCTCAATCTGTTTAAATGGGATTGCTGTTTATTTTCTTTTGCATTTGCAAAGGCTTCTTTTTGTTTTTGTTGTTCTTTCAATAGAGTTTGAGGATTTCGCTTTAAGTTACGGTTGTTATGGCTAGCTATTCCGTTAGTAGTCTCTTTTTGCGGAGTTCTGGAAATAGCATGAGTATTATCATATCCCATAGTAGCCCCACTCGGAGAATTACCGCCGCCACTTGGAGCACCAGTTACGCCATCAGTATTTGAACCATCTTTTCTCCCCCTAAAATTCTTAGCAAAGTCAGTAAATACGCCCCCTCCGTTACCCAAAGTGCTTCCTATTTTCTTCGCATTTTCCCAAGCTGGTTGAACAACATTTTGTCTCATGTTTTCCATCATATTATTATCAACTGAAACAACTTTTCCAGCAGTCACAAACTTGATAATGGCATCCCTCTTGTGAAAACCAATCCACAAAATTGAGGCAAGGACAGCGACATTTAAAAGATACATTCCGAAACCGTTTGGAGGAATTAACTTATCAACGATAAAGCAAGTTACGTACACAAACAGAACGATAATACCTAACATTGCTTTCAGTAGATAAACACTCCCTAACCGTCCAAGCGTAACGAATCCCGAATAAGCTAATTGGGGAACATACGCCAATATGAAAGCAAATGGCACAAAAAATACAATCACTAAAGCGATAATTTGAAGCAAGAAATTAAAGAACGCTAATGCTAAAAAAGGTATCCCAATGACAATAGAAGCGACCACAGCGATAAAAGATTCTCCAAGTTGATTAAAGACATTCCCAGAGGTCATAGACTCATTATCGTATTTTTCAATTTCAGTGTCCTTTATATATTTCTGTTTTGCTTTTTCTCCGTCGTTTGACAGTTTGTATGAAAGCAATTTATCGACCCTTGATAATTTATCTTTCGAATCACCTTTCTCATTAATTTTTGCTTCGCTTGTTTCTCCAAAGTTCACAATTAAAAATGGTTTCATTAAAGCAATATCAAAGTAAAGGTTACGCATAACCGCAACTGTGCCTTCCATTTCCTTTCCTTTTTCAATCGTTGAACTGTCTGCAAAATTCCCTTCATCTTGAACAATGCCCACCAATCCATTTCCCGCAGTTAAAAGCTTTCCTTGTGCTTCTACAGACAAGGCATTCAACGCTTTCATGTAATAACCAGCGTTTGACATCCAAAGCCCGCCGATCACCATGACACAAATAAATAGAATACTCCGTCGCATTGCTTCTTTTACGCTACCTCTCACACAGAACAGGTAGACAACATAGGCGCACGTGAAGATGAATAAGGCTTCACCGAAATTCTTTTTCAGGGTTTTATAAACTGTTTTAGAGACGTTTGTAATGGAGTTTGCGAACTCGTCAATTGGTTGCAAGTTATACAAAATATCCATCCCCGCATCAACCACACGAACAATGTTTCCTGCAAAAGAAAAAGTGACGTTTGTCAGCCCAACAAACGCCCCCTTGATTAAATCGTCAGATGCTTCATTATTCGCTTGATAGCGTGAGATAGGAAACCTTTTCACCTTCAATTCCACGCCGCCAGCTTTTTCGACTTTTGGCTGCGTCGTTGTATCTCCATCAGCCGAAAATACTGTAACAGCTGATGCGACAGTTAAGAACAGCAACACAATAGCCGATACAATCAGAATCCTTTTTTTCTTCATCACAGCCACCTCCTAATCTAATCGAGTTAATAAATAAAATTGGTATCTAGCTTTCTCTAAATCTTTTTTCGATAGCACAACATTTTCAGGATAACGTTCATTCAGAGAAAAACAGATTGCCTTCTGATACTTCATATGTCTAAAAATCTTTCGATTCTGTTCAACTTTAATGCCTAATAATTCTTGAAGAAACTGTGCCGTTGATTTATGACCTATAAAGCTTTTGTATCGTCCTTCATAATACTTAAGCCACTGCTGTGCATCTTCTAATGTGATTTTCTCAGCTTTATAAAATCCTGGAACTGTTACGACAAGAGAATTTAATAAAGCAATTTCCATGTACGTCTTAACCCCTTTTACAAATATTTTTCTTCCGCATATGCGACAGCTTTTTTCTCAACCGTTTTCAGAGCACCTTGCCATTCTTCGAATAGACATTCAATCGAAATTTTGGAGGTGCGGCCATAGTAATCTTTAAATAAGCACTGACCTTGGAACATGGATTCCATCATTTTTTTGTTTTCTTTTGTGACCTCCATGTTCATCCATTTCAACACTTCTTCTCGCTCATTCGGTTCATCAAAGGCAAAGGCAACACCGAAGTTTCCAGAATCCTCTTCTTTTAAAGCGTCTTTTGTGGATTGGGAAATGAAGTATTCCGCATTGTTGTATGATCGACCGATCCGGCGCATTTGTCTTTCTACTTTTTTTCCTTGTTGAGACGTGGTAAATATCCAAGCTTCATCTATAAATTCAACAGTCTGTTCATCTTGATTCATGCCGAATAGTTCGCAGAACTTACCTAGTGCAAACATGACCGCACTAGACTTTAGTTGTGATATGGTGTAGTTTTCAAGTCGCTCAGCATGATCCGGCAAATCCATATTTTCAACTTCTAAAATGGTGATTCGCTTTTCTAGTGACAATGCAGGATTTGAACCATCATGAATACAAAGTTTCAAAATGGAATCTGATACGACCTCATTTAAATAGTCACCAGCTTTTTGTACAGCTTCTTCGGGATGGCTCTGCATCTTTCGAATAATATCAAGTGAGCCGACCTGTTCACCTTTTTGTTTCGCCTCAATCACTTCTGATGTAGCACGGAGGAAAGCAGTGTTTATGTCGTCCTTACCTTTAAAGTCATATACTTGTTCGAAAATGACTTGCACTAGTTCTTTTGCTTTCATAGGAGGGAGGAAGGAGATAGGGTCAAGCGCCCCCCAGTTGTGCGTATTTTCGTGATCTAACGTGATATAGTTGTATTTCTCTAAATGTGCAATATATAAGGGAAAACTCTCTCGAATGTCCTCATCATTCAGTACTCTTTGAATCCACTTTCTCATTTCCTTTTTAGGGTCTATATACAGAGATTTGATATTTAACATGCTGATATAGTTAAAAATCAATTTCGCCAAATACGACTTGCCGTTTCCTGTATCTCCTGTTATTAAGCAGTGGGGAGAACGTGTCTTTGAACCCTTTAACTGCTGATTCGCTAAGAAAGGATGGAATAAGACAAAATCACGGCTAGACATAATGGCATTTTCTAAATCGGTGTGCTCTTGGAAACGATCAACCCAGCCGAGAAAGAACCCGATTTTCGAACCAATATCAGAGTTAACAGCGAAAAGACCTTCTGCCACGCCGTCTTGCGTTGTTTTTTGAATCCAGTTCTTATCGGTTATGTCTAACTTTTCACCGGGAAGCATTTTATAAAAAAGGTTCAATTGATCGGCCACTGGAAGTCGACAAGTAATGCCAGCGCCTTTTAGGTGTCTTTTGACAATCGTTGCTTTCCCCACACATTCTTTTTTTGTCTTCCCATGAACAACTATCACAGAAAGCCAGTTCATCACGTGCACATCTTCTTTCTTTATTTCATCTTGTAAATGCCTTATCATTGTGGCACTTGTGACAGTAGAAACATCACTTCGATCACCTGTGCTTTGTTGTTCTTTTTGTTCTTCTTTCAATTGCTGTCTTTTGAGGTTGAGGGCAGGCTTGGTAATGGACTTTGATTCCGTTTGAATTTTCATCTGTACTTCAACAGGGAAGGGAAGAGACT